>DMPQ01000129.1 GCA_003455945.1 Planctomycetaceae bacterium
CCGAAGCGCAGCGCCGGGATCCCAGTGCTCTCCAGCCCGAAACGCCCAACGCAGAAACCCTTGGTGCCTCTTTTCGAAAACATGCGACCGGGGGCGGTCGCATTACGCCAGACGTACGTCCGACGGGACCGCTTGGTGGCAACACAGTGGCGGCGGACTTGCGGCTCAGTTAACCTGAAGCGGTCGCCCGGGAGAATTCGGATCGCGTGGTCGGCGGCCCCTTGCCGAACCGATCCCCGATCCGATCGTTCTCGTCGCGAACTCCCCACAACCCCGCCCCAACGACTCCTCCCGATCCCGATGCGGTGTCGCTCGGTCGAGACGACTTGTCGCTCGACGCGGCACTGACGTGCAACCGATCCGGTCGCGGTGCGATCAGGCGCCGCCGAGCGGCATCGGTCCGTTCCGCGTTCGACGCCTCGGCGGCGATTCCGGTCGCCGCCCAGCGCGGTCCGAACGATCGTCCGGATCCGGAGGCGGCGCTGAAGCGAGGAACGCGCGAACCACTTCGCGTAACCGTCGGGTGCGGGACGACGCGACGATTCGGTGACGAACGACCAGAGCCTAGGAGCGAACGCGATGGAGCAAGGTTCGGCGGTGTCGAAACTGGCGGCGGCCCGGTCTCGGATCCGAGAGGAACTGGGGCGGGTGATCGTCGGGCAGGACGAGGTGATCGAGCAGATCCTGATCGCGATCTTCACGCGAAGTCACTGTCTGCTCGAAGGGGTCCCCGGTCTCGCGAAGACCCTGATGGTCAGCTCGCTCGCCCGGACGCTCGATCTGACCTTCTCGCGCATCCAGTTCACTCCGGACCTGATGCCGGCGGACATCACCGGCACCGAGATCATCGAAGAGAACCGCTCGACCGGTCAGCGCGAGCGACGGTTTCTCGAAGGGCCGCTCTTTTCGAACATCGTCCTGGCGGACGAGATCAATCGAACCCCTCCCAAGACTCAGGCCGCACTGCTCGAAGCGATGCAGGAGCGGCAGGTGACGGTCGGTCGTCAGAGGCACACGCTCCCCGATCCGTTCTTCGTGCTCGCGACCCAGAACCCGATCGAACAGGAAGGGACGTATCCGCTGCCGGAAGCGCAGCAGGATCGCTTCATGTTCAAGGTGTTCGTGAAGTACCCGTCGTTCGTCGACGAGTTCGAGATCGCTCGGCGAACCACCGCCGGAGGGACGACCGAGATCCGACCGGTGCTGACCGGTGCGGAGATCAAGGCGTTGCAGGAGACGGTGCGCGAGGTGCCGATCTCGGACCACTGCATGCGGTACGCGATCATGCTGGTCCGTCAGACGCGAGTCGGCGAACCGGGGACGCCGGACCACATCGCCGAGACGATCGGCTGGGGAGCCGGACCGCGAGCGGTGCAGTTCATGATCCTGGGAGGCAAGGCGCGAGCCCTGCTGCACGGACGGAACCAGGTCGACACCGAAGACATCCGCGAGCTTGCCAAGCCGGTGCTGCGTCACCGTCTGGCGGTCACGTTCGCCGCCGAAAGCGACGGGATCACTGCCGACGATGTCGTCGATCGCCTGATCCGGGAAACTCCGTCCAAGGAAGACGAGCTGTCGCGCGATGCCCGATTCCAGAAGATTTTTGCATCCTGAGGCGATCCGTCGCATCGCGCGGATGGACCTGCGGGCTCGGCATATCGTCGAGGGGCTGTTGTCGGGAATGCATCGCAGTCCCTACTTCGGTCAGTCGATCGAATTCCGGCAGCACCGCGAGTACGTCGCCGGCGACGATCTGCGCCACGTCGACTGGAAGGTCTGGGCGCGGCAGGACCGTCTGTACGTCAAGCAGTTCGAGGAGGACACCAACCTCCGCTGCCTGATGCTGGTCGACGTTTCGGCCAGCATGCGCTACGGCGACGGCCCGCTCTCGAAGTACGACTATGCCTGCACGGTCGCGGCGAGTCTGGCGTACTGGGTGCTCCGCCAACAGGACTCGATCGGACTGATGGCGTTCGACCGGACGGTCCGCGCTCGCCTGCCGGTCCGCAGTCGCCGCAACCAGCTGATGTCGATCATCGAGGCGCTGAACGTCGCCGAGCCGTCGGAGAAGACCGACCTCTTCGCGATCCTCCAGCAGGTCGCCGAAGACCATCCGAAACGAGGGATGGTCATCCTGGTTTCGGACCTGCTCGGCGATGTCGAACGGACCCTCAAGGGGCTCCGCTGGCTCCGTCAGCGCGGGCACGACGTGATGGTCTTCCACATCATGGACGACGACGAACTCGACTTTCCGTTCTCCGGGCCGACCCGGTTCGAAGGGCTCGAGTCGGACGACTTTCTGAACTGCAACCCGCGAGCGCTCCGTGATGCCTATCTGGAGTCGCTCGGGACCTTCCTCGATCGTTTACGTCGCGAGTGCGCCAAGCAGGTGGTCGACTATGCCCTGATCCGTACCAGCGAGCCGCTCGATGCGGCGCTCGCCCGCTACATCAGTCATCGCCTCGCATCGATGGGGCGACGCTGAGTCATCCGAGGCGTCGACCTGTCTCGACCCCCGACACCTCTCATCGATCTTCCCCGACACGTTCCGAAACCGAATCGTTCCGCCCGCGAGTCGCTGCCGTCATCATGCTGCCGAACCTCTTCTCGCCGTCGCCGATCGTCTGGGCCGGATTGCTCGGCCTGATGATCGCCCTGCCGGTGTTGATCCACCTGATCAACATGCTCCGGCATCGGCGCGTGAAGTGGGCGGCGATGGAGTTCCTGCTGCAGAGTCACAAGCGGCAGCGGAACTGGATCCGCCTGAAGCAGCTGATCCTGCTGCTGCTGCGGATCGCGGCGCTCGTCTCGGCGCTGCTGATGCTCGGCCAGGTCGGATGCCGCGATTCGCGTCTGGCCGCGCTCCTCGGCGGAAGGACCGTTCATCACTACGTGCTGGTCGACGACAGCTACAGCGTCGGCGCGGTCCAGCAGGGGCGCTCCGGTCTGGAACGGATGCGCGAGGCGCTCGTGACGCTCGGGCAGCAGTTCGATCGCGGCGGGGATCTGCGCGTGACGCTGATCCGTTTCTCGCGAGCCGCTGCGGCCGAGCGGATCGCATCCAGCGACCTGTCGTTCGAACAGCTCGCCGATCTCAACGGCGTCCGAGTCGACTCGGAGTTCGAGGTGCGATGGAACGAGACGGCCGATCGACTCGCTCTGTCGTCCTCGTCGGTCGGCCCCGACGGCGCGATCGCCGTAGCGCGGCAGCTGATCGAGGACCGGACCGAAGAGACCGCCCGCGTTCACCTGCTGAGCGACTTTCGGCGCAAGGAATGGGGGACCGGAGCCGAGGGAGGGAGCGGCGCCGGCAGTTCCGCGGCAGTCCGCGGCCTGACCGAGGCGGGGGCCGATGTCTCGCTGATCCGCTGCGTCCCCGGATCGGGGCCGAATCTCGGGATCCGTTCGCTCGAAGCGGCCGGCAACATCCGCTCGGCCGGCGTTCCGGTGACGATGCGATTGACGGTCGAGAACCACGGCGACGAACCGGTCTCGAACGTGTCGGTCCGGATCCTCAGTCGTCCTTACGGCGAGAGTGAAGCCTCCCGTCGCGAGCCGACCGGCGGCGCCGATCCGGACGAACTGCCGACCGTCTTCTTCGAGTCGATCGATGCGCGGTCGGTCGCGGTGCGTGAGTTCCCGGTCTACTTCGCGCTCCCCGGCAAGCACGAGGTACGAGCGGTCCTGCCCGACGATTCGCTCGTCGACGACAACCTGCGCTGGTCGGTCCTCGAGATCGCTCAGTCGACTCAGGCGCTGCTGATCGACGGCTGGGAAGACTCCGGCGCGTTCTTCCTGACGCTCGCCTTTCGTCCGGGACGTGCGTCGTCGGGAGTCGTGCCGGTGATCCGGACTTCCGATTCGCTCCGCGACCTTCGCGCAGCCGATCTCGCACCGTACGACGTCATCTGGATGCTGCCGGCTCAGCGCGTCGAACCGGCGCTCGTCACGCTGCTCGAGCAGTACGTCCGCGACGGCGGCGGCGTGGCGATGTTCGTCGACGAACGGACCGACCTCGACGCGTTCTCGGCTCAGTGGTACCGCGGCGGCGAAGGGCTTGCCGGACTGCCGCTCGAACGGATCGAGACGACGCCGACGTTCGACGAGGGAGAGATTCCCGATGTCGTCCCGACCGAGCACCCGCTCCTGGCGAGCTTCCGCGATCGGAACGATTCGTTCCTGAAGGTCGTGCAGATCTCGCGCTTCGCCGTTCCGCCGCTGACCTGGGATCCGGACGGCGAGGCCGATGTCGAGGTGGCGGCCGACGTGCGCGGCGATCGCCGCTGGCCGCTGATCGTCGAGAAGCGATTCGGCGCGGGGCGGACGGCGGTCATCACCACCGGAGCCGGAATCGGCTGGAACAATTGGCAGCGCAACCCGTCGTTCATCGTCGCGATGCTCGGACTGCAGGAACGGCTGTCCGCCGGTCGACACGGTCAGCCGGAGCGACTGGTCGGAGAGCCGGTGACGCTCGAACTGCCGAACGACACCTATCGCCCCGAAGTCGTCTTCGAGGTGCCGAGCGACGACCCGGCGGTTCCGTCGACCTACGAACGGACCGCCGTTCGAGCCGATGCGTCGGAACAGGCGCCGTGGAAGGTCGGCTTGGCCGATCCGACCCTCGAGGCGAGTGCCGACGACGAGACGAGTCTGCCGGGACTCTACACCGCCTGGGTCCCTCGCAGCTCGGGCGAGAGCGAGGCGTTTCGTTGGGCGGTCAACGTCGATCCGGCCGAGGGGAATCTCGCGGCACCGACGCGGCGCGAACTGACCGACCTGGTCGGCGGCGAGCAGGTCGAGGTGATCGACTGGGAAGATCTCGATCCGGATCCGCGACAACAGGCGGGAGCCGACCTGTCGCGCTGGTTGCTCCCGTGGCTCATCGCGATCCTCGTCGGCGAACAGGCGCTCGCCTACGCCATCAGCTATCACCCCGGACGACGAGTCGCCGGAGTGACCGGAGTCGCTACGGGCAAATCGACGGCCAAGGGAGGGGCAACCCGATGAACGGACTCCCGATGCCTCTCGCTTCACCCGGCTTGTCGCTGCCGTCACTGCTGGCGCAGGAGGGTTCGCGCTCGTTCTTCGAAGCGGCTCCGCTGCTGCCGATTTCGGCCGGCTGGCAGGCGTTGGTGGCGATCGTGGTCGTCCTGCTGCTGGTCGCCTATGTCGTGCGGATGTACTGGCTCGACGGAGTCGAACTGCCGCGCG
>DMPQ01000278.1 GCA_003455945.1 Planctomycetaceae bacterium
GCCGTGAGACATCGGGCGATCGACATGCTTTGCAGCTCGCTCGGCGTCGGCATCGCACGCCCTCGGCTCGGGACGAGCCGGGGCCACGCCGTAGCCGAGCGATTCACGTGGGCCCGTCCACTTCGTGGCCACCGACCTCGGGCGCACTGTGTTTCGATACCGAGAGGCACAGAGTGCCCCTGCGCTTGGCGCTTCGGGCTGGGGAGGGCGCGGGGACCCCTTGCTGACGCGGCGGGCTGGGGAGGGGATGGAATTGCCCCTCCGCGAGGTTCGCCGCGGGGGAGCTCGCGGACGAGGCTCCCCCGTCGGCCGACTCGCTTCAGCTGAACGTCGTCGGCGACCAGCTGCCGAGCGTGGTGGTCCGAGGCCAGGGGCAGGTCGACGGTTCGCTGCTCTCGCGCGACCGCTCCTCCGACGATCGATCGCTGCGCAGCCGATCGGTCAGCGGCCGACTCCGCCGCTCGATCCGAGCAGTGATCGGCAGGACCGAACGAAGCGGGACCGCGTCGGGCGCGTCGCCGCTCTCGAGCTCGGTCACGCTCTCTCGAGCGTCGGCTTCGCCTCGCGAACCCTCGGAGGGGCTCCGAGCGGCCATGGGGCGCGGACGAGCGTCGGCGACCGGTTCGAGTTCCCCTCGCCGAATCGCCACTTCCGGCGGCGCGTCGATCCCGATCTTCACGCGCCCCTTGCCCAGATCGACGACCGTGATCGAGATGCCGTCACCGATCCGAATCGACTCTCCCGACTTGCGAGTCAGTACCAACATGTTCCGTGCCTCCTGCCTGCGATAAGTCCCGAATCCGCTCCTTCGTTTCCGTGCCTCGCGAGCCCGTGCTTTCGCGGCTTCGAGTCGCGTTCGCGACCCGTTGCTCGAGAGCCCGTCGGGCGACAGTCCGGCAACCGGCGTTCGGGATGTGGGGGTGAATCGTGTCGATCGAGGCGTCCCCTCGGTCTCGCGATTCGGGTGACGATCCGTCCTGGATGACGCTCGTGATCGTCGTACCTAACACCAGTTACCGCCGGCTGGAGAAAAGTTTGGTACTTTCCAGATCGAATCGCTGGAGTGCTAGCGGATCAAGAGGGATTCCGGCCTTGAAGGGGTGATCGATCGACGATCCGCGCGGTTCGGACCCGCTTGCGCCGCATCGGAGGTTCTCGGACGCGAGCCCCCCGAGTACCGGCTCGCGACGACCGGTCGAAAGGGCCGCCGGCGAGGCCGATCCGCCTGGCTCGGCCGAGTCGGATGATTGCCGTCGGAGCGGGTCGAGCCAACAATTCGACGGCGGGGAGTCGAACGCGACGCGGTTCGAGCTCCTCGGGACACTTTCCCCCTTTCACACACCTTGCGCTTCCGGTTCGGGCTCGCTGCATTGCTCCTTGCCGTCGGAACACCGCTCCACCATGTCAGAATCGTCTCGTGATGACGCCGATCGATCCCGACGGGCTCGCCGTCCGGAGCAACTCAAGCTCTTCCCGATCGGCGGCCTGGTCATGTTCCCGTCCTTGCTCCAGGGGCTGCACGTCTTCGAACCCAGGTATCGAGCGCTCGTTCGCGATGCGCTCGAATCGGACCTGATGTTCGCGCTCCCGATCCCGCTCACCGTCCCTTCCCCGACCGGCAAACCGCCGCTCGCCAAGATCGCCTGTGCGGTCCGCATCGTCCGCCACGAACGGTTCCCCGACGGTCGCTACGACCTCTCGGTCGTCGGTGTGGGACGAGTCGAGTTGCTCGAGGAGCTCGACGAGATCGACGGCTATCGCAATGCCCGCGTCCGATGGCTCGACGGACCCGACTCGTCCGACCCGGTCGAAACCGGATGGATCCGAGCCGAACTGTTGGCGATGTTCCGCGAACTGCTGGCTCAAAACGGTCAGGAAGCGGATCAGGCGGGAGCGCAGATCGATCAGGTCGCGACCCTTTCGATGTTGGCCGACCTGGTGGCGTACGTCGTCCCCTTCCCGCTCACGTGGAAGCTCATGCTGCTGCATGACCTCGACCCGTTGCGTCGAGCCCGTCGTCTGCTGCAGTTTCATGCCAGTCTGGTGAAGGCGAGCAACGCCCTCGGCGATCCTGCGACCTCCCCGCGTACCGAACGGGCGCTTCCCAAGTTCAGCCTGAACTGAACCGCTCGAACTGAGTCTCGATCGGGCTGAGCGTCGGTCAGTGCAGCCGGCTCGTCCGAAGGTGCGACGCGAGGTCGCTCGGCTCTCGTTGCGGGATTGTCTCGCCCCGTTCGGTTACGATGTTCCGAACACGATCGCACCGAGACGAACCTGCCGGCACGATTCGCCCGCCCGCGATTCGTCCCCTCGCGATACGCGAGCCGACGATCTCTCGTCCGCCGTCGCCGGGCCGCGATCACGGACCTCACGCTGCGCCGCGGAGAACGGCATGTCGCTCACCCGTCGCCGACTGTTGGGGCTCGGAGGGATCGGTGCGCTCGGGTTGTCGCTCCCGCAGTTGTTGCGAGCCGATGCGCAGCGCCCTGACCGCTCGGGCAAGTCGTGCATCGTCATCTACCAGTACGGCGGACTCAGTCAGCTCGATTCGTGGGATCCCAAGCCCGGGGCGCCGGTCGAGCTGCGCGGTCCCTACCGTCCGATCGCGACGAAGGTCCCCGGGTTTCAGGTCGGCGAGCTGATGCCGCGGCTCGCCGAACTCGCCGATCGCTACGCCGTCATCCGTTCGATGACACACAAGGTCGCGATCCACGATCAGGCCAATCGGATGCTCCTGGCCGGCGATACGACTCCGGCGCTCGACGCTCCGGCGCTCGGTTCGATCGTCACTCGTCTGCGCCCCGTCTCGGCCGGAGTCCCGCCGTACGTCTGGCTCCAGAAGTTCGGCGGCGGAGCGGCTCCGCCCGATCGCTCGTACCTGACCGGCGGCTTTCTCGGCACCAGTCACGCGCCGATGGTGATCGGCGAACGACACGATGATCACCCTGCAGCCGCCGACTTTCGCGTTCGCGCCTTCGATCCGAATCCGGCGATCGGCCCCGAGCGACTGGCCGAGCGCCGCGCCCTGTTGTCGCGACTTCGTTCGCGCGAGACGTCGATCTTCGGTCGACCGTCGCTCGATGAAGCTCCCCCCGCCGCGACGCACGATTCTCCGGCGACTCCTGCGCCGCCGAATGACGAACTCGCGGCCTTTCAGCAGCGCGCCTTCGACCTGCTTGCCGGCGGAGCGGCTCGCGAGGCGTTCGATATCGCCCGGGAACCGTCGGCGACTCGCGAACGCTACGGTCGGCATCCGCTCGGCCAGAACCTGCTGCTGGCTCGCCGGCTGATCGAAGCCGGAGTCCGGCTGGTCGGCGTCGTCGCCTGGACCGGCCTCGCCCCCGGCGAGGAGTTCGTCAGCGTCGAAACGTGGGACATGCACGGGAACGCCGGAGTCGGCATCTTCGACGACGGCTGGAACGGCCTCGGCTTCGCGCTTCCGCGAGCCGACCAAGCGGTCGCGGCGCTGCTCGAGGATCTCGAGCAGCGCGGCCTGCTCGATACGACGCTCGTCGTGCTCGCCGGCGAGTTCGGACGGACGCCGACGATCAGTCGCGGCGCCGGTGCGATCGGCCGCGATCATTGGCCCGACTGCTACTCCGCGATGTTGGCGGGAGCCGGGATTCAGGGAGGGGCCGTCATCGGCGAAAGCGACTCGCACGCGGCGTACGTCCGGAGCCGCCCCGTTTCGCCGCAGGATTTCGGAGCGACGATTCTCGCGGCGCTCGGCATCGATCCGCAGGAACGGATCAGCCCCGACGGCTTCACGAGTCCGGCGAGTCGCGGCGAACCGATCCGCGAACTCCTCTGAGCGGTCGAGCGAACGCCTCTCGGTGATCGCTCCGCGCCACCGCGCGATCAAGAAATGCGAAACGCGGCGGGATTCGAGAGAGGCTTGGCAAGACCGGCTCCCAGAAAGCCCCGGGGGAAGCAACGACCCCGGTCGTCTTGCAAAGCGTCGTCGAAATCCCGTCGCGTTTCACCGCAAACCGATTTCCGAACCCCGCATCCTGCCGAGTTCGCTATCCAGTGAGGTCGTCCTTAACTTCGCTGGACACCCTATCTATCGAATAAACGGCCTTCCGGATTGACTCGGTTACCTGGTTTTGTGCATCCGACCCCGCTTTGCTGCACGACCCGAGTTCCCTGCGCAACGGCTGTGACGGTCGTAGCGACCGACGCCAATCGTGCCTCGGTCGCGCCAGCCGCCGGCGGCAGGGAATCGGAGCGGTCGAGCGGGATCGACGTCGCGCGAACGACGCGAAATCGCTCGCGCGCCCCCTGGGACATCGTGAACCTCGTGACGTCGTCGCCGCTCGATGACTACCGACCGACTCGCATCGCCGCCGTCGGTCGATTAGAACGAAGGACGTTCGTCCGTTCGGCCGCTTGGTGAAACTGGCAGACACGCAAGACTTAGGATCTTGTGCCGCAAGGCGTCGGGGTTCGACTCCCCGAGCGGCCACTCTTTCGATCGGACGCCGCGAACGTCTCACCGGTTCGCCGCGTTATCCGTCAGGGACTCTTCTCTCCGCCCCATCGTCGACGAAATCGCTCCGATTCACTCGAGCTCTCCCCCTGCGAGTCTCCCTTCGGACGGCGGTGGGTCCGTGACGACGTGTCGACGATGACCTGTCGCCAGCGACCGCCGGCGAGGCATTTCGGCATCCGCCCTTCGCCGATGCGCCGGACGGTTCGACCCGCTCTCGAAGCTCCCGCGACGCTCGTTCGCCGGTCGCATCGGCTGAAATCGGACCTCTCGGTCCTTGCGCCCTTCCGCCAACTCGCAAGCCTCTTCCGTCGCTCGGCAATTCGGGGCGCAGATTGGACTTGGCGTCCATCGACGCGACCGATCGTGAAGGGGCAAACGATGGTAGACACGACGACCGACGTCGGATCGAACGACGTCTCGAACGAAGCCGACTTCCGAGCCGTTCCACCTTCCGCCGGGCAGGGCGAGGGGGGCATGGCGTCCGGGGAGCGATCGCGCACCGACTCGGTCGCGCCGGCGGTCGAAGCGGCGCAGGCGACCGCGACGGAGGCCAAGCGAACTCCCGCCGCGTCGAACGGTCGCGAACGCCGCACCGCCAAACGCAACTCGTATCACGTCCTGTTCGGCGTCGCGCCGTTCGATGCCGACCAGCCGATCTCGAACGTCAACTTCACGATCGTTCAGGGATGCGACGTCAGTCGGACCGGCGTCGGTCTCTTTTCGGTCGCCGAGATCGAGGCGGGCGAAGTGGTGATCGTGATGGGAGCGGCCGGCATGCAGCCGATCTACGTGCGCGCCCGAGTCGCCCATTCGACTCCGGCGCGACGCTTCGGCATCGACGGCTTCCTGGTCGGCTGCCAGCTTCTCGAGCGATTGGTGCAGAGTCCGATCGACCCGAACGTCGTCGGTTCCGA
>DMPQ01000313.1 GCA_003455945.1 Planctomycetaceae bacterium
TCACCGCTCAGATCGACGAGTTCATCTGCCCGGCCGCGTGGACCGATCTCGTTCGCCAAGGTCCGCCGCCGACCACGTTCCTGTCATGGCAGGTTGCGGCCGGTCTTCCCGACGCCCCCTCCTCGGTCGCCCCTCCCGATTGGCCCGAAACGGCCCTCTTCGTCGACCGGTTCGACCCGCCCGGCCCGATGCTCTTCACGCGGCTGGAACAGGTCGAGGCGTGGGACGGAATCAACCACACCATTCTGTTCGCGGAGGGACTCGGGCGAGCCGCCTGGGGAACGACGGACGAGGGGCAGGTCGGGTACGTCTTCGGATGGCCCGCGAGCGAACTCGGCGAGACGACTGGTGCTGCCGATGGCGAATCGGAAGGAGAAGGACCGAGCGAGTCGCTCCCCGCGACGCCGCGATTCGATCGCGCCGGTTGGCTCTGGGCCGGCCTCGATCGTCCCGGAGTTCCGTCGCCGAACGGCCTTTGGAGGCGGCCGGCGAGCCGGCACATCGAAGGGGTCAACGTCACCTACGCCAACGGCGCCACGCAGTTGATCGACCCGGCGATCGATCCGTGGGTCTGGGCTCGACTGACGATGCCTCACGACGACGGAGCGCGCTACCCCGGCTCGTCCGCTCCGGTCCGCGAGCGAGCCTGGCCGGGGGAGACGGCAGCAGCGGCACCGAACGACTCCGTTTCGGACAGCGCCGTTTCGGACAGCACCGGCTCGAACGATGTCGGCTCGAACGACGACGCCTCGGCCGACGAATGAGCGGACGGCGCGGCATGCGGCGCTCGGCTCGTTCAGAACAGCTCCTGCATGAGCTCGTTGACCGCTTCCGATCCGAACATGGCGGTGATCTGCAGAGCCAGTCCGGTCGCCGCGATGATCCCCGCGATGATCAGGCCGGTCAGACCGCGTCGATCGGTGGTGCCGTTGCGCAGCAGGTTCAGTTCGGCCAGGATCAGGATGATCGAGAAGATCGACAGCGGCATGCAGCAGAAGAACCCGAAGACCGCCAGGAACATCGGGGTTCCGTAACGGAGCGGACGGCTGGTCGGCCCGGCGTTCGTCGCTCGGGAGAACGCGGCGTTGACGGCGGCCTGAGTCGGAGCGCCGGGACCGCGGCCATGACCATGCCCGGTCGTCAGATGCGGATACAGTCGCGTGGCGCGACTCCACAGCGGTTCCCGCTCGCGCCGCAACAGCGAGTCGACTCCGATCCGCCCTTCGCGCATCCATTGGTCGAGCGTGGCGCGAGGGACCGGCCCGAACCGTCGACCGTCGGCGATCTGCAGTTCCCAGAGCCCCCGGTACTGCAGCAGATCGGCTCCCCAATCATCGAGCGACATCACCGGAGGACGGACTCCCTCGTCGGATCTGCCCGCTGAGCCCGACGTGGGAGCTCCCCATGATTCGTTCCCCCGCGTCGACGCTCCGCCCGAAACCGGCGACTCGGACAAGCCGCTCCCCGGCACGCCGGCGCTCGACTCCGCAGCGCTCGACGAACGGCCGAGCGGCTCCGCGGAATTCGAGGGAACGCCGGCGGTCGGAGGGGTGAGGATGGCGAAGATCGAACCGCACGACGGGCAGCGGGCGTACCTCCCGGTCGCCGCATCGGGAACGGCCAGGACCTGATCGCATTGGGTACAGGTCACCTTCATCGTCGCCCGCCGTAATCGCTCCGTTCGAACCTTCCGCTCTCTCGTCCCGACTCCCTCTCGCCCCGACTCCCTCTCGCACCGTTCGGCCCTCGACGGCCGTCGTCGGTCAGGAAGCCGAAGCGATCGCCAGGAACATCAGCACGCATGCCGCTCCGATCCAGATCAGCGACCAGAACATGCCGAGGACATAGCCGACCTTGGTCATGTCTTCCCCCGCCGGATCCATGACTCGCGCCTTCATCTTGGCCAGGTCCTTCGCTCCCATGACCCACGCGATCAGACTCGGGATCGGACAGGTGAAGACGAGACCGAGAATGCCGAGCAGCAGGATCGTCGTCCCTCGATGACGCTCGGGGTAGATCGACGAGGGACTCCAGATCGCTCCGTGCCCGGTCGTCAGCTGGTTGGCGGACGAGGGGAGTTCGGCGTAGTGCGTCGTCGCCGGAACCCAGTCGGTCATCGCGCGACGGATCCGACATTCGCGAGACACCCGCATCTCGCCGACCCACGCATCGAGCTCGCGTCGCGGGACCGGCCCGAAGTCGCGTCCGTCGGGGGTTCGCAGATACCACTCGTCCGGCAATCCGCTTCCGTCGTTCTCGTTCGAGAAACGAGGTGAGATCAGCGGAGCCGCGGCAGCCATTGCCGGCGTGAGGAGTCGCGGGGAGGGTCCGGCCGGAGTCGGTTGCGGAAACGGGGAAGGAGCCGGTGCCGGAACCGAAGGAGCGGGGGGAGCGGTCGGAGCCGATGATCGCTCGCTCACCGGAGCGCCCGGAATCCACTGGATCGTTCCGCACTTGGGGCAGCGCGCCTGTTTGCCCGCATGCTCGTCGGCGACTCGCAGCCGCGACTCGCAACCGCCGCATTGAATCTCGATGCTCACGGTCGAGTCTCTTCGGCGGGACGGATCAGGAAAGAAGGGGCGATCGCTCGGGCGCGGCGTCGGGGGGCCGGGAACTCGGTC
>DMPQ01000147.1:0-571 GCA_003455945.1 Planctomycetaceae bacterium
TCTCCCTTGGCGATCACGACGATCCCCGACTCGGTCACGGTGAAGCCGCGATCGCGATCGAGATCGAGGTCCCAGCCGATCGAGGCTCCGGGAGGAATTCGCACTCCCTTGTCGATGATCGCGCGGCGGATCCGAGCCCCTTCGCCGACGCGGACCGAATCGAACAGGACCGAGTCCTCGACTCGGGCTCCGCGCCCGATCCGGACTCGCCCCCCGAGCACGCTCCGCTCCACTTCGCCTCCCGCCACGATGCATCCCTGCGACGCGATGCTGTCGATGGNNGCTGATAGGTGCGGATCGGCCAGCTCTCGTCATACAGATCCATCGGCGCCCGGGACAGCAACAGGTCCATGTTCGCCTGATAGTACGAATCGAGCGTCCCGACGTCGCGCCAATACGATTGGGCTCCCGACGGATCGACGAACGGAAAGGCGTAGACGTTGTGCGAGCGGATGATCGACGGAATGATGTTCCGCCCGAAATCGTGCTTGCTGCGACGATCGGTCGCATCGCGGCAGAGCTGTTCGAACAGGAACGAAGCCGAGAAGACGTAGATCCCCATGCTCGCCAG
>DMPQ01000147.1:650-15578 GCA_003455945.1 Planctomycetaceae bacterium
GATGTTCTGGTAGACGGCGTCGGCGGTCCCTTGGTACCACTGCTCGTCGATCCGCTGCTGCGGCGGTACGACGTCGACGAACTCCTGCAGTTCGCGATTGAAGAACTGACGCCAGGCCAGATCGATGTGCCGCGTCAGACTCATCGCCTTGTACTGGGTCAGGACCAGCATCCGGCGAATGCCGCTGTTCAGGCAGTTGCTCAGGGCGAAGTCGATGATTCGGTAGTTCCCCGCGAACGGAACTGCCGGCTTGGCTCGATCCCGCGTGAGCGGTT
This sequence comes from Planctomycetaceae bacterium, assembly GCA_003455945.1. Classification (GTDB taxonomy): domain Bacteria; phylum Planctomycetota; class Planctomycetia; order Pirellulales; family Pirellulaceae; genus UBA11682. The sequence continues at coordinate 926 of DMPQ01000147.1, forward strand.
CGAGACGCTCTCCCTTGCCTCCGGCCAAGACGACCGCGACCGCGTCCTTCATGATCAGCCTCCTCGACGTCGGTCCGAAGGCGCCGGCAGCGCCGCGTCCCCTGCGGCATCGCCGGTACGAGCGAGACGCGTCTCGCCCACCGCGCCTCGCTTGATGTCCGTCTCGCCACGCCCCGTCTCGCCTGGCACCGTCTCGCCTCGACCCGCACCGCTCGAATCGACCTCTTCGGCCGACCCTCGCACGCGTCCCTTCGTCCCGACGATCTCCAGCGATCGGAACGGATCGCGAACGAACTCGAATCCGCTCGGTGTCGTCCGGCTCGAACGTTCGTTCGTGTCGTCGGCGTTATCGATTTTCGGCATTCTAGCCTTTATCCTGTGAGCCTCCCACACGAGTCGTCCGGTGCGTCGCCGCGCGGTTTCGTCGAAGAGCGAGATCGGAACGCGAACATCGTCAGCGAACGGTGCGCCGTCCGTGTCGAAGCGGTCGGCGTTTTCGGTTTCGCGCGGAGCGCGCTCTCGATCGCGATGATGCGTCTCGGCGGATCGATGTCGCCGAATCGTGCGAACTCCGACCGATTCGCAGGCGCCGGCGTTCGATCGACGATCGCTCGTGCCGTGCGACTCGGATGGTCGCGCCGCGGCGAGTCGGACCGTCGCGCGGCCGAGAGGATCGTCCCCCGAGACCTGTCGCTGCGCCGGTCGGATGCGGGGCGTGCGTTCCCGCTCATTTCTCCTTTTTCGGATCGTCGACCTCCATGCGCGTTCTTCAGATCGATTGTCTCAGCGGCATCGCCGGCGACATGTTCCTGGCGGCGATGTGCGATCTCGGCCTGCCGGTCGAACGGGTCCAGAACGCGATCGACTCGATCGGCCTCGCGGCGCGCGTCGTCGTGACCGAGACGAAGCGGAAGGGATTTCGTGCGAAGCATGTCGCGATCGAACACGCTCCCGAACATGCCCATCGCCACCTGCATCACATCGACGCGATGATCCGTTCGGGAACCGGACTCTCGGAGGGGGTCCGCGAACTGACGATGAAGATCTTCCGCCGGCTGGGCGAGGCGGAGGCGCGGGTTCACGGCTCGACGCTCGAGAAGGTCCACTTCCACGAAGTCGGCGCCGTCGATTCGATCGCCGACATTCTCGGTGCGGCGGTCGCGCTGGAATGGCTCGGAGCCGATCGGATCCGCTGTTCGCCCGTTCCGACCGGTCAGGGAACGATCACGATCGCGCACGGTCGCGTCTCGGTGCCGGCTCCGGCCACCGCCGAACTGCTCAAGGGGATTCCGCTACAGCACAGCGAGGTCCGCGCCGAACTGACGACGCCGACCGGAGCGGCGATCCTGGCGACGGTGGTCGACGAGTTCGGCCCGCTCCCGTCGATGACGCTCGACGCGATCGGCTACGGCGCCGGCACCAAGGACTTTCAGGAACAGGGCAATCTGCTTCGGCTCATGGTCGGAAGCGTCGCCGACGGCGGGACCGATCAGGTCTGGGTGATCGAGACGAATCTGGACGACGTGTCGGCCGAGACGATCGGCTTCGCGTCGGAGCGGCTGTTCGCCGCCGGCGCGCTCGACGTCTATTGCACGCCGATCCAGATGAAGAAGAATCGCCCGGGGACCCTCGTCACCGTGCTCTGCGATCCGCTCCGCCGACCGAAACTGGAGCGGATCCTGATCCGCGAGACCGGGACGCTCGGTGTCCGCTCGTGGATCGCCAATCGGACCAAGCTCGAGCGTCGGGCGGTGCGAGTCGCGACGCCGCTGGGAGAAGTCGCCGGAAAGATCGCGATTCTCGAGGACGGGACCGAGGTCTTCTCGCCCGAGTTCGACGACTGCCGGCGGATCGCGCTCGAACGAGATCTGCCGCTCCATCAGGTCGACCAGGAAGCACGGAGGGCTTATGAGACGCAACGACGCGTCGAGCACGGCGACGGGGATGCCTGAGCCGCTGCAGGAGAGCGAGTCTCCGACAGGAAGAGCAGGGCGGCGTCCCGATCTGCTCCCCGAACGGTCGGCGACCGAAACGCCGGACGACCCGGGAACGCAGACCGAAGCGCCGGCCGCTCCGCTGCGCCCCAGGGGCTCCGACTCGAACGGCACCCTTTCGATCGTGATGTTCCTGCTCGCGTTCGCCGTGCTCGCGACCGTGATGACTCGCAGCTGGATCCGCCGCCGCGGTCGTCGCGGCCGGTCGCTCGAATCGCAGGTGGGCGAGGTGCGGAAATGGGCCGACGCGCAGCTCTCCGAGGGCTCGACGCCGCTGCTGGGGGCTCCGGCCGACCTGCGGCGGTGGCATGTCGAGATGGAGCAGGTGGCGCGGGATCTGCGAGCCGAGATCGACACCAAGATCGTGCTGCTCCAGGCGACGATCCGCTCGGCGGCCGAAGAAGCGACTCGGCTGGAACGAGCCGTCGAACGGGCACGGGAATTGCCCGATGAGTCTCGGCCCGAACGACCGGCATGACAGGGGCGGGACCGGCCGATCGCTGCGACGGCGGCGATCGTCAGACTTCGCACCTCCCTCTCGGTCGTTCGCCGGTCGGAGCCGGGCCGGGGTCGGGGGGCGGCGTTCCCTAGGCATCGGCTTCCCGCTTCCGATATAGTTGTGCGTCGGTCGAGACGTGCCGCAGCGAGCGAACAGGCGTTGCGCGGAGCGGTCTCGAACGGTGATCGTCCGCAGGAACGCGACGATCGATCGGCGACCGGTGTCGCCGCTCGCGGTTCAGGTTCGCGACGCTTGCCTCGCGAACTGCTGCGACCGCGAACCTCAGGAGCACGGCCCCAGCGGCCGCGAGGGATGACGGAAGCGACTCTCTCCGGGATCGACTCGGATCTGGTGGTCCCGCTCTTCGGCGTGCGCGATCAGTACGTGCGACGCTTGCGCGAGGAGTTTCGCGTCGCGATCGTCCACCGCGACGGGACCGTCCGCGTCTCGGGCGCAGCGGACGATGTCGCTCGATCGACCGAGGTGCTCGAGCAGCTCCGGCGACTGGTCCAGTCCAAGGGCTCGGTCCAGCCCGAAGACTTCGCGCGGATTCTGGCTCGGGCGACTTCCGGCGGAGAGCCTCCGCTGGTTTCGGACGGTTCCTGGAATCTCGGGACCGATGTCCATCCGCGAAGTCCGGGGCAGCGTCGCTATTTCGAGACGATGAGTCGTTATGACGTCGTCTTCGCGACCGGCCCGGCCGGAACCGGCAAGACCTATCTNNGCGGTGGCGATGGCGGTCGCCGCGCTTCGTCAGCGCCGGATCCGGAAGATCGTGCTGGTCCGACCGGCGGTCGAGGCCGGGGAGAGTCTCGGGTTCCTCCCCGGAGACATGCTCGCGAAGATCAATCCGTACCTTCGACCGCTGCTCGATGCCCTGCAGGAACAGCTCGGGTACGAACAGGCTCGCAAGCTGCTCGATCAGGACGTGATCGAAGTGGTGCCGCTCGCCTACATGCGAGGCCGGACGCTGAGCGAGGCGTTCATCATTCTGGACGAGGCTCAGAACGCGACCCAGTCGCAGATGAAGATGTTCCTGACCCGCATGGGGAACGGCTCCAAGATCGTCGTCAGCGGCGACGTCACTCAGGTCGACCTGCCGCGGACCGTCGCGTGCGGGCTGACCGATGCGGCGCAGCGACTGGCCGGAGTCGAGGGGATCGGTTTCGTCCACTTGGGCACTGAAGACATCGTTCGACACCCGCTGGTGCAGCGGATCGTCGATGCCTACGAAGATCGCTGACGAGGGAGGTCGAGTCGCAGCATGTCGTCGGCCGGTTCCCGCAGGATCCGAGCGATCGCTCCCGCCCCGCGCAGTCCGTGGGAGCGCGTGGTGCGCGCGGCGTCGTCGCGCGAATCGCGGCTCAAGGTGCTCGTCTGCACCCTGTCGGCCCTGGCGATGTGGCTCGGGACCAACGGCTGGGCGCCGCCGTTCCCGTTTCGGCTCGGTCAGACGCCGCATCGCGACCTGGTCGCCCGCGTCCCCTTTTCGGTCCTCGACGAACAGGCGACTCGCAACGCCCGCTATGAAGCACGGCGCCAATCGCTCTGCGTCTACGACAATCAGCCTCAGCCGCTGGCCGAACTGCAGCAGTCGCTCGTCGACCAGGTGCTGGCGCTCAAGAGTGCCGCGAGCTTCGACGAACTGCCGGCAGGGGCGTGGGAGCCGTATCGCGAGATCGTCGTCGATGCCCCTCCGACCTCCGACCCGAGCGACCAGAAGCGAGCCTACGGAGCGTTCGTCGAGGCGCTCGAAACCGACGGCAACCTGGCCAAGCTCAAGCGAGCGGTCGAGGTGGCGCTGCTCGACTTCGAACGGAACGGGCTTCTCCGGACCCTCTCGCACACCGCCGAAGAAGGACCGCTGAGCGAGATTCGCGTGGTGCGGGCCGATGCGCCGGGGACCTCACGGCGAGTCAACACGTCGGATGTCCGGATCGACGAGATCGCCGATCGGCTGCTCCCGCGTCTGCGGACCGCGCTGATCGCCGAGTTCACCGAAGAGGATGCCGGCATTCTCGCGCGGCATCTGTATCCGCGAATCCGCAATGCCCTCCCCGAAACGCTCTCGTTCGACCGAGCGGCGACCGCGGCGGCGCGAGCCGACGCCGAGCGACAGGTGGAACCGATCGCTCGACAGTTCGACGTCGGCATGCGTCTCGAACGGCGCCTGACCGACTCGACCGAACCCGATGCGATTCGCGGCGGCGAGCCGCTCGATGCGGACGATCTGAAGCTGCTGCGAGCCGAGCATCAGGCGTTCGTCGCGGCGATGGGGATCTGGGAGCGGACGCTCTATTCGCTCGCCGATCTCGGGATGTTCGCGGCGATCTTCCTGCTCTGCGGCGCGTACCTGCACTACCGCGAGCCGGAGATCTTCGCCGACGTGTCGCGGCTGAGCGGCCTGATCGTGATGTTCACCGTCACGGTGCTGACCGTCTATGTCGTGTCGCGCGACGACTGGCGTGCCGAGCTGATTCCGGTGCTCCTGTTCACGATGATCGTCTCGACCGCCTACCGGCACGAGCTGGCGCTGATGCTCGCCGCCGCCGTCTCGCTGGTCTGTGCCTTTTCGATCGGCCAAGGGCTGCCGGAACTGGTCATCCTGGTCGGTACGAGCGCGACGGCAAGCTTCCTGTGCGGAGCGATCCGCAACCGGACTCGACTCGTCTGGGTCGGCGTCGCCGCGGCATCGATCGCGACTCCGACCGCGCTCGGCGTGCATGTCCTGGCGGGGCAGCCGATCGTGCTCGAACTTCCCGACGGCTCGCTGGAGCCGAATCTGGCGCTCCTTCGCAATGCCATCTGGTTCGGCGTCTCGGCGATTCTCGGCGCGTTCGTGATGGCCGCGCTGCTGCCGTTCCTGGAAAAGACGTTCGGCATCCACACCGACATGCGATTGCTGGAGCTCGGCGTCCCCTCGCACCCGCTCCTCCAGTCGCTGATCCTGCGAGCCCCCGGCACCTATAACCATTCGATCAACGTCGCGAATCTGGCCGAGGAGGCGGCGAAGCAGATCGGAGCCAATTCGCTCCTCTGCCGCGTCGGCGCCTATTTCCACGACATCGGAAAGATGTGCAAGCCGGAATACTTCGTCGAGAACCAGACCGACGGGAACAAGCACACCTCGCTCAATCCGCAGATGAGCACGCTGATCATCCTGTCGCACGTCAAGGACGGCGTCGAACTCGCTCGCGAACATCGCCTGCCGCAGCGGATCGTCGACTTCATCGAGCAGCATCACGGCACGACCCTCGTCGAGTACTTCTACGAACAGGCGCGGCGGCAGCAGGTCGAGGCGGGAAACTCGCCCGATCTGAATCAGGGGAACTTCCGCTATCCCGGCCCTCGACCGCAGAGCAAGGAGACGGCCGTGCTGATGCTCGCCGATGCCTGCGAGAGCGCCAGCCGAACGCTGGTCGATCCGACGCCGGCCCGGATCGAGAACCTGGTCCGAGACATCTCGCGGAAGAAGCTCTACGACGGCCAGTTCGACGAGTGCTCGCTGACGCTGCGCGAACTGCGGCTGATCGAGATGAGCCTGATCAAGACCATCAACGCGATGTTCCATGCCCGAGTCAGATATCCCGAACTCACCTCCTGAACTCCCTGCGCTCGAGATCGAATGGAGCGATCGACAGTCGCGCCATGCGCTCGCGCCGGAGCGGTTCGTCGACGCGGCGCGTCGCATCCTGTCCGAAGCGGGAGTCAGGGCGGGGAGCCTGAGCCTGGCAGTCGTCGACGACGACCAGATGCATCGACTGAATCGGCGCCATCTGGATCATGACTGGCCGACCGATGTGCTCAGCTTTCTGCTCGACGAGGACGAGTCGGGCGAGCGGATCGAAGGGGAGGTGATCGTCAGCGCGGACTACGCGTCGCGCGAGGCGCTCGAATACGGTTGGCGCCTGGAAGACGAACTCCTGCTGTACGTCGTGCACGGCACGCTCCATCTGATCGGCCATGACGACCACGAGGACGAGGATCGGGTGGCGATGCGTCAGGCCGAAGCGCGCGTGCTGGCCGCATTCGGACTCGTGCCGCGCTGGGCGGCGGACGAGCCGGGGCGAGGGGATCTGCCGAGCGCCGACATCGCGACTCGCGCGGTCCCGATGCCTCCGGCCGAACGCGAGGAGCGCGATCGATGACTCCGGAAGTTCTCGCCACGCTGACCGCCCTCGGCTTCGCGCTCGCCGTCTTCTCGGCGATCGGTGCTCGCGTGCTGCAGCGGTTCCCGCGGCACGAGCTCGAGGAACACTGCCGACACGTCGGTCGCCCCGCCGTCTTCGATCGGATCATGTCGGGGTACGAACAGTTCACTCTGGCGGCCGAGAGCCTGCAGGTCGTCTCGACCGTCCTCACCATCCTCGCGGGGAGCTGGTGGTTGTGGGGAGACTTCCGCCCGAGCGACGCGGGGGCGTGGAGTCGTTTTCTGGGCGCGGGAATCGTCGGCGTCTTTGCGCTGCTCGTCTCGACCAGTTGGGTCCCATGGGCGGTCGTCCGACTGTGGGCCGTCCCGTTCCTGTTTCATACGCACCGGATCTGGTGGATCGCCTCGCTCGTCGCCTGGCCGCTGACGGTCGGGCTGGAGTTCGTCGTCGGCGTCTTCAGCCGCTTTACCGAATCGCCGCACGAGCCGGTCGACGAGGAAGAGGCGCTCGAAGACGAGATCATGTCGATCGTCGCCGCGGGGGAACGGGAAGGGCTCCTCGAACCGGCGGCTCGCGAGATGATCGAAGGGGTGATCGAACTGGATGACGTGACGGTCGGCGAGATCATGACGCCGCGCAGTCGCGTCGATGCCATCTCGGTCGACGAGAGCTGGGGGAAGGTGATCGACTACCTCGCCACCACACAGCGGTCGCGCTACCCGGTCTATGCCGGATCGCTCGACCATATCGTCGGTCTGCTGATGGTCCGCGATCTGCTTCCGCATCTGCGGGACGGGGCGCCGCCGGCCGATCTCCGATCGATCCTGCGGCAGCCGATCGTCGTTCCCGATTCGCGATTGGCGGACGAGATGCTCCGCGAGTTTCTCCAGACGCGCCAGCACCTGGCGGTCGTGCTCGACGAGTACGAATCGGTCGCCGGGATCATCACGATCGAGGACGTGCTCGAGGAGATCGTCGGCGAGATTCGGGACGAGTCGGAACCGACACTCCCGCCCGAGGTGACGATGGTCGCTCCGAACGTCGCCGAGGTGCCGGGGGGACTCCACCTGGCCGACCTCGCCGACCTGTTGGCGCTCCGCCTGCCGGACAGCGACGAGTACGACACGGTCGGCGGGTTGCTGATGGCGACGGCTCGCGATGTTCCGCAGGTCGATTTCCGGCTGGAACATGCCGGCGCGCTCTTTCGCGTGCTCGAACGTTCCCCTCGCCAAGTCGTTCGGGTGCGCGTCGAGAAGCGGCGCGACAGCGACGACGACTCGGAGGACGAAGCGGGCGCAGCAGCGGCGACCGGAGAAGNNCTCGGACGACTCGGCGCGACAGGCCTTTCCGGCAGGTCACGGCGATGCGGCTCACGGCGAAGGCTCGGCATTCGGCGACGGCTCAGGGTTCGGCGACGACGGGGAGAGTTCGGGCGGTTCGGTTTCGTCGGTCGCGAGGCGGACGTGAACGCGGAACAGGCGGACGGCATCGTGCTGCGGGTGACCGAGTTCAGCGAGACGAGCTGCATCGTCTGGTGGTTCACGCGGGAATTCGGCCGGATCGACACGTTGGCCAAGGGGGCTCGGCGGCGTCGCAACCCGTTCGAAGGCGCTCTTGACCTCCTGGCGCGCTCTCGTCTAGTGTTCCTCCGCAAATCGTCCGACGCTCTCGACCTGCTGACCGAAGCGAAGCTCGAACGCCTGTTCCGCGCCGGGCGCCGTGACCTGGATCGACTCCAGTGCGGCTTTCACGTGGCGGAACTGCTGACTCGATTCTTCGATCGCTATGACCCGCATGCGGCGTTCTACGATCGGATGAGTCGAGCGGTCGATCGGATCGAAACGGACGGGGACCTGCCGCTGGTGGTGACTCGTCTGGAACTCGATCTGCTCGGTGCGATCGGAGTCGCTCCGTCGTGGGACCGATGCGTCGACTGCGGAACGGAGGTCGCGCTTCAGCGTCGCCTGCCGTTCAGCACGATCGACGGCGGAGTCGTCTGCGGACGATGCCGCTCGGGCCGGCACCGAATCGTGTCGGTCAGGGATACGACCATCCGCTTCCTGCAGCGACTCGAGTCGGCGGAGACCGACGAGACGGGTTTCGGGGAAGGGGATTTGCCGGAAGGATGGGGCGAGATTCGCGGTCTGATGGGCCAGCTGCTGCAGCATCGTCACGGAAGTCCGTTGCGGGTGCTGCCGACGCTCGGTTTCCTGTCCCGATCGCGATCGCTCCGCTGAACGCCGACGCCACCTGCGGGGACAAGGATGTCCGAACACANNACAGGATCATGGCCGCCGTGATCACGACGCTGTTGGCGCTCGTCGCCGACGGCTGTTCGCAGATGCGCGCGACCGACCGGGCGATGGAGGACTATCGCCGCGGGATTACCGGTTCGTCCTCCGCGATCCGCGGCCTCGGCCGGGCTCCCGAAAACCCGGTCCGTACCGTCTCGTACGACGAGGATGCCGAGGCGGTGGCCGATCCGCTGACGGTCGAGGACTTCGGACCGACCGAACTCCCCAACACCTTCAAGCGACTGGTGGGGAAGGGGCCGAATCGGAGCGAGGCCGAGAAGGCGTTCGGTTTCGCCGAGGATGCCTATGAGGAAGCGCTGACGCTCGCGGGGGTCGGCGACGGCAACAGCGGTGCACGAGAGATTCCCGCTGCGGCGCGCGAGAAGTTCGCCGTCGCCGGCGAGCGGTACCGCGAAGCGGCCGAGCGTTACCCGAACTCCTCCCTTTCGCACGACGCGCTCTTCCAGGCGGGCGAGGCGTACTTCTTCGCCGATCGATATGCCGAGTCGAACGAATCGTTCGAGATGCTGATCAAGCAGTTCCCCGGGACTCGCTATCTGGATCGAGCCGAAGCGCGGCGGTTCTCGATCGCGCGCTATTGGCTGCAGCTGGACGAGATCGATCCCGATTCGTTCCTGACCTACAACCTGACCGATCCGCGTCGACCGCGTCGCGACACCGACGGCCACGCGATGCGCGTGCTGGACAAGATCCGTCTGGACGACCCGACCGGCAAGCTGGCCGACGACGCCACGATGGCTCTGGGCAATGCCTATTTCGCGCACGGACGGTTGCTCGATGCGGCCGACACCTACGAGGATCTGCGCCAGGCGTATCCGGGAACGCCCCATCTGTTCAACGCGATGCTGCTCGAGATCCGCGCGCGACTGGATGCCTATCGCGGACCGGACTACGACGGGACCGGCCTGGTCCGCTCCGACCGACTGCTCCAGACGATCGTCAAGCAGTTCCCGGGCAAGGTGGACGAGAACCGACAGGTCCTCGACGAATTGGCTTCCGAGATCCGCCACGGCATGGCCGAACGCGACCTCGCCATGGCTCAGCTGTACGAGCGGCGCAAGGAGTATCGCGCGGCGCGGATCCACTACCAGTTGGTGCTGGACAAGTATCCCGAGACGTCGGTCGCTCAGGCGGCTCGCGATCGGATGACCGCCATCGCCGATCTCCCCGATGTCCCTCCGGTCCTTCTCCCCGGACTCGTCGCGCTGTTGCCGGAACCGAAGGACCAGAAGCCGCTCTTCCCGTCGCGAGGCCCGCGATGAATCGCGAGCCGATTCGACCGACGGACGATCGACGAGCCGCGTTGCGACGGATCGCCGGCGTCGTCGCCGGAGCGGTCCTGTCGAGCGGCTGCGCGGGCTACCGCTTCGGCAACCTGCAGCTCTTCCGTCCCGACGTCCGGAGCGTGCACGTTCCGATCGTCGAATCCGACTCGCTCCGCCGCGGACTGGGCCTCCGTCTGACCGAGGCGCTGACGCGCGAGATCCAGCAGCGTTCCCCTTACCTGATCGCCGGCGAGACGACGGCCGACACCGTGCTGACCGCTCGGATCACCACCGATCGCAAGCACGTGCTCGCCGAGAACATCAACGACGATCCGCGCGAACTGCAGTTCGATCTGGCGGTCGAAGCGACCTGGGCGACTCGCTCCGGCGCACCGCTGATGCAGCGCATCCAACTGAAGATCGACGAGGATGTCGCGTTCGTCCCCGAAGGGGGCCAGTCGATGGTGACCGCTCAGCAGGAGCTGATCGACGGCATCGCCAAGCAGATCGTCGACCAGATGGAAGCGATCTGGTAGTCGGTCCGATCGTCGCTCACGGAGGTGACGGAGCTCATGGAGGTGACGGGGCTCACGGGCCGGATTTTTCTCACGGAGACACCGAGGAAACGGAGGCACTGAGTCCGTGCCTCGCTCCCGGATCTCATCTTCGTTAATCTGAAAGTCGTTTCGACCGCGACTCGCAACGGAGGTACTGCCGTGCCCCTTCCGGAGACCGTCAAGGCACTGCCGCCCGAGGACAAGCTGGCGCTGGTGACCGCGATTTGGGACGACCTCGCCACATCGGCTCCGATCAGCCTTCCGTCCGACGAACTCTTCGAGATGCGCCGTCGCCGAACGGAGCTCGAGCACGACCCGACCAAGTCGCTCGGCCCCGACGAGTTATGGCGTCGAGTCGATGGCGAATGAACGCTACCACCCGGAGGTCGCTGAAGACCTGTCGACGACCCGACCAGCCNNACCAGCCCGAAGCGTAGCGCCGGCATCTCTGTGCCTCACCAGCCCGCTGCGTCAGCAAGGGGTACTTGGTGTCTCGGGGCGTTCGCGCCGCTGCGACCGGGGTCGGTCTCACGACGGTAGAGACTCCGACCGCGCGCTGGCGCCTTAAGGCTCACTTGCGCAGGATCGGCCTGCCGTTGCGGTCGCGCAGGCGGATGGCCGGCGCATCGGCAGCTCCGTCGGTCGAGGCGGTGCCGGTCGGGCCGGCGGTGGTGCTCGGCGTCGTCGCCGGCGATTCGGTCTCCAGCGTCTCGGTGAACCGCCCGTGGAACTCCATGAAGCTCTGCGGGCTGCTGAAGCCGACCACCTCCTGATCCCACTTCATCTCCTTCGAGATCGGGATCCCTCGCTCGATATCGAAGCGGATCGTGCCGGCGGTCATCTCCTCGAGCAGCTGTGACTGGATGCGAGGATTCTCGATCGGCGTCAGCACTTCGGTCCGCATCGAGATCGTCGCGATCCCGTCAGCGACCGATTCCAGACGGTACGCCTTGCGGAGCTTGATCACCACGTTGCGGCCGTTCTCTTCGGTCGCCGTGATGTCGGTCGACGTGTGCCAAGTCGCGCCGATCACTGCCGGTTCGGCCGGCAGCGGGACCGCGACGTCGTCCATCCCCATCTGCGAGCCGCGATAGATCGCTTCCTTCTGCAGGATCCGGCCGTCGGTGCCGATCGTCACCAGGGTGAGCGGAATGCCGATCGTCTTGGCGATCCCTTCGTAGCGCAGCGGCGGCGTCTCGGCCGAGCGGCTATCGAACCGAATCTCCTCGCCGTCGCCGATCGATTGCGACAGGTTGATCCGATCGATGCTCTGTTCGAAGACGATCGAGCCGTTTTCTTCGACTCGCTTGACCGTCCAGACCTTCACCGTTTCGGTCGTGCTCCGATCGTGACTCTCCTTCCCCTCGATCCGCGTCAGCGTCGACGCCAGATGACTGGTCGTCCAGCGAATCGTCTGCCCCGGCTGCATCCGATAGCGGAGATCGAACTTGCGAGTCGCCGAGGCGTCGGCATCCTGCGGGGCCGAAGCCGAAAGAGGTTCGCTTCCCGCGAGCTCTGCCGCGGTCAACGGCAGCAGAAGCAACAGCGGCGAGGAAGCGGAAGCGGCCCACAGGGCGGCGATCGAAGCACGTCTCATCGTCAGGCCTCCTTGCCCACGGAGAAGTCCGAGCAGCGGAGCGGCGAGCGGTCAGCCGGGAGCCGAGCGGAATCCGCCGCTCCAGCCGAGCTTCTCGCGCAGCGTCCGGTAGTAGCTGTGATCCAATCCTTCGATCAGCTGAAAGACGCTTTCGGCCCGCTCGACGCGGACCCGATGTCGCTCGGTCAGCCGACACAGCACCTGTCCGTCGAGCACCGCCGATGTCGACTCGTTCGGAGTCCGCACCACCACTTCGAAGACCCGCTCCGCCGTATCGACCAGCGGGCGAACCGTCAGCGTGTGCGGACTGATGGGCGAGACGACGAACGCCTGCAGATTCTTGCGGACGATCGGGCCTCCGGCCGACAGGTTATGAGCCGTCGAACCGACCGGCGTGCTGAGGATCAGGCCGTCGCAACTATAGGAAGTGGCCAATTCTCCGTCAACGTAAAGATCGATGTGCTGCATCGAGAACGGCGGCCCGCCGAGGACCGCCAATTCGTTCAGTCCGATATCCTCCGCCACCAGCGTTTCGCCGTCGAAGACACGGCAGCGGAGCATCAGATGATCGATCAGGCGATACCTTCCCGCCGCGAGCGCCTTGACGACCGCCAACGCATCGGCCGGAGCGACATCGGCGAGAAACCCGAGCTTCCCCAGATTGACTCCGATGACCGGCCGCTGACGACGCCCCATCTGATGCGCGGCACGGAGAATCGAGCCGTCGCCGCCGACGACGATCGCCAGGTCCGCATCGACTTGCGACAGATCGGCGTGATAGTCGAGGTCGACATGGACGAAGTCGACCAGGCGCTCGAGCCGCTTGCGGATCCGCTTCGCCTCGGTCAGGAGTTCCGGACGCCGATCGCCGGAGCCCAACAGCATCGCGCGCAGCGGACGCTGCTGAGCGAGCGCCCGAGCGATCGGATCCGCTTTGCCTCGCGCACCGGAAAGACGGTCAGGCATCGGTCCCTCTCCCGTTCGCGGTCGGCCCGCTCGCGCGGCGATCGGAAGCCGGCCGGAGCGGTTCGCGATTCGCGCANNTTCGCGCCGCCGAATCGTTCGGCGGCCGCTCGGCAATCAGGCGGTCACGTGCGGAAGCCCCGCCGCTCGCCCCGCCGCTTCGCGACAGGCGGCGAGAATGCCGTCGGCATCCAGGCCGAGATCGGCCAGCAGCTCACCCCGCTCGCCATGTTCGACATAGCGATCGGGGAGTCCGAGGCGCCGGACTCGCGAGGCATCGATCCGCGCGTCGTTGGCCGACTCGAGGACCGCCGAGCCGAAGCCGCCCTGCAGGTTCCCTTCTTCGACCGTCACCNNCTCACCACGAACGGGAGCGTGCGGATCAGCCGGTGCAGCAGCGTCTCGTCGAGCGGCTTGGCGAACCGTGCGTTGACGACGGTCAGCTTGCCCCCCTCCTGCTCCTCGAACCGCCGCGCCGCCTCGAGTGCCGGAGCGAGCATGGCTCCGAAACAGACGATCGCGCCGGCATCCCCTTCGGTCATCACCTCGCTCTTCCCCACCTCGATCGGTCGCAACTCGCGCTGCAGATCGGCGGCGTTCTCCTTGGGATAGCGGATGGCGCAAGGCGCGTCGTGACGCACCGCGAACTCGAGCATCGCCCCGAGGTCGTTGGCATCGCCCGGAGCCATCACGACCAGGTGCGGGAAGATCCGCAGGTAGCCGATGTCGAAGGTGCCGTGATGCGTCGGCCCATCGGGCCCGGTCAAGCCGGCTCGGTCCATCATGAAGGTGACCGGCAGCTTCTGCAGCGACACCTCCTGGAAGATCTGATCGTACGAGCGCTGCAGGAAGGTGCTGTAGANNTGCGATTCGCAGATGCCGACGTCGAAGAACCGAGTCGGAAAGGCGTCCCGCACCTCTTCGAGCTGATTCCCTTGGCACATCGCGGCGGTCAGCACCGTCACCCGCTCGTCATGTCGCATCAGTTCCAGGATCGCGTCGGCCGCATGAGCGGTGTACGACTTGACGCTCGACTTGCGGCGGATGATCGCCTCGTCGCCGTCCCGATCGAAGACCGGCGGCGTGTGGAAGAAGACCGGATCGCTGGCGGCCGGACGGAACCCGTGCCCCTTTTCGGTCAGCACGTGCAGCAGCACCGGCCCCTTCATCTCCTTGACCATCTTCAGGTACTTGCGGAGGACCGGCAGATTGTGGCCGTCGATCGGACCGAGGTACTGGAAGCCGAGCTCCTCGAACATCATGCCGCCGTGCAGTCCCGCCTTGACCCCTTCCTTGAGCTGCGCCAGGAATC
>DMPQ01000308.1:0-555 GCA_003455945.1 Planctomycetaceae bacterium
GGCGGGTGATGCCCGGCCGCGTCCGATCAGGACGCCGACCGAGCCAAGCTGTCAGGCGACAACCGGGAGTCAGCCCGGAAGAGCAAGCCCCATGCCAAAGCGCCGCGAGCCGCGAATCCGCAGGATTCCGAGCGAGCCTGGCGCCCCGCGGCCTCCATCCACCGATCGCTGACGACACCCGATCGAGCCGGAGTGACAAGTTGGCACCCGAGGCCGAGTCGCAGGTCGAACGGAGTCGACGTCGCTCTTTCTCGGCTCGGAACGAGCCGGGGCGATGCCATGGCAGAACCTGTCACCGACCCATGNNCCGCGCCTCCCAGCCCGCAGCGTCAGCCAGGGGTTCCCCGTGCCTTTCAGCCCGAAGCGCCAAGCGCAGGGGTTCTTCGTAGCCGATCTTGGGGTTCGCTTCGGCCACAGAAAACACTGCGACCGAGGGCGGTCGCACGACGACAAGGCTACGAGGCCCCGGGCTCTCCGAGCCCGAGGTCGGGTGGATGCCGACACCGATCACGCTTCGCAGCGCGTTCGGTGTCGCGACGAAACCTTGCCTCGGCC
>DMPQ01000308.1:596-30524 GCA_003455945.1 Planctomycetaceae bacterium
TTGCCTCGGCCACGGAGTGGCCGCGCCCACGGAAAACACTGCGACCCAGGGAGGTCGCACTCTCGAGCATCACTTCGGGCGATCGTCGACCAGCAACTCTCGCGCGATCTCGATGCCCGCGGCTCGCCCCGAGTCGTCGGTCGGCGACGGCTCGCTGCCGGGCATCGGCGACGGAATCGAACGGACTTCGATCAGGCGAAAAGCCCCGGACCGGTTCGACAACTCGTCGTCGTCTCGGATCCCCTCGGCGACCGGCCGGAGTCGCCCGATCGGCAGACCGGCCAGCACCCCGCCGTCGGCCAATTCACGATCCTCGCGCACCATCGCTCGGTATGCGGAATCGTCTNNGACTCCCCACGCCAACTCGTCGGCGGTCTGACGGTCGATCAGAAAGACGATGGGACGATCGAGCCAGACTCCGCCGGCCTGCGAGCGAACCGCTTCGCGACGCTCTCCGATCTCGCGTTCGCCGATCGAACCGCCGTCGGTCAGCAGGTCAGCGAGCAACTCGATCTGATGCGGATCGCTCTCGTCGCACCCGCGCAGATCGATCAGCGCCGCGCGGCATCCCTGTTCGTCGGCCTGACGCAGGAGCGAACGCAGTTCGGCGACACTGCTCCCCGCGACGCGTACGAACTTCAGCCACGCGATTCGCGGCTCTTCGGGCAACGCGACGTTCCAGCGATCCTNNCGATCCTTGCCGGTTCGCTCCACCGACTCGATCGTCGCGATCGGGACTTCGGTCCTCGTCATGCGGACGCTCAGCGCGCGGCCATCGCGCCAGACGGTCGTTTCGAGCGTCGAGCCGAGCGGTCCGCGAAGCCGCTCGACGACGTCACCCAACGGAAGTCCGACGGTCGAGACGCCGTCGATCGTCACGAAACGATCCCCGGCCTTCAGCCCCGCTTCGGCAGCCGGCCCACCGTAGAACGTCGACTCGATGTACGAGTCGCCTTCGTCGCTCCGAAGGCGGATGCCGATGCCGACGTAGCGATTCTGCCGCAACTGTTCGTCGACCTTGCGAGCCGCAGCATCGACGTACCGTGCTCCCCCCGGAATTCCCTCGGCGATCGTCGACAGGACCGCATTCGAGAGGGGGTCGGCCTCCGCAGCCGGCTCGCGATCCACCGCGCCGGCAGCAACGACCGGCAGGCGGTCGAGTTCCGCGAGCAGCATTTCGAGCGACCTCGATTCGGCCGCATCGCCCGCTCCCTGTTGAGCCGCTTCCATCCGAAACGTCGCGAGCACGTCATGCAGGAGAGCTCGAAGATCGACGTCGTCGGGATGCTCGCGTTCGACGACGTCGAGCATCCATCTGGCACGCTGCGACAACGAGTGTCGCACCGGAGCGCCGCTCGCCGAGTCGGTCGTCTCTTCCTGCGCGTTCTCGGTCGGCTCGAACGGGGCAAATGATGCGAACGCGAGTTCGATCGGCAGACCGTTTCCGACGAGTCCGGCGAGAACCGCTACCGTCGCGCAGCGCGACGAGAACCGAGCCACCTCGCATCTTGACGGCCGCTCACGTCGGCGGCCGAGCTCATTCGATCCCATGGCGTCCTCCCTCCGTCGCTCGCGTCGCCGCTCGGATCGTCCGCTCCGCAGCGGAGCGCCGGCGATCGAGCGGCAGTGTCGAACGGAAGAGAGGTTGCCGCAACGGGACCGATCCTGCGTCGCTCAGAAGATCGAGCCCTGATCGAGCTGCAACTGACTCGGGAAGAGAGCGTAGGCTCCCTGCGTCAGATACAGATTGATCAGCTCGTCCGCGCGCTGGATCTTGGTCTTCGGCACCAGAATGACGTCGGTATCCCAGAGCCAGATGTCGGGGAAGTCTTCGGGACGCGAGCGGTTGGTGCTCGACAGATCGATCGTCGTCGCGACCAGGCGCCAGTCGACGGTCCGCCGCAGGATCACCACCTGCTTCATGTTGCCCCCCGGCAGATTGCCTCCGGCCTGAGCGATCGCCTGCCAGGCGGTCATCGGCAGTCGCGCTTCCAGACGCCCCGGCTGAGCCACCTGACCGAGCACATAGACGAACGACGGCGCGGTCTGCTCGATGTTGACCGTCACCCGAATGCCGGTGACGACCTGAGCGTAACGCGAGTTCACCTCGTCCATCAGCTCTTCGCGAGTCAGACCGACGACGCAGATCGTTCCGATCAGCGGCAGGGCGATCGACCCGTCGCGGATGACGGTCAGCTGCAGGTTCTGTCCGCCGTTCTGGAACTGCGAGCTGACCGCCAGCAGCAGGTCGTTCAGTCGCTGATAGACGCGAACCGGCAGCAGCGTGATGCGCGGACTGTGGTACTTGCCGACCGAGACGAGTTTCTCTTCGAGCATCGCTCGCGCTTCGGCGAGCGTCAGTCCCGAAACCGGAACGCTCTGCAGGCCGGGGATCGAGATGGTCCCGTCCGGCATCACCTCGATCGGCTCGGCGACGTTCAGTTCGGTGTGGGTGTCCGAGCTGACTCGCACCTGATCACCGTACGCCAGACGGTAGCTCTGCGCGAACGGCTCGCGCGTCTGCTGGAAGGTGAACCGAATGACGTCGCCGCCGCGGATCCGATAGCGCCCCGCCGACGGTTCGCGCCACGGGCCCCCCAGATCGAGATCGCCCAATCGACCGCAGGGACCGCAACCGCCGCCGACTCCGCCGGTCAGCGGCACCCAGTCGATTCCCGACGCATCCCGATAGGCTCCTAGGGGATCCCCCATCTCCATCGACGGCGGCAACGACTCGAACTGCTGCTGCGGAGGGCTCGGCGCGCCGTGGTACGGCATCAGCCAATTGACGGTGGAGAACGGCGAAGCGAGTTCGTCGATCCGCGAGTCGATCGCCGACTCGGCAACCGGCACCGGCTGCAACTGCACCTCGCTCGGCGTGCGCCGCAGCAGCTCGCTCTCCACGTTCATCGCGCGAGTCGCAGCGTTTCGGGCTCCTTCCGCCGAATCGTCCGGATGCCGATCCGCGGACCGGCGCATCGCGGCGACGGACAGCAGTCCGGCAGCCAGGATCCCGCAGGCGAACATCAGGCGATCGCGTCTCATCGGTCGTTCATCCGCATCAGGAAAGGGAGCAGTTCGTTCGTTGCGGTCGGGTCCGTTCGGCGGCAGCTCGTTCCGGTCATCGCACCGGGCCGAAGAACGGAACGCCGCGAGGGGACTCGGCGGTCCGCGGCACAGGCCGAGCGGCCGGAGCGGGAGTCCCGCCGATCGCCAACCGACTCGGATCGATCGCGGGGATCAGGCGTCCCGCTCCTCCTCGGAGCGTCGCTTCTTCGGTCCGAGCGAGCTGCGCGAAAGCCGGCTCGCCGAGTCGCTCGTGCGTCTCGGCCAGGTTGTGCCACGCCTCGACGCTCGGGCGACTGCGGAGGCTGGTCAGCAGCAGTTCCTTCGCCGCACGCCAATGTCCGAGGCGTCCGAGTTGGACCGCGAGTTCGTTCGCGGCGACCGGATTGGTTCCGTCGAGCACGAGCGCGACCTGGTGATAGAGCAGACTCTTCGGAACCGGCATCTCGTCGCTGAACGGCCCGAGGTTCTCGGCATCGACGGTTCCGGCGATCGAGTGGATCTTGCCGAGCGTCACGAACGCCTCGGCAGCCATCGGCTGTCGTCCGCTGCCGGCGACGAGCATCTCGAGCGCCAACGCGTAGTACGCCTCGAGAGCCGCGATCCGATCGACCGGTTCGCGCCCCTCGGTCATCGCGACGAAGGTCGCGTGGCGTCGAGCGACGAGAGCCAAGCGAGTCGGATCGTCTCCGGCGCCGCAGCTCCGATGAAAGTCGGTCGCATCGCGCATCGCGTCGAGCCCGATGCGGCAGGCACGTTCGTGATCGCGCACCGGTCCGATTCCGTCGAGCGTGCGAGCCAGATCGAGCAGCAGATCGCCGATCGCTCGGTCGGCCGAGAAGAGAGCGCCCTTGCGAGCCAGCCCCTGAGCCGCTTCGAGACGAGCGGCGAAGCTGGCGCGGTAGTCGTCCGACAGCGAGGTCGGCCGGACGCGACGCATCGCGACCAACGATCGCAACTCCGAGATCGCGGCTGCGGCGGCATTCGTTTCGGCGACCGCGATCGACGCATCGCTCGCGACGATGCCGTCCGATGTCGCCCGATCCGCCATCTCGGAGAACGCCGCGATCGGGTCGGTCCAGAGTCCGGACGACTCGGAGATCGTCGAGACGTCGGCGGTCACCGGGGGAACGAGACTCGGCCCCGCTTCGCTCGCGGCGAGCGCGTCGACGTGGTCCGACACGGCCTGATCGAGCGTCGCCGCGTTGTCGACTTCGGCTTCCGAAGTGCGGGATCGCGAGTCGGACGCGAACCGTTCGGCGCCGATCGGCCGAGCCGGCGTGCTTCGTCGAGGGGAGGTCGACTCGAGCTCCGACGACCGACGATCGACGGTCGGGAGGGCGGCTCTTCGATCGATCCGTCCGGCAACCGACGGGGCGGTCGAGCGAACGACGGAGCGGCGCGAGCCGGACTCCTTCACGTAGATCGCCAACAGGCTGATCGTCAGCACGATCAGCGGGAAGAGCGTCGTGCGCTTGAGAGTGTCCATCCTCATCGCCGCAAGCCTCGTCGGTCGCCCGCAGGAAGGGCGACGGGAGGAAGACCCGAGGAGGCTCCATCGCTCCCCGAGACCGCTCGGTTCCGAACCGTTCGCGTCGCGACCGGCCGAATCGTCACGGCACTCGCATGATCGGAAACCGCTCCTTCGCGCCTCATCCGAATCATCCCTCTCGGCCTCACGACGCGCGCCTTGCGAAGTCGCATTCGGCAGAGGCGGAACAACCGCTACCCGGCCATCGCCAGATCCGTCACGGGGCCTACAATCGTCACGATCCGACCGGGCGATACGACCGACATGCCCGGCATTCGCTCCCCGTCAGCTGCAGGAACCGATCGATGCGCGACACCCGGCGACTTCGTTTTCAGGGGAGCGGCGGAACGCTGGTCGGCATCCTCGAACGCCCCGTCGAATCGGTCCGGTTCGTCGCCCTGCTGACGCACTGCTTCACCTGCACCAAGGACCTGAAATCGATCGTCCGCCTGTCGCGCGAACTGGTCCGGCACGGGATCGCGGCATTCCGATACGACCTGACCGGTCTGGGAGAGAGTGACGGCGACTTTTCCCGGTCGACCTTCGCCGACGACGTCGCCGATCTGCACGCCGCCTTGGCCTACCTGGCCGACGAAGTCGAACCGGTCCGTCTGCTGATCGGTCACAGCTTGGGAGGAGCCGCATCGCTGGCGGCTGCCGCAACCCGCTCCGGACGACGGGGCGCCGAGCGGCTCGCGGGAGTCGCGACGCTCGCAGCGCCGAGCGAGACGCCTCATCTGGCCGACATTCTCGTTCGGCTCGATCCGAATCTCGCGTCGGCCCCTCGCGGCAACGTCTCGATCGGCGGTCAGAAGTTCGAGATCGACCGAGTGAAACTCGAGGGGCTACGCGGCTACGACCTCCCCGGTACCATCGAAGGCCTCGATCTGCCGACGCTGCTGTTCCACTCGCTGACCGACGAGACGGTCGGCGTGCGGCACGTCGAACAGCTCCGCAACCGCCTCGGAGCGAACTGCAGCACGATGATCCTGCCCGACGCCGATCATCTGTTCGTCAGAGATCCGCGCGACGTCCCCTTCCTGGCCGACACGATCTCGCTCTGGGCGGCTCGGCAAGGAATCGGCTGATCGAAACCGCGAGCGGCGACGACACTCGGTCGTCGACCGGACGATTGGCCCAGTCGTCGTTCGATCGCACGAAGGGGACGAAGCGGAGCGGTCCGATGATCGCTCCGCTCGCCGGTATGCAGCGGCTCAGACGCCCAGTTGCGCTCCGGCGCGATAGCCGGGAGCGAGCGCCGGATCGATTTCCCAAGCGGCGCGAGCGAGCTTGTCGACCGCCTCGCGAATCTGCTCNNAGAATCGGACTCGCGCCTTTTCTTCCTCGACCGCCGGATGCAGGATCGGCTGGGCATTGATCCCCGCCGCGAAGAGCTTTTCCGAGAGCTGCAGCGCCGAAAGCGAACTGCCGGTGATGATGGGAACGATCGGCGTTCCCATCGCCAGTCCGGTATTGAGCCCGTAGCTCTTGGCAAGTTCCAGGAAGAGCTTCGAGATCGACGCGAGCTTCGCGACTCGCTCCGGTTCGCGCTGCAGGACCTGGACCGACGCGAGGGCCGCGCCGGTGCTCGCCGGCGGGATACCGTTGGCGAAGACGAACCCCGGCGTGGTGTAGCGCAGATAGTGGATCATCTCGCGCGACGAACCGATGAAGCCGCCGCACGAGCCGAACGACTTGCTGAGCGTTCCCATCCAGAGATCGACGTCGCGACGCGCGACTCCCTGCAACTCGCCGAGACCGCGCCCGGTGGCGCCGAGCGTCCCCATCGAGTGCGCTTCGTCGACGAACAGCATCGCCTTGTGTCGCTTCTTGACGTCGACGAACCGGCGCAGGTCCGGATAGTCGCCGTCCATGCTGTAGAGCCCTTCGATCGCGATCAGCACGCGACGGTATTCGCCGCGGATCTCGGTCAGGATCTGATCGAGCTTGTCCCAGGCGTTGTGCTCGAACGCGCGGCGCCGAGCGCCGGAGAGCATCGCTCCCTGGATGATGCTGTTGTGAGCCAGGGCATCATGCAGGATCAGGTCCCCGGGGCCGAACAGGTGACCGATCACCGTCTCGTTGGTCGCGTGACCGCCCGGGAACGTGATGACGTCCTCGAAGCCGAAGAAATCGGTGATCGCTCCTTCGAGCTCGCGGTGGATCCGCTTCTCGCCCGACACCAGACGACTGGCCGACACGCTCGTGCCGTACCGATCGATCGCTTCCTTGGCTCCCTGCGACACGTCGGGGTGACCGGAGAGCCCCAGGTAGTTGTAGCTGGCGAAACTGATCAGCCGTCGGTCGCCGATGACCGTCGTGTCGGCGATCACCTCTTCGTGGATCGAGAAGAACGGATCGCGCGAACCGGTCGCTTCGATCAGCGAACGGTTGCGCTGGAGCCGGATGTACTCCGGCATCTTCGTGACGTTGTAGAACGAGTCGGGAATCTCCTGCAGCGTTCGCGAGGTCCCCTTCCCTTCCTCGGTCCGTCCCTTCTGCGGGACGACGGGACGATCGCCGATGTGCTCCTTGACCGCGGCCGCCACTTCGGCCACCGTCTCGATCTCCTGCAGCACGTCGTCGGGGAATCGCCCGCCGAATGCCTCCTCGATCGCGTTGGCGATCTGCAGTCGTTCGAGCGAGTCGAGGCCGAGATCGACGACGATGTTCGTGTCGAGACTCAACTCGCGAGCCCGTTCCTTGGCGACTTCGCGCACCTTGTTCATCACGATCTCGACGATCCGCGGATCGACCGAGATCCCTTGCGAGCCGTTTCGCTCTTCGACCGGAACCGATTCCTCGACCGCATCGGTCGGCTGTTCCCAGACGCTCCAGCGAGCCACTTCGAGCAGCTTCCCCTGGACGAACGCCTGTCGACAGGCATGCCGCTGAATCTTGCCACTCGAGGTCTTGGGAACCGAACCGCTGCGCACCAGCACGACGGCGTCGGGAGGGACTTCGTGCTCCGCCGTCACGTTGCGGCGGATCGAGTCGATGACTCCCTTCCACTCGCTCTTGCGTCCTCGCTCGACCTCACAGACGACGATCAGCCGCTCGGTCCCCTCCTGCTCGACCGCAAAGGCGGCGGCGCACGAGTTGCGAAGCGAGTCGTCCGAGTTCTCGACCGTCACCTCGATGTCCTGCGGGTAGCGATTGACGCCGCGGACGATGATCAGATCCTTCAGGCGACCGGTCACGAACAGCTGTCCGCGACTCATGAAGCCGAGATCGCCGGTGCGCAGGAAGTCACCGGCATCGGGGTCGTTGGCCAACCGCGCCTGGAACGTCTCGTGAGTCGCGACCGGCTTGTTCCAGTAGCCGCGTCCGACGCTGCCGCTCTGCACCCAGATCTCGCCGACCTGATCGGGCCGCATCTCGCGCAGCGTCTCGGGATCGACGATCGCCACTCGCTCGCCCGGAAAGACGCGCCCGCAACCGACGAGCGGTCGAGCCCCTTCGGCCCCCTCGCGAGCCGTCTCGATCCGATGCGAATCGAGCTTCGACGACGAGAACCAACGGACCACCGGCGGTTCGCGGCGATGGCTGCCGGTCACGATCAGCGTCGTCTCGGCCATGCCGTAGCACGGATAGTGCGCCTCGTGACGGAACCCGAGCGGCGCGAACTTCCGCGAGAACGCCTCGAGCGTCTGAGCCCGCACCGGTTCGGCACCGTTGAACGCCACCTTCCAGCCCGAAAGGTCGATCCCGTCGCAATCGTCCAGGTCGACTCGGTCGACGCACAGCTGATAGGCGAAGTTCGGTCCGCCGCTGATCGCCATCCGATGACGCGAGATCGCCTGAAGCCACCGGATCGGCTTGGTGCNNATAAGCGGGATTGAGCATCCCGCCGACCAGTCCCATATCGTGGTAGGTCGGCAGCCACGAGACGCCCCCGCGCATCTCGTTGTCGATCTCGAATGCGTACGTGATGAACGCGGTGTTGCACATCAGGTTCGCGTGAGTCAGCACGACTCCCTTGGGCGAACCGGTCGAGCCGCTGGTGTACTGGAGCAGCGCGATGTCGTCCGGGCGGATGTCCGGCGGCACCCAGTCGCCGGTCAGCTCCTCGGGAATCTCCTCGGTGGCCAGCCAGGGGATCGCCTTCAGGCTGGGCGAATCGTCCAGCAGACCGTCGACGCGCTCGATCACGTCGCGGACCGTCAGCGCCGCCTTGGCGTCTGCGTCTTCCGAAATCGCCTGGATCCGCCCCATGTTCCGGTTGCGGCGAGGGGGATAGGCAGGGACCGGAATCGCTCCGGCATAATGACAGCCGAAAAAGGCGGCGACGAACTCGAGGCCGGGGGGATAAAGGAGGAGCGCCCGCTGGCCGCGGAGCCCCATCGCGACGAGCTTCGCACCGATCCGCCGCGCTCGGGCGTCGAGTTCGGCGTAGGTCCAGTGAATCTCCTCGGTTTCTCCGTCGACGATGAAGGAGTACGCTCTCTCGTCCGGCTGGGCCTCGGTCCAATACCGCAACCGATCGACGAAGTTGGTCTTCGGGGGGCTGAACGGAGCGAGCAACGCATCCAGATTCAGGGACTCACCGTCGCCGGACATCACATGACCTGGTCTGTGGAGAGATTGAACGGGAAGGGCAATTTCGCCAAGTTAACAGTTGCGGATTGGCCCATCAATGACGACCCGTGCTCCGCCGATCGCCTCGGATGGCTCGGATGAACGACTCCAAACCGTTGCCGCCGTTCGAGATGCGAAGCTCAGGGGGGGACCCTCTCGCGGCTCGGCCGACGGACGGGACACCTCCCCTTATCGACCGCTCGATCCACCCGCGGACAACTCGCTGGGCCTGGGTCTCGCTTGCCGGCGGCCTGACGGCGATCGCGGTCTGGGGTCTTCATCTGCTGATCGGTTCGGATCGGACGTCGGCCGAGCATCCTCTCGGCGGGCTGTTGTACTTTCTGATCGCATCGATCGGTTGGTATGCGGCGACTGCGGGAGCGGTCACGCATTTCCTGGCTCGACGCCGCATCGCGGCCGCCGAACGAGCGGCGGATGAGGAGCTTCAGGGGGAGTTCACGGCGCTGCTCGGTTTCCTGATTTCCGTCATCGGACTGATGTTCTGGAACCGAACGACCGGGCCGTTCCGCTACGCCGCCACCTTCGTTCTGGTGTCGAGCGGTTTCGAACCGGACAGCGTGATCCCGTCGATCCTGTCGATCGACGGCTGGATCTCGGCCGGCGTGCTGCTGGTGAGCCTCGGGTATGCCGCCATCGGCGGCCCCCCCGCAATCCGGCGACTGCTGCTTGCCGTCGGAGTCACGCTGATCCCGCTCGCCTTCTTCGCCCAGTGGGTGATCCAGGGGCGTCAGAGTCAGCGGGAGCGGCACGGCGAACATCGCGCCGGCGAACTGTCGAACGCCGTCCGACAACTGCAGCTCGATCATCGCCGGCTTCCCGGCAGCGGCGGACGGGCTCCGGGGCGGTCCCCGTGAGTCGCACGGCGATCGCGCGGGTCGCCATCGCGCTGATCGACACTGCGCCGATCGACACCGCGCCGGCGGAGACTGCGTCGGCGGAAGCAGCACCGGCAGGCGAGCCGACGAACTACTCCTCGGTCGAAATCGCAGCCGAGCGTTCGCCGCGGATCTCGTCGAGCAGCGCCCTCAAGTCGATCCGCACGTATGGCCGATCCGCCGCCGGTTGCTTGTGATCGGCGTTGGCGACCCAGAGGATCCCGTCCTCGGGAACGAACAGGACGTTGTGCAGATTGGAGCTCATCGCCACCGGCCGACTCATCAGCTCGCGAGCCGCGACTTCGTCGATCGAACCGTGCGCGGCGAGCACACGGGCGCGAAGCGTTTCCAGACGATTGCCGGCCGATAGGACGACCGCATCGGGAATGCCGCTCCCCAGTCGCTCGTGCCCCTCCCCGGGGCCGATGAACTCGATCGAATCGGGAGTGGCTGCGACACCGACGGCCTGACGCCGTCGTCCGTCGGCAAAGACGTAGTAGTACTCGCAGGTGCGAGGGGATTCGGACCAGAGTCGCTTGACGTCGTCGAGCGAATCGCACTCTTCGAGCGCGCGGCGCATCAGAGTCGCCATCGGGGCGCCATCCCACAGCCCTTCTCCGCGCCCTCCCATCTCGCCGACCGAGATCGCTTCGGCATTCATGCCGCTGACGCTGCCGATGAACCCGGCATAGCCGACGTTGGCGAACGGAATCTGCCCTTCGGGCGCGACGATCAGCGTGGCGCAGGCATCCTGCAGACCGATCGTCGTCATGTAGTCGAGCACGCGGCCGTGATAGAGCTTGCCGCCGACCGTCGCGCTGCCGAACAGCGCGAAACCGGAACAGTGGAAGAGCTCGGGAAAGACGTTCACCGCCTCGATCAGATCGGTCGACTCGCCGAGCGCCGTCGCCAACGCCCGCGTCTCGCGCAAATGCCGTTCGGGAATGTGGGGCTTCAGCCGTGCGTAGGCATCGTCCAGTCGATGGCGAAACCAGACGCCGCCGCGGATCGTCTCGACCGTCGCGAACGTGTGCATGACCGAGTCGATGCAGCGTCCCGCTTCGACTCGCATCAGCTCGCCGTGAGCCGTGCCGATCTCTTCAGGGGTGCCGGAGAGCAGCACGACGCGCTGCCCCTCGACCCAGCGCAGTTCGCCGTTGGCGGTCCGTCGTGCTTCCTGGGCCGGGCGAGTCAACGTCGGTCCGGGAGCGAGAATCTCGCCCGCTCGCCGCACGCCGCGAACCAGCGTCCGCTCGAGTTCCGCGCGATCGATCGATTCGCTTTCGAGACCGGCCCAGTCATCGATCGCCGGCGGCGCGGCGACCTGAGCGACTCGTTCGAGCGTCACCGTCGCATCGGGCGTCTCGACGACGATGCGTTCGGGAGCCGGAAACGAGATCGCAACGTCGCCCAGACGCCAGGCATCACGCGACGGATCGTGTTCGGCCTTCAGCAGACCGGTCAACGTCGCCGCCAGCAGCGCCGGCGAACTCTCCTGCACCATGCCGAGATAGGTCTTCACGAGCGAATCGTCGCTCGTCATTCGAGCGGTCAGTCCGAGCGGCGCAAGGGAAAGCGATTCCGGAACGTCGCCTCGACCGACATAGACTCGGCCATGCTTCGGGAGCGCCAGCGCCGTCGAGTCGACTCGGCGACGCACCGCCACCGCATAGTCGCGATGCGTCGCGGCGAAGTCGAACGAATCGCGGTCGTAGCGCGCGATCCGCAGATCGACTCCCTGCATCTCGCCGTCGATCCGCGCATCGACCCGGCCGCTCAGCTCGAACGCGTCGACCTTGCCCGACACGACTTCGAGCCAAGGAGCCAGTCGCGTCGCGAGGGTCGCGGCATCCTCGACGGCGCGCGCCGCACCACCGAGGTTCGACAGGACGATGGTCGCCAGCACGGCGATCCGGATCACGAACCGCAGACTCTTCGTTCGCATGTCACCGTCGCTCCGTGGGTCGAGTCGCTTCGGTCATCACCCTGTCCCGAGACGGGGGACGACCGGGCCCGACGGCGACCACCGGTGGCGGAGCCGAGCGGGCTGCGATCGGAGAGACAGCGTACCAGGAACCGCTCGCTCGCCGCAAAGCGAGTTCGCCCCGGACTGCAACGCTTCGTGCCGCGTCTCGCGAAGTCCCTACCGCTCGGACGACCGACACGGACGGGCGGCCATCGCCCCTCGGCCCCCCTCTCGCCGTCGGTCGAATCGCTTCCTCGATTCGATGCCGGGTGCCGGCAATTAGACTGAGGCGTTCCGTCGTCATTCCGGATGCGAGCCATGCCCGACGTTTCCGAATCCCCCGATCTCCTCTGTCTGTTGGCGATGCCGCGGACCGGCAGCAGTTACGTGTCGGATCTGTTCGATGCGCATCCGCAGTTCCAATCGCATACGGAACTGTTTCATCGCGAGGCGGTCTTTCTGCGGGTGGCCGATCGATCGGCGCTGCTCCCCGATCTGACTCGGCTCGCTCGGACCCGCTCCGCCGACATCTACGACCCGGCGCTCGTCGCCTGGGCGCGGAAGTCTCCGAGGACACTGCTCGACTTCCTGTCGGAACGGCGCGAGAAGCGATTCCTGACCTTCAAGGTCTTTCCTCGGCATCTGAGCGACGAACAGCTCGATTCGGTCCTCTTCGACGCGCCGCGCATCGCCGGTCTGCTGCTCGAGCGAGATCCTCTCGCCTCCTACGTCTCGCAGCTCAAGGCACGTCGAACGCGGGAGTTCAGCCATCGGGATACGTCGCACCTGACCGTCGACGCCGATGCTCGGGAGTTCGTCGAGTTCGTCGCGACTCGCGCTCGGTGGTACGAGCGATGTCGGCGTTCGCTCGCGGCGCGCGGCAAGCCGGTCGTGACGCTGGCCTACGAGACGCTGGCCTCGGTTTCCGAAGCCGAAGCGCTGGCGATGCTCGTCGCCGCAGCGCGATCGATCGGCCTGAGCGGCGTCGTCGATGCGTCGCTCGGCGAAGNNGCCGAGGTCACCGAGCGCGGCCTCGGCGACCTCCTGCCGGTCGGAATCTGATTCGCGTCCCGGCCGAGTCATCGGCCGAGACGCGATCGATCGATCAGGCGATCGCCGGTGCCGAGACGGTCTTCGCGCGCACCGGCCGAATCGCGCGCAGCGTTCCGAACGCCAACACCGCCAGCGCGGGGAGCGACGGGCCGACGAGCACCAACAGGACGATGCTGGCGGTCACGAGAAGCAACCCGGCGCGGCGCGACTGGAACGGAAACGGTCGGTCGGGGCGAGCGATCCGCCGACCGACCAGTCCGACGACGATCAGCATCAGCAGCACCGCNNATTGAGCATCCCGGACCGCTCGATCCGATCGCGATCGATGCTTCGAGCCGTCACTTCGATACCGCCGCGCGGCGTGCTGAACATCAACAGTTGCCCGCGACGCGGGAGTTCGGTTTCGAGACTGTCCCAGCCGGTATCCTCGAACTCGGTCCGCTCGGTCACCGAATCCGAATCGACTCCCGCCATCAGCCCGCCCGAGCCGCCGAACCCGTAGCCTCCCATCGCCCCCGCGGGCCCGCTGGTCGGCGGCATCAGTCCGGCGCCCGCTCCGGTTTCCAGACTCGGCGTCGCCGGCATGCCCCCCCCCAGCGGTCCTCCGACCGCCCCCAGCGAAAGGTCTCGCGACTGCTGCGACAACTGATCGCGATACCGCTCCAGCTTGTCCGCGGGTGCGGCCTGCGACCGCTGGTCCATCTCCTCGTTCGCCAACGGATCGAGTGCCGCGTTGTCGTACCGACCCAGGTTGCGACTGTTCTGCTGCCGGAACGATTCGTCGTCGGCCGTCTGGCGCTGACCTCGTCCGCGATAGAAGCGTCCGTTACCGGCTTCGGCCTCGACCGGCGCGCCGCGAGTGATCGGTGCATCGGCGGTTGCGGCGACATCGCCGAAACCGGCGTCATTCCAGTTCTCGTTGAAGTCCGCGGCGCCATCGTTCGAAACTCCCGAGCCTTCACCGGCGACCACACCGAAGTTCAGCCCGAGATCCGAAACGACGTTCGACGATCGCTGCAGCCCCTGTCCCGAATAGAACGAGTTGAGTCGGTCCCGATTGCCGACACTCGCCGTATTCGACTCGGCCAGTTGCTCCTCGACCTGCCGTTCCGCTTCGCTGAGAAGTCGGCCGTTGCTCGATTCGACGCGCATCCATTCGTGCGACAGCTCGCTGCTGCGTGCCGTGATTTCGGAGCGATTCCGCTCGTACAGCTCCCGCGCCTCCTTCAGGTTGACCGAGGTCCGCACCGAACCGAAGGCACCGACCGAAGCGAGTGCCTGTTGCGCAGCCACGATCCGCTTTCCCAGATAACTCTGGAATCCGATCGCCAGTTCGGTCTCGTCCTTCGCCCGCGTCATCGTGCCGTCGACATCGAACCAGACGCGATCTTCGGGTAGATACAGACGCAACTGACTCAGCTCGACGTTGATGTTCGTCTTCGCGATCAGCGGGAACCGGATCGCCGTCCCCTCGACTCCCAGATCGATGCGTCCGCCGTAGCGGACGACGACCGGGTAGTCCCCCTCCCCTTCGGCCGTCCGGATCAGCGGCAGCCGGACGCTGCGCCGATCGGTCTGTCCGGGGACCGCCAGCGGCCGGATCGGTCGACCGGCAACCGACGCGGTCCATAGGGTCGCACCGTCCGGAAGCTCGATCTCGAGAAACGGTTCGTCCGCATTCGCGACCCGATACTCGACTTGGCCGCGATACGCTCCGGCGTCGTCGACGACCAACAACGTCATCGCCAGCGGAATCACCGCTCCGACGCGCGCGACCTGTTGCCGTTCGAGCACCTGCAGCGTCAGCCGAGCCGCCGGCGTGTCGTCGCGAGCGACGAACAGCTGCGAGATCGTATCGCCGAGTATTCCGACCGCATCGCGCCACGCCTGTTCCTGGCGACTGACCGGCTCGAGAGCGATCGCCGCTCCGTCACCGACGACGACCTCGTCTCGGCCGACGTTCTCGATCGCCAACAGTCGCCGATCGGTCCGTCCGGTCCGCACTTCGGCCAACCGGACTTCAATCGCCGAGCCGTCGGCGGCGCGATCATGTTCGATCAGCACCGAGTAGGTCCCGCGCACCGAGTCCTGCAGTTCGAGTTCGAGCGTCTTCCAGCCTTCGCGCGGCGTCCCGTCGGCGGCGATCGCATCGGTCCAGCTCTTGCGACGCAGCAGCTTCGCCATCACGCGCGCATCGGCTCGGTCCGCCGGCAGATCGATCCGAACCGTCCGAATGCCGGCCTGCCGGATGTCGAAGTCGATCAGCGTCGTCTCTTCGACACGATCGTTCGAGACGCGTACGTTGGTCAGGGTGCGAGCCGAGACCTGAGCGACTCGCGGAACGAGCACGACATCGGCCGAATGCTGCGCTTCGCGAACTTCCAGTCCTACTTTCGCCAGTCCCTGCTGAGCGGGTCCCAACCAATCGATCTCGCTCGCCTGACGTTCGCGCAGACCGATCGCGTTCTCGATCCTGACGTCGGTGTCGGGATCGCCGAGAATCGCCCATTCCCCCTTTCGACTGTCGACTCCGGGGAGTTCGAAGCGAGGGAGTTCCAGACGATCACCGACTCCTTCCATCACGTCGTCCGCACGAGCGGTCCGCGCGAAGATCGCCAGCTCGAACGGCTCCGTCCGTCCGTCGAGCAGGTCGACCGACAATCGTCGACGCCCCTCCTCTTCGATCACCGACCACTCGAGCCCTTCGGGAGCCAGTCGATCGAGACGATATCCTTCGGGCCACGAGATCTCGACGCGATAGAGCGGTTCCCCCTGCGGCACGAATCGGAAGAGCCCCTCGATCGCCACCTCGCGCCGATCGACCCGCAATGTCGCGCGCCACTCGGCCGCCACGCTCCGCTCCGCCGGCTGCACTTCGATCCGCAGGACGAACGGCGGCTTGACGAAGCGGAACGACTGGTGAGGCACCAATCGCAGCACCGCCGGGTCATACGATTCGGCGATGCCTTCCATCGCACGGAGTCCTTCGGTCAGATCCAGACGCGAAAGGCCGTCGTCGAGCAGGGTCGACAACCGAACACGGGCGCTTCGTCGGACCGCAAGCTCACCCGACTCGAGCGCCGCTCCGACGACCGAGACGTAAGGAACCTGGAGTTCGAGGGTCTTGCCCGAGAACGACTCGCGGCGAGTCAATCCGAACAGAAACGACTCGCTGCCGCTCGCCGCTTCCAGCAGCGTCACTTCGATCCGTTGCCGATCGCCCTCCTCGATCACCTGATGGGCGCGAAGATTGGCCCCGACGACCCGCTCGACCTTCCACCCGCCGGGAATCGCGAACGAGAATCGATCGCGCGGCGTCCCGGGAAAGGCAAGATCGACCTTCCAGGTCATGCGGGCACCATCCTCGCGGACGTCGAAGAGGGCGGTCGAGACGGCGGTCAGCGCGCGGTCGACTTCGGTGACCGAGACGTCACTGCGCCACTGGAGCGAGAACGCTCCTGCCTCGCCGAGCGGCGATTCGAATCGCTCGTTCGGTGCGGTCGACTTTGTCCCTGCCGCGTCGACCAACTGCGACTGGCGCAGTTCGGTTCCCGGCGTCGGCAATTCGATCGCGATCTCCGCGGCGGGACCGCTCGGCAGATGCCCCGAGATCGCGCGCCATCCCCCCTGCTTCGTCACGGCAAAGCGAGCCGAGAACTCGAAGCGATGCCGCCCCTCTCCTTCGACATGCAGCAGCAGCGCCGCGGGAGGGGCCCCCGGCGGCAAGAGCGGCCGCGCCTCGTCCGGCACCGCTCCGGGCTGAATCGATTCGAGTCGCGCGGTCCGACCGTCGAGCGTTGCTGCGACGAGCGTACCGCCGGAGAACGGGATCGGGATCGTCGCTGCTCGGTCCGAGAAGAGATCGATCGTCAGCGTCCCTTCGATCGTCACCGCATCGGCATCGATCAGCGTCACCCGATGGCTCGCCGCCGACACCGAGGCGGCGACCGACGCCGCCGGTGCGGTCAGCGGCTTGTCCGGATAGGCGCGGTTCCAGAGTTCGACGTACTGGGCGTACGGAATCAGGATCCGATTCCCCTCGTCGGCCGATCCCGGAAACTCGGGATCGAACGGGACGATCACCGCATCCTCCGGAACTCGCACCTCCCCTTCGAGCTCGGCCAGCCAATTCCGAATCGACTCGACGTCGACCGGTGCCGGAATCGAGTCCTGAGCGACGACGGCCGAGCCCCCGAGCGACAGCAACACCGCGATCAGGCCGACGGTCGCCGACGCACCGACTCGACCGACTCGACGCCCCAGGCGCGAGGCGATCCCGCTTCGCAGGCGGCGCAGCATTCCGGCGCACGGGACGATCAGCAGGCCGATCATCGTTTCGACGAAGGCGAGCAGACAGCCGGCCAGAAACGCTCCGGCGAAGATCGGCATCGAGGCATCGAACTGCGCCGTCAGACAGGGCGGAATCGCCCCGGCCGCGAGCAGCAAGACGATCCACCCCAGACGCCAGGCGAACGCCGTCCAGCGCAGGGCGAGACCGATCAGCAGGCCGACCGCCGCGATCGCCAACCCGTACAACTGTGTCAACGCGGTGACGTGCACGCCGATCTCGAGCCGAGGTGCCTCGCCCAAACCGACGAAACGGACCTGATCCCCTTCGCCGACCAGATCGATCGCCAACGATCGCACTCCTTCCAGACTGGCGCCGGTCGCTCCGCGCTCCCTGGACGACAAGCCCGACCGATCCTCGCCGAGGTCTGCATCAGCAGAAGGAACCTGCGACATCGGCGATTCGTTCGATCGCCTCGGCTCGCTCGGCGGCGCGTCGCTCTCCGCCTTCTCACGCAGTTCCTCGGTCGACGTCCGCGCTTCCGATTGCGGCGCCTGTTCGATCGGTGGTCGACCGGCATCGAGCGCCATCGTCTCGTCGGAGAGGTCGAGGAAATTGCTCGGTGACGGGGTTTCCCAGGTCATCGGCTCGGCGCCGGGAGCCATCGGTCGATTCGCCATCGCCCCGTCGAAACTCGCCTGCGGCAGGACCATCTCGAACTTCGCCGCGACCGACTCGGAGACGATTCGTCGAGGCCGAAACAGTTCGACCATCGCCCCGAGCAGCAACTCCGGACCGGCATACGGACGGCGCAATTCGACGCTGCGGACCGTCCCGTCCCGGTCGGTCACCGAGTAACCGTCCGGCGGAAGCACGATCCACTCCACGTCGGCCGTCGGGATCGGCGATCCGTCGGCATCGGCCGACACGATCGTGGCGAGCTCCGGGGCCGGCAACGAGACGCTGCCGAACACGGCGATCGACGGAATCGGCGTCTCGTAGACGATCTCCAGTCGCCGAGCCGCTCCGGATGAGGAGGCGGGAAGTCCGATCAGCAGGCGATCACCGCTCCGCTGCGGCTTCAATCCCAGGTCGTCGAGCTTCGCTCCCCACAGCTCGGAACCTTTCGGCAATCGGAGTTCGAGCAGGGTCGCCTTGGTCGCCAGGCGATAGGCGGCGATCGATTGGGCTCGTCCGTTCAGTCCGAGTCTTGTCGTCAGCTCGGCACGATCGATCACGGCCGACGGCAGTCCGTAGCCCGCTTCACGACGGATCGAGACCGTGGCGACCGGATCGCCGTCGACCTTGCCGAACGTTCCGACGCTCCGTCGGCCGATCGGCAGTTCCGAGGCAGCCAGCTCCCCCTCATCGACGCGCCGTGCATCGGTCGTGACGTCGACCGAGAGATCGGCGTCGCCGTCGATACCGAAGGTGGTCGAGCGGAACGCGACTCCTTCGGCGCGGATCATCGGCGCTCCCCACTCGATCGTCGCCGCATCCTCGATCGTCTGTTCGTAGTCGATCGCCAATCGCGCTTCGCCGGTCGCTGCCGACGCGAGTCGCACTTGCCACAGGCGCCGACCGTTCTCGTCGCGCGAACTCGATTCGCCGATCGCCAGTCCGCCGAGCCCGCGAATGCCGATCTCGCGAGGAGTCGATTCGGGCAGGGAGAATTCGAGCGAGCGAGCCGAAGCCTCGCGGATCGTGAAGTGCAGCTCATGCGCGCAGCGCACTCGCCCCGGCTGCAGCGAGTACAGCGAGTACTCCCGCGCGGTCAGCGTCGGCACGGCGCGGGTCACCTGCAGCACCAGTCGACTCTCGCCGGCAAATCGATACGCCAGCCCTCCCTGCAGCCCGGCGAGACCGACCGCCGCCAGTTCGTTATCCAGCAGCGGCACCAGCCCGTCGGTCTCGAGAGGCAACGCTTCGAGATCGTCGCGCACCACGACGCCGATCGCTCCCCGTTCGATCTCGGCGCCGTCGATCGCGACCGACGGCACCTCGAGGTTCCGTTCGGTCCAGGCATCGAGCCAGCCGCTCGGCGTTCCTGACACCCGATAGTCGAACGTCCCGTCGACACCGGGACGAATGCCGCTCGGTACCTTGACCCGCGCGGTCGTTCCGGTCGCATCGGCGACGATCCGCTCCCAGGCGACCGCGTTCCCCGCCGCATCGCTCAGCGATTCGATCTCCCAGCCCGGCGGGAGTTTCCAGAGCCAATCGAATCGCGTCTCCCCTTCCGATCGAAGTGATACCGTCCCCTGAAGCTCCAGGCGGCGATCGCCGACGGTCAGGATCGAGCCGACCGTTCCGGCCAACCGACTCGGCTGTCGCGCAATCGTCGCGTTCCAACGGAACTCGGTCGACGGCGCGTAGTAGGTCATCGTCTGGCGAAGCCGGGGTGCTCCCGGTTCGGCGATCGCCAGACTTGCCGGGACCGACGCCTGCAGGACGCGCGAGTCGACCGGCACGAGCCCCGACACCTCCGACTCTCCCGGCACCAGCAGCTCTTCCACCCAGAGTCCGACGACCGTCACCTCGCCCGAGGCGCCGACCACCGGCAGATGCGGAAAGGACCACGCGATCCGATTCTCTTCGAGTCCCGCTCCGCGTTCCGTTTCCTCGCTCGCTTCGCCGCCGTCACCGATCGAAGCACTCAGCGCCTCGGTTCGCTGCAGCAGGATCGACATTACCAGCGTCGACTCGACCGGCTCCGACAGGACGATGCGCAGTCGTCGTTCGTCAACGGACGAGACGATCTGTTCCCAGCGCGCGATCTGCGGTGCTTCGGCTCGCATCACCTCGAAGCCGTTCGGCAGTCGCAATTCGAGGACTTCGAGCGTACCGGCCACCGGCTCGACCGAGACGCTGGCATGAAGACGTTCGTAGGCCGACGTGAGTTCGTCGATCAGCACGCTCCGCGCGACGTAGATCCGCTCGTCCTGCGCGCTCCGGTTGTTGGTGGTCAGGACCAACGTCAATCCGGCCTGCTGCGGGACAAGGTCGAAACGGGTGACGTCCGCTTCGGCATCGAACGTGCGCCCCGCAATCGCACTCCCTTCCGCTTCGACATCGCCGGCTACTTCCAGGAGCGTCGTCCCCGACGGGCCTTGCGGCAACGTGACGTTCAGCACCTGCCGAATGCCCGACTGTTCGAGCGGCAGATTGCCGGCGAGTTCCAGTCGATGGATCCCTGCGCCGCGCACCAGCACCGACGGACG
Source organism: Planctomycetaceae bacterium (assembly GCA_003455945.1). Classification (GTDB taxonomy): domain Bacteria; phylum Planctomycetota; class Planctomycetia; order Pirellulales; family Pirellulaceae; genus UBA11682. Next base: position 21,196 of record DMPQ01000308.1, read on the forward strand.
CCCCTGGTCGTCGCGGCGGAGCGGAGCCGCTTCGCCGTCCAACCGCGCCGACCGGAGACCGACTCCCGCCAGCGACAACGGCAGTTCGAGCCACTTCGCTTCGGCAAGCACCTCGAACTCGATCGTCGTCGTGAAGCTCCCTCGACCATCGCGAACCGCCAGTCGCGAATCGACTCGCGAGAGCGTCAGATCTCGCGGCACGGCGATCACCGGCCTTTCGGCAGCGTCGCGCACCAGACGTTCGTATTCGTCGCGCGACAGAAAGACGCGATTCGGATCGGCCTCGAGGATCAGATCGAGCTCCTCGAACGGGACGAAGAGCTCGCGAACGATCGGCGGGTCGTCCCCTCGCGTCGAACTCGGCGCGAGAATCGACGCCCCCGGCGAAAGCCCGAGCAGCATCGCCATGATCCAGCGAGCCGACGCCAGGCGGCCGAGCGCTCGGAGCGAACGGAGCGAACTTGCACGCGGGTTCATCTCACGCCTCCTTTCCCGAATCGCCCGCAGGACGATCGTCCGACGAGGCAGAGGATGCCGGAGCGTCCGGAGTCGCCGGGGGAACGGTCGACTCGGTAACCCGAGACTCGGTGACCGGACTCCCTGCGACGACGCTTCCGGAAGCGATCGCCTCGACGCCTTCCTGGGTGGCACTCGCTGCGCCGGACGTCGGCGGTACCGAGCCGGATCGACTCGATCGACCGAGCCAGTCGGCGCCGCGCGCGATCGTCCAGATCGCTCCTTGAGCCGTCCAGCCGGCGAGCACGACACCGATCGCTCCGAACAGCGGCCAGCGCAGGATCGCCTTGGCTCCCCACGGCTCCACGACGACCAGTCCGAGCGCGACGACCAGCAGGGTTCCGATCGACAGGAAGCGGAGTCCGAGCGGCTGCCAAGCGAGCACGATGCCGAGCAGGATCACGATGATCGCGACGCCGACATCCAATCGCCGACGATCGATCGTCGTCAGTCCGAGCCCCCCTTCGTCTCCGACCACCGGACGCAAGGTCGTGAATCGGTAGCGACGTCCGTCGAGCGGAAAGTCGGTCCCCTGCTGCGAGAGTTCGGCATCCTCCGGCGTTTCGAACTCCTGATCGAACCAGTAGCCGTCCGGACGACTCCACGCACCGGTCTGCCGAACGATCGCCAGCTCTTCGGGCAGATAGATCGAGAGGTCGATCTTCTGTGCGGCGGGATCTTCGGTGAACTCGGGAACGACCAGTCTTCCGCCGCGCGGCACGGTGTAACGCAGCTCGACGATCGCCGGCACGTCGGCGACATGCCCGGTGAACGGGATGTAGAACTGTCCGTCGTCCCGTTCGAGCGGGACCGGCCGACCGTCGATCCGCAGCGGCTGAGCGTCGAGCGAGTCGGCGGTATCGGCCGGGTCGACTCCCGGCAGACGAACCGCGATTCGCTGTCGCGCCGAACGGAGCTTGTAGATCGCCTGGACCGCGACCTCGTCACTCCGAGTCACGATCATCCGGACGAGCCCCTTTTCGATGCTCGTCCGCTTCACCTCTTCGAGTTCGTAGCGAGTCGCCTCGAACGAGAGATTCCATCCCCCTTGAAACTCGAAGGCGCGGGCGACTCCTTCCGAGTCGAAACCTTCGATCAGGTCATTGCGAGGATCGATCGGTCGGAGTCCGACCGTCTCGCCGCGCACGCCGATCTCGATCGACTCGGCCTTGCGCCCGACGATCTGTCCCCAGTACCGATTCGCTTCGGGGGCGGCAAACGCAGGGACCGGAATCTCGGTTCCGACGCCGACCGGCAGTTCGCCGAGCGGTCGCTCCCACGTCAGGACGATCCGCTGCGTGCCGAGCAGTTCCCCTTCGCCCGTCAGTTCCCAAGCGACCATCCCCTCGGCGACGTCATCGGGCTGCGGGTCGAAAGCGCGCTCGCGCAGCGTGCCGTCCTCGTTGATCAGACTGTCGGCCAAATCGGCCGGAACGTCCAAGCGGAGTCGTTCCACGCCGCTGTAGAGCACGTCGAACGAAAGATCGGCCGAGTACTTCGCGACTCCCGACGTCACCTCGACCGCACGGAACTCGCGGAGCGTCACGTACGGTCGCCGGCGCTGTACGGCATAGGCGAGATCGACCGGATCGCGACCGAAGGCCCATTGTCCGACGTCGACCGCATCGCTCGNNCGGCTGGCCGCACGCCGGTCGAACGGCGAGGTTCGAATCGCAGGCTCCCCGGAGCCGAAACGATCAGTCGACCGCGGCTGCGGAGGGTCGTGCGCGTCGCGACTCGCGGAAAGCCCATTCCGATCTCGGAGGAGGTTCCGGTCGGGCGCTGCAGGTTCGGGTCGCTCGCGTCGCGCCGCGTCCGCACCTGCAGTCCGAATCGACCGAGATGCTGTCGGGAAAGTCGCACGGTCAGCGTCGCCGGCGAGCCGTCGGCCGGCGCGGGACGAAGTTCGTGCGACTCGATCGATGCTGCCTCACCTCCCGGAACCGCGATCCCTTCGACTCCCTCGATCCGATCCCCTTCCGGAACGTCGAGCTCGACCTGAAAGATGCCGGCGCGCGTCACGTCGAAGAGGACGGTCGTCCGCGTCTGGAGCAGTTCGGGAGTGAGGAGCAGTTCGACCAGCTCCTGCGTCGCGATCTCGGGGAGCAGCTTCTCGACTCGCAGTCCGAGCGCGTAAGGAACTGCCGCGAATCGATAGGCGTGATCCCAGGTCTGCCGATCGAGCGGCGCCGGGAGCTGGCTCGCATCGATCTGCACCAGTCCGGCCCGATCGAAGACCTCGCTCCGCAGGCTCGGCGCGATCTTCACGACGACGATTCCCTGTTGCCGACCGACCGGCACCATCGTCTCGTCGCTTCCCGCCTCGAGCGCGCGGACCATCGCCGCCTGAAGTTCCGCCTGGACCATCGCGACCATCATTTCGCGGCCGCCGGTGAACTGTTCGAGCTCGATGACCAGCGACTGATTGCCGCGAGTCGGCTGGAACAGGGTGACGTCGATCCGCTGCACGCCGTCGACCGAACGCTTCTCCCATTTCTGGACGTTCGGATCGAAGACATTGACGATGTCGTGATCGCCCGGCACCTCGAGCGTCAGACGCGAGACGTCGGCGCGGCTGATGTCGTAGGCGACCTCGACGCGAGTCCGAACGACTCCTTCGTCGATCGTCATCTCCTGGCGACTCTGCGCGGTCACCAGTGCCGTCAGCCCGGCAGCCCCTTCGGCCTTGGCGGTCCACGAGAAGCCGACCAGATCGGCCCCTCCGACGAACGCTTCGACCGCCGTCCGCTCGGGCCTCGCCGATTCGGTATCGGTCGTGTCGTCGTTCCCTTCCGTCGCGTCGTCCGCCGTTCCGTTCGCCTCGGATTCGTCGGTCCCCGGCGGCGACTCGTTCAGTTCGTCCTCGGTCAGCGGACGGACGGCGACGTCGGGCTGGACGGTGATTTCCGCTCCTGCTTCCGGCACTTCGATCCGCCAGCGATGGATCGGAGCGGCCGGCGGATGAAAGGCGACCTCGTTGCGTCCCGGACTTCGGCGATACGCAGTCGCATATTCGAGGACCAGCACCAGCTGCCGCGGCTCGTTCGTCGGGTTCTTCTCGAGCAGGAAGCGCGAACCGTCTTCGGCCTGATGCAGTCGAGCCGGACGGCCGTCGATCGTCGCGCTCCGCAACGCCGCTCCCATCAGCCTCAGCGGAATCTCGTGCCACCCTTCGTCGAGGAGTTCGACCTGCGCTTCGCTCCGGACGACGACGACATCCCCCGCGACCGTCGCGCGACTGTCGATCGAGCCGATCAGCGCCCGGTGGCGGATCGCGTCGGGGGGGACCGTCTGTTCGGCTCGCCGCGCCGCATCCCAGAGTTGGCGAAAGGTTTCGTAAGGGACGAAGACCCCTCGCCCTTCCTTCTCGAACAGGCTGCGAAGCCGTTGATACGGGATGTAGATGGTCCGCTCGCGAACGACCGGCTCCTGCGGTTCATCCGCTCCGGGCGCGGCATCGGGCCCCTGCTGGGCGATCGCCGAAACCGGCACGATCGAAAGGAGGAGCCAAGCGAAGGCCGAAGCGAGTCTGCGGGGCATGACGGTTCTCCGAACGCGAAACGGCCCGGATCCGAGGCGATCCGGCGGCGGGAAGAGCAAGATCGGCTCGAAGGACGGGGAATCCCCCCGAGGCGGTCTTCGAGCGTAGGTCGTCTGTTCGACGCATGATGACGTCCGCGCGTTCGCGCCGGCCACCGCAATCGCGCAACCTTTCCGTAACGACCGGCCGGAACGGGCGAACGGCCCGAGACGGTTCCGGGGGAAACCTTGCGATTCGGTTCGTTTCGCGGCGGCCTGCGACTCGGCCGATCGGCGGCGATCGCCGCGCGATTTTCCTCAGGTCGCCCCCGGACCTTCGGCCTTCCGTCGGTTGCGGACCGACGGGGAACCGTCGACAATCGCCGTTCCGCACAGAAGAGGCAAAGCGAATGGAAGGTGAAGCGACGATTCCGGTCCCCGAACTCGAGCGGCTGCTGCGGCGGCTCCGCGAGGGGGATCCGTTCGCCCGCAACGAGTTGCTCGAGGCGACCGGCAATCGTCTGATGACGATGACCAAGCGGATGAAGATGGGGTATCCGAACGTCGGTCGCTGGGAGCAGACCGAGGATGTCTTCCAGAACGCCCTGATCCGCCTGCATCGGTCCCTGGCCGATGTCGTGCCGGAGGATTCGCGTCACTTCTTCCGATTGGCCGCGCTGCAGATCCGTCGCGAACTGCTCGACATGGCTCGGCACTATTCCGGCGTCGGCAAGCGACACATGACTCAGGGGCGGTCGGCGGACGACGACGGGCCGAAAGCGGCTCCCGAACCGCTCGAAACCTCGGTGACTCCCGAACGTCTGATGGATTGGGTCGACTTCCATCAGAGCATCGAGAAGCTCGAGGAAGCGGAGCGTGAGGTGGTGGAGCTCCTCTGGTACCACGGCCTGACGCAGCAGGAGGCGGCCGATCTGCTCGGGGTCGACGTTCGTACGGTCAAGCGGCGGTGGCGGTCGGCCCGGATCGCGCTGCACGATCGACTGGACGGCGAAAGCCCGGCCGACTGAGCGGCGGACCCGGCCGGCAACGGCAACGGCTGCCGACCCCCGAAGCGCCCCGAAGAACGGTCGGACGGCGGCCGAGACCGGTGGTGAACGGCGGCGGAAGGCGATCGACGACGAACGACGGATCGACGACGCGACGAATCGACGGCTCTACGGACAGACGAAACCCGATGGCGGACGAGACGCGGATCGAGCGATTGCTGGACCGGTGGGAAGAGGGACGTGAGGCCGGTCGCGAACCGACTCCCGAGGAACTCTGCCGAGACGATCCGTCGTTGCTCGACGAGGTGCGTCGCCGGATCGGCGCGCTGCGGCAGATGGATCGCTCCTGGTTCGACCTCGAGGAGACGACTCCACACGGCGGCAAGGGAGCGTCGTTGCACGACGACGGTCGAACGATCCCCGAACTGACCGGCGAGATTTCGGTCGAGGCGCGTTACGACGATCTGGAGTTCGTCGGACGCGGCGGGCTCGGGATCGTCTTTCGGGCGCGCGACGAAGAGCTGCGACGTTCGGTGGCGCTGAAATTCATGCAGGCCCGCGAGGCGATCGATCCGGCGCAGCGCGCTCGGTTCGCGATCGAAGCCGAGATCACCAGCCGCCTGGATCACCCGGGAGTCGTTCCGGTGTACGGCATCGGGTCGACCAGTCGCGGGCGTCCGTTCTACGCGATGCGGTACATCCGCGGTGCCGATCTCGACTCGGCGATCCTCGAGTTCCATCAGACGCCGAACCGAGACGGCGTTACCGGTGCGCTGGCTCGAACCGGCGAACCGGGGACCGGGACGGGCGAATCGGACACGTCCCGCATTCGTGATTTCGTGACGGTGTCGGGACGACACCGACGCTTGCGCGAACTGCTCGGCCACTACGTTTCGGCCTGCAAGACGATCGCCTACGCCCATCAGCGCGGCGTCGTTCACGGCGATCTCAAGCCGCACAACATCATGCTCGGGCGGTTCGGCGAGACGTTGGTGGTCGATTGGGGACAGGCGATCATCGTCGACCGCGCCGATGTCTCGGCCGGAAGCGGCGAGTACACCGAACTCCGATCGGATCGACAGGACAGCGAGACGTCGCACAGCAATCGGATCAGCCCGGCCTACATGAGTCCCGAACAGGCGCGGGGCGAGCGTCCCGGCTTTCCGAGCGACATCTACAGCCTGGGGGCGACGCTGTTCAAGCTCCTCGCCGGTCGCCCTGCCGTTTCGGGCAATCTGACCGATCTCCGTGATCGAGTCCTGCGCGGCGATCTCCCCAAGCCTCGCTCGATCGATCCCCGCATCCCCGGCGCGCTCGAGGCGATCTGTCTCAAGGCGATGTCGGTCGATCCGGCTCAGCGCTACCCGACCGCGATGGCCCTCGCACAGGATGTCGAGCGGTTCCTGGCCGACGATCCGGTCACCGCCTATCGCGAACCGGCTCGCGATCTGCTGGTCCGCTGGATGCGTCGACATCGGGCCAGCGTCTTCGCAGGGTTCCTGTTCGTCGCCGCGACGGTGCTGCTCAGCCTGCTGACGGCGGTCGGACTGGGAGTCGCGGCGCGGAACGAATCGCTCGCTCGCTCGAACGCCGAGCAGGCTCAGTTGCGAGCCGAGTCGCATCGGCAGCGGAACCTGGCGCTGTCCGCCATCTTTCTGAGCGAGGCGATCTCGAACGAAATCGATCTCCGCTGGCGGATCCTCGAAGCCGAAGCGACTTCGCCGCGCCTGCGCGAACTGGTGGCGGCGCTCAACGCGGCACCGGAGGATGCCGATACGCGAGCTCGACTTCAGGCCTGGCTCGACGGACGAGCGATCGGTCATCGCGAGATCGCCTGGAAGAGCTGGCTGGTGAACGATCGCTCCGGTATCCAGCAGGCGCGCAGTCCGGTCGGCGACACGATCGGCCGCAACTTCCGTTACCGCGACTATTTTCACGCCCGCGGCAAGGACCTGACCGGACCGGAACTCGACGCGTTCGATGCCGAGGGGAGTCCGATTCTCGGCGGGCGACAGGTGCACATGTCGGCCGTCTTCTTCAGCGACAACACCGACACCGCGATGGTCGCGTTCTCGGTGCCGATCTGGAGCGGACCTCCGGAAGAGCCGGGTCGATCGGCGATCGGTCTGCTCGGCATGACGATCGAGGTGGGGCAGTTCGAACTGCCGGCCGAAGTCCGATTGCTGCTGGTCGACACGCGTAACGACCAGTTCGAAGGGCTCCCGGGGCTCGTGCTGCACGCGACCGGACGCAACTTGGCCCGCCGCGATCAGCTCCCTCCGCGTCTGGACGGCGAGAGCCTGGCGTTGGCCGAGTCGCTTCGGCGCCAACGAGGCGGAACGTCGCGCATGGCGAGTCCGGCTCGCGAGCAGATCGTCCCGAACTTCCTCGATCCGATCGGCGGAGGACGAACGCTGGCCGCACTCGCACCGGTCCTGGTGCAGGGGCGCAGCGACGAGATCGCCGATACCGGCTGGCTGGTGATCGTCGAAGACGACTCCGTCTCGGCCGATCCCGCCGCCTCGACCGATCGATCGGATTGAACGAGCGGTCACCGACGGGACGGAGCTCGTCGATCGACTTCCGGATTCTTCGGCCGAGTCGCTTCGAGCGGCAGGCACCGCAACGGCGTCCGACCGGTCGGTCCGAGTATTCCGGTAACCGACGGGCCCCGACCGGTTCCGATCCGGGACCGAACCTTGCGATGAAACGCAATCGCTCGACCGGGTCGCTCTTCCGCCCTAGCTTTCGCTTCGTACGCGGGGCCCGGCAAAGCCCCGGGGCAACGTACCGAGATGGGGGCAGGGGCAATGACTCGACGTGTGCTGCACTTGGACGATGATCCGACGATCACTCGGCTCGTTCATGAAGGTCTGGTCCGTTACGACTTCGAGACGCTTCCGATCCATGATCCCGAGCTGCTGATTCCGACGCTCGTCGATCAGGGAATCCGCGTCGTGCTGCTGGACATCGATCTGGGAACCGACAAGACCGGTCTCGACTGGCTGGTCGATCTCAAGCGGATGGACGGGGGAATCCAGGTGGTGATGCTGACCGGTCTGGTCACGAACCACTCGGTCCTTGCCGCGATGCGCAACGGCGCCGCGGACTGTCTGTTCAAGCCGGTCGACAGCCTGAGCGCCGTCGCCCAGGCACTCGACGGCGCCTTTGCGTTCGCCGATCACTGGAAGTTCCGCCTGCACGAGCTGAACCGGCGTCTGCAACGCAGCGGCCAACCGGCGCTCGCCGGTCGCTGAACCGCAAGCGATCTCGTCGCGATCGAGCGCCGAGCGTTCGATGATCGGTCGACCGATCCGATGACGATTGCCGGATGACGAAACACGAGCGGCGAGCGGCAGGTCCGTTCGCCGCTCGCTTCGTTTTCCGATCTCGCGACCGACAAGGTTCCTGCTCTCTTGCGCCGAACCGTTTCGGCAGCGATAATCGCGAACGACGCTCGTCGGTCCCTTCGCGTTTCGGATCGATCGACGGACCGTCGTCTGTTCGGACGCCGCCGATGCCGCACCTCTCGCTCGTCGCCCTCTCGGGGTTTCGCGTTCGCGAAGCGGAACTCGCTGCCGTCGGCGGCTCGCTTCCGGGGCTCGCGTCTCGGGCCCGATCGATCGGCGCCCTCCCGCCGCTCGGCCTGCTGACGCTCGCCGCGCTCACTCCCGATCATTGGTCGCGTTCGCTCCACGAAGCCCCACGAGTCGATCCCGAACTGATCGAGCGGATCGTCGCCGAGCGACCGACGCTCGTCGCGATCTCGGCACTCACCGCGTCGATTCTCGAAGCGTATGCGCTGGCCGATGCGCTACGGCGCGAAGGGGTGAGAGTCGCGCTCGGAGGACTTCACGTCACCGGATGTCCGGACGAGGCGGCGGAGCATGCGGATGCGATCGTGATCGGCGAGGGGGAACCGGTCTGGCAACAGCTGCTGATCGATGCCGAGGCCGATCGACTGGTGCCGAGCTATCGAGCCGCTGCTTCGTTCGAAATGGCTCGATCGCCCNNAAGCCGGCCGAGCGGATCGCGGCGGAACTCGAAGCGCTCCGCCGGATCGATCCGCGTCTGGGGATCGAACTGGCCGACGACAACACCTTCGCCGGCCCGGGAGATCATCGCGAGCTGCTCGACGTGCTCGGTCGCTCCGGTGCGCGCTGGTTCACCGAATCGGATTGGCGATTGGGGGAGCGTCCCGAATTGCTTGCTCGCTTGGCGGACGCCGGTTGCATTCAGGTCCTGGTCGGACTCGAATCGCTCGTCCACGAACATCGCGGGATGGGG
>DMPQ01000282.1 GCA_003455945.1 Planctomycetaceae bacterium
CGATCGAACGCCGCGGCTCGCCGTCGGCAGGCTCCGAGAAACTCCGGATCGGCGTCGCGCGATCGCAACGGACGGTCACCGGGCTGGCGAGGGCGGAGCGGGTACATGCGAAGCGGCTCCGGCATTCGCGGGGCGCGCGAACGAGTTCGGCTCGAGGGAGGTCGGCGTTCCGACGCTTGGCTGGCATCGGCATTCGCGAGGGGGCGAATTGATCCGCAACGACCGCATCGCTCGACCTTGCGGCCTGGCGAGACCTCGAGGGGGCGGCGACCGCGAAAGCCTGCCGGTGACGGGGCGATCGGGGACATGGCGATCGCTCGGCGACTCGCGGCGATTCGGGACGACGCCCGGGAGGTCCTCGAAGGGGCGCGACTTGTTGGGCCTCCAACGGCAAACTAGAATGCGGCCCGGTTTTTTGCGGGTCGGGAATCTCTCCTTGAATGCCGCGCCGTCTCGACCGGCGCGCTCGGTGATTCCGTTCCCTGCCCCTCTCCCGCTGCTCCACCACCGCAACGTTCGCGAGGAACGATCCATGCGTTTCAGCCGATTCGGTCTCGTGCTGTTGGCTCTGCTGCTGCCGATCGCGATCGGCGGTTGCGGAGGGGATTCCGAGAAGTCGACCGACTCGGGGACGGGGAACAAGCCGGCCGAGACGCGCAAGGTCGCCTTCGTCACCAACATGATCGCCGACTTCTGGAAGATCGCTCAGGCGGGCTGTCGCGATGCCGAGAAGGACCTCGGGGTCAAGGTCGAGGTCCGCATGCCGGCGCAGAAGTCGGCGGCCGAGCAGCGTCGCGTCGTGCAGGATCTGATCACCTCGGGGATCGACGGTCTGGCGATCAGCGTCGTCGATCCGGACAACCAGACGGAGTGGATCAACGAACTGGCCGGCAAGGTGAAGCTGATCACTCAGGATTCGGATGCCCCGGCGTCGGATCGGATCCTGTATATCGGCATGGACAACTATCAGGCCGGCCGTCTGTGCGGCGAGCTGGTGAAGGAAGCCCTGCCCGAAGGGGGCAAGGTGCTGCTGTTCGTCGCCGATCTCGAGCAGGACAACGCTCGTTTCCGTCGCCAGGGGGTGATCGACGAACTGCTCGATCGCGATCGCGATCTGCAGTACTACCGAGATCAGCCGAACGCGTTCGATCCGGCCGAGGCGATCAAGGGGGACAAGTACGAGATCATCGCGACGCTGCTGGACCAGGGAGAGCCGACCGGGGCGCAGCGCAATGCCGAAGACGCGATCAGCACCTATGCCGATCTCGGCGCGATGGTCGGGCTCTTCGAGTACAACCCGCCCGCCTGCTACCAGGCGCTGCAGAAGGCCGGGAAGCTCGGCGCGATCAAGCTGATCGGCTTCGACGAGAACACGATCACGCTGCAGGCGATCAAGGACGGCTTCTGCCAGGGAACGATCGTGCAGGACCCGTATCAGTACGGCTACAAGTCGGTCGAGACGCTGGTCAAGCTGCTGGACGGCGACACGTCGCTCGGGTCCGAGACGACCTACATCGACGTCCCGCCGCGCAAGATCGTCGCCGACAATGTCGATGCCTATCGCGACGACCTGCAGGCCAAGACGCGCGACTGATCCGGCTTCCCGTTCGGATCGGCTTCGCTCGCGCCGCCGATTCGGAAGCGAACGACGGGCCGAGAGCGCCGCTCGAGCGGCCTCGTCGGCCCGCCCCGTTTCGTCCCTTGCCCTGTTTCCCTTCCGGCTTCGGTTTGCCGCCGGTGCCGTGAACTCCCTTTCGAGTGTCGATACCGATGAGCAGCGGCCGCGCCGACGAAGCGGGAGACTGGCTGCTCGAAGCGGTCGGGATCGGCAAGCGTTTTCCGGGGGTCGTCGCCCTGTCGGACGTGACGTTGCGAGTCCGTGCCGGCGAGGTGCTGGCGCTGGTCGGCGAAAACGGGGCGGGCAAGAGCACGCTGATGAAGATCCTGGCCGGCGTCCAATCGCCGGATACCGGGACGCTCCGGATGAACGGCCGCGACGTCGCCTTTCCCAATGTCGCTGCGGCACTGTCGCATGGCGTGGCGCTCATCCACCAGGAACTGAACCTGGCGGACAATCTGGATCTGGCGGCGAACATCTTCCTGGGGCGCGAGCCGAATCGGCTGGGGATCATCGATCGCCGCGCCACGGCTCGACAGGCGAAGCGGTGGCTCGGCGAAGTCGGCCTCGATCTCGATCCGGCGACTCCCCTGTCCCGTCTGTCGATCGGCCAACAGCAGCTCGTCGAGATCGCCAAGGCGCTCTCGGTCGACGCGCGAGTGCTGATCATGGACGAGCCGACGTCGAGCCTGTCGGCGCGCGAGACGCAAACGCTGTTCGACGTGGTCCGGGGGCTCCGCGCCCGAGGCATCAGCGTCATCTACATCTCGCATCGTCTGGCCGAGATCGAGGAGCTGGCGGACCACGTCACCGTCTTTCGCGACGGTCGCAACGCGGGCGAACTCCGTCGGGACGAGATCACGCACGAGGCGATGGTGCGGGCGATGGTCGGTCGCGACCTGTCGCAGTTCTACGCCCGCAACGAACGGCGCGCCGGCGAAACGGTGCTCGAGACGATCGGGCTGCGGAGTCCGACGTGGCCGCAGCATCCGATCGACCTGACGGTGCGGGCCGGCGAGATCGTCGGCATGGCCGGGCTGGTCGGTGCCGGTCGGACCGAACTGCTCCGGACGATCTTCGGCATCGATCGCGCCGCCGGCGGAACGATCCGGATCGCCGGCGTTCCTGCGACGATCCGTGACCCGCGCGATGCGATCCGCCACGGCGTGGCGCTCGTCCCCGAGGACCGGAAACGGCACGGAGTCGTCGTCGACATGACGGTCGAGCGGAATGCCGGTCTTGCCGGACTGTGGCGCCATCGCCGCTTCGGCGCGCTGGTCGATCGTCGGCGAGAACGGAGTGCCGCGACCGAGGCGATCGCGAACCTCGCCATCCGCACTCCCGGTCCGCAGCAGATCGTCCGCTATCTGTCGGGAGGCAATCAGCAGAAGGTGGTGATCGGCAAGTGGCTGTCGGTCGCGCCGCGCATCCTGCTGATGGACGANNGACGAACCGACTCGCGGCATCGACATCGGCGCGAAGCACGAGATCTATCAGCTGATGGAGCGACTGAGCGCCGAGGGAACGGCGATCCTCTTCGCGTCGAGCGAGATGGAAGAGGTGATCGGCATGAGCGACCGCGTGCTGGTGATGCACGAGGGAAGGCTGACGGGGGAGTTGGACTGGCGCAGCGCGAGCGAGCAGGCGATCCTGCGACTCGCCACCGGACAGGTCGCGTGACACGGCACGACGACGAGCGAGCGGCGCGGAACATGTCCGCGCCGCGAACGGCTACGCAACGGATCGACGCATGAATCTCAAGACGCTCGGCATTCTCGGACTGCTGGTGGTCCTCTGCCTGTTCATGATG
>DMPQ01000434.1 GCA_003455945.1 Planctomycetaceae bacterium
AGGCCGTAGTAGCCGTCATCCCGGGTCCGCCGCATGTTGATCCGTTCGACCAGCTTCTGGCCGAGTTCGCCGGTGTAGTAGGCGAGAGCCCCCGGCGCATCCGACGGCTCGGTCGCGCTGCTGCCGCCGCCACCACCGCCGAAGTTGCCGGGACCGCCCGGGGCTCCCGGAGTCGACGCGCCACTACCGCCCCCCGGAGGCCGACCGGGAGCACCACCTCCCTGATTGTTGCGCTGTCCCGGAGGGGGCGGGAGCCAGTTCGGCTGAGCCCCGATCAACGGAGGTGCCTTCGAGAAGTTCCGCGCCTCGTAGTCGACGCCGATTCCCCAACGGATCGCCGCGACCGGCTGATTGATCGTCGACAACAGTCGAATGTCGAGCGAGTCGACCGCTTCGCTGTCGGCCAGGTACCACGCATGCATGTACCGGAACGCCTCGGCATCCTTCCCCAGACGGAACGCCTTTTCGGCCTTCTCCTTCAGGGTCAGCGGCGCCGGCGGCGGCGGGGGTTCGGCCGGAGCTCCGTTCGGATTGCCCGGCCCACCGGGATAGCTCCCTCCCGGATAGCTTCCTCCCGGGCCTCGGTTTCCGCCCGGTTCGGCGATCGAGATGCTCGACGAGCCGTCACCGCTGCTGGTCGGACCCGACGGGCTCGATCCCGGAGGGCCGCTCGGAGATCCGCCGGGACCATAGGAACCGCCNNGAACCGCCAGGTCCGTACGAGCCACCCGGGCCATAGGAACCGGTCGGTCCCATCGGACCCATCGGCGAACCGCCAGGTCCGTACGAGCCGCCGGGACCATAGGAACCGGTGGGACCCATCGGCCCCATCGGCGAACCGCCCGGTCCATAGGAGCCACCCGGGCCATAGGAGCCGCTCGGGCCCATCGGCGACATCGAGCTGCTTCCTCCCGCCGGACTCGCCGCTCCGGTCCCCGAGGTGAAGTTCCCCGGGCCTCCCGGCGCCATGCTCGGCGCCGGAGGAGTCGCTCCGCCCGAGGATCCGCTCGATCCGGTCGACGCCGGACTCGAAGCGGCCGGCGGAGTCGACGACGGCGGAGGCCCGCCCGAAGTCGACGCCGTCTCGGTGGCCGTCTCACCACCGCATCCGGCGACAGTCATCACGACTCCGCCGATCAGCGTCAGGAAGTACGTACGACGCATCGGACACCTCTGATCTCTGTGGTGAAGCCTCGGTCCCGTCACGATCACGAGACGACGCGACAGCCGAAATACGAGAGCGACGGCACCGACACGACGACGGCACCGTTCAGGATCGACGAGCGAAACAAGACCGACGAGCCAGCGAAAGGGAGCGGCCAGGACAAGAAATGCGGCGGCCGCGACCGAGCCCGCATTTTAGGGAATCAAGGCGGGCTTTTCCAGCGGAATCGCGGAATCACCGCCGCTCGCCCCGTTCGCCGTCGCGACGCCGGACCTCAGAGCGGACGGAACGAACCGAGACTCGCTTCCATCCCCTCCGGAAACCCGATCGCATCCGCGATCTGACTCGGATACCGAAGGCCGACCAGGATCAGCTTGTCGCCGACCTGCTTCAGATGAAAGAAGAGTTGCCCTTCGAGCGTCCGACTCTCGGCCTTGCCGCTCGGGTCGATCACCATGAAGGGCTGAGCCGCCGAGATCTTCAGCGACCGGAAGGTGACCGCTTCGCCGTCGAGCGATTCGTACGGCACCTCGGCCCAGCGCGGCGCATCGGTGATGACCGCCGCGACGAGCGCATCGAGTCGCGCTTCGAGCCCTTCCGCCTCGCCTTCGGCCATCGGGAACGAGCCGACATAGACGTAGATCGGCAGCTGGTCGTCGCCCGACGACACGTACCGCTCGTAGGTGTACGACAGGGGCAGAGGCATGCCGGGAGGGACCGCCTGTTGCGGCATCGTCTCGGCCTGAGTCGGCGAAAGACGTCGGCTGTCGCCGTCGAAGAGCTTCGGCAGACGGATCTGAGCGCCGAGCGAGTTGCCCGCCGCATCGTCGAGCCGCTGGTAGGCGCTGTGCAGATGCGCCGCGCGACGAGCTCGCGTCTCGAGCGTTCCTCGGCGTTCCTGATAGCGAGCGCCGTACGTCCCGAGATCGCAGCCGCCGATCGCGATCAGCAACAACAGCAGCCAGGCACGACGAAGCGGCGCGAAGGGCATCGAGAACCTTTCCGGAACGGGATCGGGACGAGGGATCGGACCGGAGCGCCACGAACCCTCAGGGGGATTCTGCTTGGGGTCGCGCACCGATGTCAAGCTGCTCGGCCGGGTCGAACGGCCGCAGCACGGTGTGAATAGGCCCGCTCCGAACGGCCGTTCGGACGAACCGGATCAACGGCGCTCCGCCGGCTCGATCACCCTCGTCACGACGGCGACTCGTCACGATACTCCTCGCCGTCAGCCGTGCTTGTCAGCTTTCTCTCGACCCCTCTATACTGACTCGCGATCCGAAGGATTTGGGGCTTTCTTGCCGGTTCCGGACTTCACGACGCACGGATCCGATTTTTCACGCCGCTCCTCGACGCACCTTCCGCCGACCCGACATCGGTTCCGGTAAGGTCGAACGGGCCGAGCGGCTACCGCACGAGGCGGCGACGCGGTCGATCGTCCGATCGACTTCGCGAGACGTCTCGTTCGCCGTGACGATCGGAGCGTCGCGATCCGATTCGGCCTGATCCCGAGCTTCGGAACCTGTCGCCGGCGAAACCGGGCGAAGCGGCTTTCGAGTCGCGTGACGGCGCCGATCGAGCGACGGGTATCGGATTCGGTCGGACGGTCGAGATCGGGAGAAGTTCCCGATCGGTTCTCCACGTGCACCTCGGGCGAGTTCCCCACGGCATGGCCACCTCTGCTTCCGGATCGCTGCTGGTCCGTCACGAGTTCCTGCTCCGGCGACTGCATTCGCTCTCCGGTCTCGTGCCGGTCGGCGCGTACATGGTGGTCCACCTCATCACCAACTCGCTGACGATGATGGGGGTCGAGCCGTTCCAGAATGCGGTCTATCAGATCCACGCGCTCGGACCGGCGCTGCCGATCGTCGAGTGGGGCTTCATCTTCGGGCCGATCCTGTTCCACGCGATCTTCGGCGTGGTGATCATCATGGGGGGCCGCTCGAACGTCAGCCATTACGGCTATGCGGCGAACTGGCGTTATGTGATGCAGCGGATCACCGGCATGATCGCGCTGCTGTTCATCTTCGCGCACGTCTTTCATCTGCACGGCTGGTTCCACTTCGACCTCTGGCTCGAGAAGGTCGCGAAGCCGCTCGGCGGAGCCCGCTTCAGCCCCTACAACGCCTCGTCGACGCTCGCCGCGGCGATGCAGAGCTCGTTCGTCGTGCCGCTCTTCTACGCGATCGGCGTCCTGTCGTGCGTCTTTCACCTGGCCAACGGCATCTGGACGATGGGGATCACCTGGGGCGTCTGGGTCAATCCTCCGGCTCAGCGCCGCGCCGGCTTCGCCTGTCTGGGACTGGGAGTCGCGTTGGCGGGAGTCAGCATGATTTCGCTCGCCGGACCGCTGACGATCGACGCGGACGAGGCGATGAAGCGCGAGAACGAGATGTACGAAATGCGGGTCGAAGAGGGTTCGGTGATGCCGAACGAACACAAGCGAGCCGGACACTGATCGGCATCCGCGTCTTGCGAGTCCTCCGCGGTTCGTATCGCCTCGGTTACGGACTCGGACGGGACGCGGATTCGACGGGGACACGACACGGCGACGACGACCGGAATCGCCTTCGATATCCGGACCTCAACAACGAGTGACGAGATGGCTCAGCAGCGCGTGGTGGTGGTCGGAGGTGGACTCGCCGGATTGGCGGCCACGATGAAGCTGGCGGAGATCGGCATTCCGGTCGACCTGATCAGCCTCGTTCCGGTGAAGCGTTCGCACAGCGTCTGTGCGCAAGGCGGAATCAACTCGTGCAATGACCAGACGCGGCAGCTGGGCGACAGCGAGTGGGAACACTTCATCGACACGATCTACGGCGGCGACTATCTGCAGCACCAGCCGCCGGTCCGCGAGATGGCCGATTGGGCGCCGAAGGTCATCGATCTGATGGATCGTCTGGGAGTCCCGTTCAACCGGACTCAGGAAGGCTATATCGACCGGCGCCGTTTCGGCGGCACGCTCTTCAAGCGGACCGCGTTCAGCGGCGCGACGACCGGCCAGCAGCTGCTCTACGCGCTCGACGAACAGGTGCGGCGGTTTGAGGCGGAGGGGAAGGTCCGCAAGTTCGAGGGCTGGGACTTCCTGGCGCCGATCCTGGACGAGAACGGTGCGAGTCGCGGCTGCACGGCGCAGAGTCTGGTGACGATGGAGATCCGATCGTTCCCGGCGGACGCCGTCGTCATCGCGACCGGCGGTCCGGGGCTGATCTACGGCCGCTCGACCATGTCGATGGTCTGCACCGGCAGCGCCGCCAGTCGCTGCACTCGGTTCGGCGCCCGCTACGCCAACCCGGAGTTCATCCAAGTCCATCCGACGGCGATCCCCGGAGCCGACAAGCTGCGGCTGATGAGCGAGAGCGCCCGAGGCGAAGGGGGACGAGTCTGGGTGCCGCGAACGCCGCACGATCCGCGCGATCCGCGNNATCGGCATCCAGCCCGACATCCTGCTGTGCCGCGCGGATCGCGAGATCCCGGCCGGCGAGCGCTACTACTTCCTCGAAGAACGGTATCCGAAGTACGGCAATCTCGTGCCGCGCGATATCGCCACGCGAGAGATCTTCGACATCTGCGTCAACGAAGGGCTGAGCGTCGAGAAGGATCGTCAGTGCGTCTATCTCGACCTGACGCATATCTCGCGAGCCGAACTCGATCGGAAGCTCGGCGGCATTCTCGAGATCTACGAGAAGTTCCAGGGAGTCGATCCGCGGGAAGTCCCGATGAAGATCTTCCCGGCCGTCCACTATTCGATGGGCGGTCTGTGGGTCGATTACGAACGGACGGCCGCCGGCGGACTGACCCCCGCCTCGATCCGCAATCAGCGGACCGACATTCCGAACGTCTATGCGATCGGCGAGTGCGACTATCAGTATCACGGCGCGAATCGCCTGGGCGCCAATTCGCTGCTGAGCTGCATCTTCTCGGGACTCTTCGTCGCCCCCGGCATCGAGGCGCTGCTGAAGGGTTCGAAGAAGGCGGCGGCCGACCTTCCGGCCTCGCTGTTCGAGACGGCGGTCAAGGCGGAACAGGCGCGGCACGACGAACTGCTCGGTCGCCGCGGCGGCGAGAATCCGTACCTGATCCATCAGGAACTCGGCGATGTCATGACGCGAGCCGCGACGGTCGTGCGCCGCAACCCGCAGCTCGACGAGGCGTACGCCAAGGTGTGCGAACTCGAAGAGCGGGCATCGCGCTGCTCGCTGTCGGACGCCGGCACCTGGACCAACCAGAACGTCGTCTTCACCAAGGCGCTCGTCGACATGTTCCCGCTCGCCAAGGCGATCGTGAAGGGAGCTCGGATGCGCGACGAGTGCCGCGGCGCTCACTTCAAGCCCGACTTCGCCATGCCGTCGCTCCAGGCGACCGACGAAGAGGGGAAGCGGCGCGAAGCCGAAACGTGGTGCGACTCGTTCGAAGCCAACACCGCGAAGTGGCTCAAGTCGACCGTCGTCCGCTTCGAAGGGACCGACCCGCACGTCACCTATGAGGATGTCGATACGACCATCTCGCCCCCCAAGCCCCGACTGTACGGACTGGTCGGCGCCGACACGATCGAAAAGGTCTGGAAGGAACGTGCGGCCGCGAAGAAGGGAGCCGCTCCCGTTCCGGCCGGCGTCTGAAACGGATCCGGGTGAACCGGCTCGTCTCCCTGCGGTGACCGCTGAGGGGAAGGTCGATTCCCGGGACTCGCTCTGCGGTCCGCGACAGCCCCCGACCGATCACCTCGATCGATTGTCCCGAAGAACGCGAATGACCGATCCCCCTCGAACCACCCCCTGACCTCGTCTCGAACGTCCCGATCGCGGCTGCCGTGCCGAGACGTCGGGATGCGACGATCGCCCCGCTCGCCGGACCGCACGCCGAACTCGGCACGCTCGGTCCGCGAGTCGTCACGAAGGAACTTCGCATGATCGCCCCCTCGACCGGCAAGCCCGCTACGTTCCAGGTTCGCGTGCAGCGTCAGGACGGTCCCGGTCTGGCGCCGTATTGGGAGGTGCATCGCCTGGAACTCGAACCGGACATGAACGTCATCAGCGTGCTCCAGCGGATCGCCGCGAAGGGGAAGACGCTCGACGGCCGCACCGTCGCGCCGGTCGCCTGGGACTGCAACTGTCTGGAAGAGGTCTGCGGTGCCTGCACGATGGTGGTCAACGGCCGCGTCCGTCAGGCCTGCTCGGCGCTGGTCGAACGGCTGCTGAAGGATCACCCCGGCGAGATCGAACTGCGGCCGATGTCGAAGTTCCCGGTCCTTCGCGATCTGGTCGTCGATCGTCGGCGGATGTTCCGCGCCCNNCGGATCGGAACACATGGGTCCCGGCCCGAAGCAGTCGCGCGAGGCGCAGGAGAACGCGTATCCGCTGAGTCAGTGCATGAGCTGCGGGTGCTGCGTCGAAGCGTGCCCGCAGTACGTCAAGGTCGAGGTGACTCGCAAGCCGGGCGAGAGCGACGAGCAGCTCGAGCAGCGGCAGAACGAGCAGTTCGACTCGGCGTTCATCGGCCCGGCGGCGATCAGCCAGGCGGTCCTGTTCAACGCTCATCCGACCGGCAAGATGAACTCGTCCGAGCGGCTCGACGCCCTGACCGCTCCCGGCGGCGTTCAGGTCTGCGGCAACGCCCAGAACTGCGTCGCCGTCTGCCCGAAGGAGATTCCGCTCACCACGTCGATCGGACGAGCCGGTCGCGCGGCGACGCTCCATTCGCTGAAGCGCTGGTTCGGCTCCTGAGACGGACCGCTGCGGATCGTCCGCCGGGCGTCGTGTCGTTCGCGATCCACGAAGTGCAGGAGACGCGGGGATGATCCGGTTGCGGACGATGACGGGCATCGCGATTTTCTTTCTGCTGCTCCTCCCGTCGGCGTTCGTCGCTCCGCTGCGCGGGCAGACCGAAACGCCTCCCAACGGCGATGCGACGATCGCCGTCGTTTCGCCGGCGACAAGCGGCGTTCAGGAGACGGCGGCGCCGACCGCGAATCCGGTCTCGCTCCGCTGGAAGTTTCGGCCGGGCGATCGGTTCGAGGTGACCGCCAGCCAGACGGCTCGCCAGTCGGTACCGATCGGCGGGATGCTCTTCGAGATTCCGCTGACGATCGGGTTCGAGGCGAGTTGGACGGTCGATGAGGTCGATGCGGACGGCGTCGCCACCGTGACTCAGACGCTGACGCGACTCACCTTCACGGCGAAGAGTCCGTTTCTGGGTGAGGTGAAGGCGGACACGGCCGGAGAGAAGCCGGCCGAGGATCCGCATGGTCTCGACGGCAAACTCCGCTCGGCGGTCGGCCTGAAGACGACCTTTCGAGCGTCGCCCGATGGACGGACGACCGCCTTCCGCCAACTCGATCCGCTTCCCGAAGGGCTCCAGGCCGATGCGGCGCTGCAGGTCTTCGAACCGAAGCAGCTCGAAGACCTGATCGGTCGCGGAGTCGTGTTGCCGGACAAGGAAGTCGCACCGGGGGAGACCTGGACGAATCGGTACGAGATGCCGTTTGCCGACGTCGGCCGCCTGGTCCAGGACTTCACGTTCACGT
This sequence comes from Planctomycetaceae bacterium, assembly GCA_003455945.1. Taxonomy (GTDB): domain Bacteria; phylum Planctomycetota; class Planctomycetia; order Pirellulales; family Pirellulaceae; genus UBA11682. The sequence goes on from DMPQ01000434.1 coordinate 7,689, forward strand.
ACGGCGGCTCGCGAGAGGAAGCGGGAGAGTCGCTCGAGAAGATCGACTTTCGCGCCGATCTGTCGCTCGTGCCGAACGCGGTCGGTGAGGGGGCGGCGACCTTCGCGCTCCGCGACTCGAAGCTGACCGGGTCGGCGTTGTTCGACGCCGCGCGAGGCCATCTCGTCTCGGTCTCGATCCGCACGTCGCTGACCGTGGCGTCGGAGTTCGAGGGGATGGTGACCGACTCGAAGTCGAGCGTCGAAGGGAGCACGACGATCCGCCGCACCGAAACTCCGTAACGCGACCGGTGGCGTGCGACGGGAGTCGTGCGACCAGCGCCGTGCGATCGGAATGATGTGATCGGAATGATGCGACCACCCGTCGTGCGACTGCTCTCCGTCGCCCCGATGCCTCCGTGAGCAAACGCCGGCCGGTCCCCTCGGCTCCTCTTCGCGCCGTTCGCCCCGTGACTTGGCGTCTTGGCGTCTCGGCGGCTCCGCGACTCAGTTCTTCGGAGCCGGTCCGATCTCCTTGAGACTCTTGCCCAGGCGACGGCGGCCGGTGGTCGCAGGGCGAGCGACGGCGGCGACGGCGGGAACCGCCTGCTGCCCGAGACTTCGCTGCAGCGATTCGTGGAGCGGCGCGGAATCGTCGGGAGTGCCGATCTGACGGATCGCGTCGCTGACTCCCTGAAGCACCGACTGCTTCACGCCGTCTCGGATCCACTGGAAGAGATTGAAATCCATGACGCGATCCTCCTGATCCCGACTCGTCTGTCCCGCCCGCTTCAGGAGCGAAGCGGTTCGGGGAGGGACGTTATCGATCGGCCGCGACGGGGTCAATCGCAACCGTGCTCGGCGATCCCGTCCGAGGTATCTCAGCGCCGCATCGACGGCGGATCGCTCAGCGGAACTCGGCCGTTCCGATCGGGGGTGCGAGAGGCTCGCGGAGCCTCGGGACGTCGCGGCTCGGACGCGATGCGCGAGCGGTCTTCGCCGATCACCCGAGCCGCCAGTTCGGCTCCCAGCCCGGTCGCCAGATCGTCGCCGGTCACCTCGACCGACTGCCGNNTCCGCGCGGACCATGTAGCGGAGTTCCAACCGATCGCCCGGGGCGAGGCGGACGATGCGCCAGGCGAGGCGGTTCGAGTCGGCGTCGTAACCCGCTTCATGCTCCACCTTGGTGACGCGGAGGCCTTCGGCCAGCGCCAGCGTGACGATCAGATCCTCGAGCGTTTCGGTCCCCTGATGCTCCAGGCGAACGGTGAAGGTCGCGTCCTGGCCGACCGGGAATCGCTCCGGCCCCTCAGGGCGAACATCCAGAGCACCGTCGAGCACCTGCAGCTCGTGCGTCGCGCGAGCGACCGACTCGTCCCCCTGCAGCAGGACGAATCCGAGTTCGTGGCGACCGGCGTCATGCGCCCGCACCGCGATCTCGATCGATCGGGTCTTGCCGGCCGGAATCGCATCGCCCAGCTGCACGTTCCGACGACCTTCGAGGAAGACTCCTTGAGGGAACTCGGTCGCGAGCTCGAGTCCCGAGACCGGTTCGCTCGATCGAACTNNTCGATCGATTGCGGATCGTCAGTCGGAGTATCAGCGAGGTGCCGGAGCGAGTCGTGGTCGGCCCTTCGCAAGCGAAGTCGATCGCCGACACGTCACTCGCGGCAGCGAGCGGCTCGTCATCGTTTTCGGTGATCTCGAGCGCGTCGTCCGATTCGGAAGCGAACGCATCGTCGGTCGACGGTGCGTCGTCTTCGGTCAGTCGCCTCGGTTCGTCCAGGTCGTTCGATTCGGCATCGACATCGGTGTCGGCATCAGCGTCGGTNNAGGCATCTCCAGTTCGTGAATGCCCGATCCCCACGAGACGACTCGGGCTTCGACGATGCAGCGATCGAGCCCTTCGCGCAGATCGACCGTCCAGACCTTGCCGAGCCCCGCTTCCCAGCCGTTGACCTCGAGCGACCAGAGGCCCGAGGCGCGGTCGAACTTCCAGCCGCTCTCGGGGCGGATTCGGACGATCGCGTCGGGAGTCGAAAGCTTCAGCGTGGCGCGAGCGGTTCCGGAGACCTCCTCGCCGCGGTGCGTCAGCGCGACGCGGAAGGACGGAGGAGCGGAGGCCGACGCGGTCGTGATCGGCAGGATCTCGAGCAGGAACGGATCGGTCCGCTCGATCGATTCGGAAGTCGTCGTCCGGTCGGTCGCCGGAATCGCGAGAGCATTCGCCGAGTCGATGTCGAGGTTCGTCCCCTCCGAGTCGCGCGTGCTCGACGACTCGGCAGCGATCGAACGAGCCGCCGCGGCGCGAGTCGGCTGCGGAACCGCGGAGTCCGAGGACGGAGCAGACGCGGGCACGGTCGAGGGAGCGACCGGTGTTTCCGCAGCCGGAGTCGTCTCGGTCGTCGTCTCGGTCGTCGTCTCGGTAGTCGCTCCCAAGGCCGGCGCTCCCGAGGCCGGCGCGGTTGCGGTGTTCGCTTCTTCGTCGGGGACGACCAATCGGATCACGGCGCGACGCGTCGGGCGGGTCGCCGAGGAGCCGCCCTCCTGCCATGCCGCGACGGCGATGACCGGGACGGCGTCGGACGAGGGGTCGTCGGATTCCGCGACCTCGATCTCGTACGTCTCGACCGACTCGCGCTGCGTCTCGAACGACGGCTCGTCGAGCGAGAATCGAGCGGCGTGCAGGGGCGCGGGGAGACCGAGCGCCAGGGTCGCCAGAGTCAGCAGAACGGATCGCGGAGTCGTTCCCGATCGCATCGCGGCACCTCCCTGTGCCTGAGAGTCGGGGAATCGGTGGCGACACGCCTCGGAAGACGTGCGCCGAGAGGAGCAGAAGATCTTTTCGACCGGCGCCGACGGAACGTTCGCTCGACTCCGACGAACCGGAGAGGTCGCCCGATGCTTCCCAGTCGACGCATTCGAGCGGCTTCGCCGACTTCGCCTCGCCATGAGGCGACTCGGGAAGCTGGGCAATTCGCTAACCGACTCGTGGCGGGGATCGGTCGTGACCAAGCCCGGCGCTGACGAGTCTCGTCGTTTCGCTAGCAGCCGGTCGGANNGATTTTCGTGACGAGGTGTGACCGGAGGTGTCTCGGGGTGAGGCGATCATCCCGGTGTCGAACGCGAACGAGATCGCGAGTCGAGGCTCGAACGAGGCGAAACGCCTGAACGAGCCGCGCGACTGGCCTGGTTCGCGACCCGATCAAACCTCGCCATCCTTCATGGAAGACCGGAGACGAAACGATGTTGGTGCTCACTCGCAAGAAGAACGACTCGATCGTGATCGACGGACGGATCACCATTCAGGTGCTGCAGGTGAAGGGGGGCGGGATTCGCTTGGGGATCACCGCTCCGAGCGACGTCTCGATTCTTCGCGGCGAGCTGAAGCCGTTCGGAGTCGACGGAGACGGCAAGCGAATCGAGGAGCTGCTGGTGCCCGAGGGGGAGCG
>DMPQ01000433.1 GCA_003455945.1 Planctomycetaceae bacterium
TCGGCTGGCAGGTGCGCATCCTGCCGTTCATGGAGCAGAGCACGCTCTATGAGAAGGTCGACATGGGCTCGCTCTACGCATGGGCGACGCAGATTCCTCAGTCGGGGACGACGGGCAACGCCTGTCGTCTGCAGGTCCCTTACGCGATGTGCCCGAGCGATCCGCGCGATTCGGTCGTCGGCGGTTTCGCTCAGACCAGCTACTGCGGCAATCTCGGCTCGACCTACAAGGTCTCGATCAATCCGTCGTGCGACACGTTCGTCACGTTCGGNNCGTGACCGACGGAACGTCGAACACGCTGATGGTGGGTGAGGTGCTGATGGACTGCACCGATCACACCGGCGGCTGGTGGCTGATGAACGCCGGCGGCAACGCCCACGCGTCGACGTCGGCTCCGCTGAACCTGATGACGACCTGCGCTCGCTCGCAGCAGGAAGCGATCGATCGAGGTTACTTCCGTCCGGACTGCTGGCAGAAGGACAACTGGAACTACTCGTGGGGCTTCCGCTCGATGCACCCGTCGGGTTCGCAGTTCGTCTTCGTCGACGGCAGCGTCCACTTCATCTCGAAGACGGTGAACTACAACACCTACCAGTATCTCGGCTCGCGCAACGACGGTCGCACGCCTCAGAACTACTGAGTCGCGGCGACGTTCGGGACGCACCGACGCTCGACACGAACGGCTCGCGAAACCTCTCCGGTTCGCGGGCCGTTCGGCTTTCTTGCCGGCCCGCTCGCGCGAGCCTCGGTCGGAGGTCGCGCCCGAGGCTCATCGATCGGCGGGCCAGAGCGGAGTCAGGAAGGCGATCGCCCGCTTCGCCGCCTCGACCGCCTCATGCGCATGGCGACTGAGTTCGACGTGGACGGGGCCGCGATAATCGATCTCGCGCAGGACGTTCAGGACCGGAGCGAACGCGATCTCCCCTTCGCCGAACATCAGATGCTCGTGGACCCCCGCTCGCATGTCTTCGAGATGGATGTTGACCAGGCGATCGGCCCAGCGGCGGATCGGATCGGCGAGAGGGACTTCCCCCTGGCAATACAGATGCCCGATGTCGAGCGTCAGCTTCAGCCGCGGGGCGTCGAACCATTCGAGCAGTCGCGAAAATCGTCCCATCGTATCGATCGCCATCCCCGGCTCGGGTTCGAAGCCGATGTCGATCCCCGCCTGATCCGCGTGGCGACAGACGATCTCCAGGCCGTTCGCCAGACGGTCGAGCACTTCTCCCGATTCCGCTCCGTCGCGCACGATGCCGGCCCAGAGACTGACGCACGGAGCGCCGAGCTCGACCGCGGTGTCGATCGCGTACCGCAGGAAATCGACTCGACGTCGCCGCGCTTCGGGAGTCGACGAGACGAGCGTCGGTTCGTGCTTCAGCCAAGGATCGAGCAGGAATCGCGCCCCCGTCTCGATCACGCACCCCAAGTCGTACTCCGCAAGGCGATCGCGCAGTCGCGCCACGTCGTCCGGCCCGGTTCGACCCGGAGCGAGCGTACCGTGATCGATCGACAACGCGACCGAACGATAGCCGAGCGCACCGAGAATCGAGATCGCGTCGAGCGGATCGTGATGCGCAAAGCCGTTGGTGACGTAGCCCAGTCGCATCGGTGTTCCCTGCAGCGGATTCCCGAACGAATGACTCCAGCGCCGATCCTCGCGCAGACCGCTCAGGTCGAGCGGATCCAGCGCCCCAGCCAGAGCGTCGGCGCCAGAAGCGTGAGCACGAAGAGCGACCAGTAGATCTCGTTCGGCCGGGCGAACAGACAGACCGAAGCATCGATCACGATCAGCGTCAGGATCGCCTGCTTCACGGCGATCTGCACGGTCCGCGGCGAAGGATCGGCGATCGCCGTGGCGCCGCGCCGCAGCACGGTCGAGGCGATGAGCGCGAGCAGGCCGGGCCAGAACCAGGGGCTCCGCGCGCCGAGCGCTTCGCGCCATGTCGGGTCGACGAACGGAATCAGCCCGAGAATGACGAAACCGAGCCCCATGACCGTCACGCCGCCGATCAGCCCCGAACGGGCACTGCGCACCGCTTCGGTTCGAGCGAACCAGGTGACGCCGGCGATATAGATGCCGATCCCCGAAGCCAGCAGCAGGACCGCCGGAATGCACGGGACCGGAGCGTCGCCTTCCGATAGTCCGGCGGCCATCAGGATCTCGAGCGTTCGGCAGCTCCCCATCGCCAGCGGGCCGAAGATCGATCGCTTGAGCACCGCGTCGTACGCCAGAATCATGCCGGCGAGCGCGAGCGCCATCACGCCGATGCGCCAGCGAGCGGCCCCTTCGGGCGAACCGACGAACCAGCCGGTTGCGGCGGCGATCAGTACGCCGGCGATCAGCAGTCCCCATCCCAGACGCGACGCCGCGGAGGGAGAGACCTTGCCCGACGGAATCGGTCGCTCGGGCCGCTCGACGCGATCCTGCTCGAGATCGAACCGATCGTTCAGCACCATCCCCGCGCAGTACATCAGCATCGCCGCGACCAGCAGGCCGAGGTAGCCGGTCCAGGGAGACAACGAACCGTGTGCGACCAGGAACGCGGCCGTCACGTCGGCGACGACCGTGAAGACGTTCGAGATCCGCATCAGACGCAGGTAGGCGAGCATTCCGTCGAGACTCCGGCCGATCGGTCGAGAAACCGCAAGGGGAATCGGACATGGTAGGCGATCGGGCTCGACTGCCTACCGCACGTCGCGATCGTCGTGCGCCGGTCGTCCTCAGGGAACTCGAGCCCCGGAATCGATCTCGTTCCGCACCGTGCCCGCCGACTCCTCGCGACTCCCCACGCCGCGGCGACGGCAGCATACTGGAGATCTCATGGTCCGTCTTGCCGCTCGAACGGTTTCGCGCGGCCGAGTCGAACGGTCGGCCGAGAGGCGACCGCCGGAGGCCGATTCTGATGTCGAAACCCCTGCTCGCCGACTCGGTCAACGGCGGATCCGAACGGCCTTCATTCCGGTCGATGCTCCTGGTCGCGCTCGTGATGCTGCCGTTCGGTCTCGGTACGACGAGCGGCCAAGAGGAGGCGTCGCAGCCGTCGGCGAGCGGCCGGTTCGTGGCAGGTCGATCGCGCGACGCGATCGAAGAACTTCCCTGGCGAATCGAATCCGTCGCGCCGAACACTCTCCCCGCGATCGATCTGCCTGGCTCGGGCGGCATCGGCAGTGGCGTGCTGATGCTCGACCGTGGAGCGTGGCCCGAGCGACTGTCGCTTCGGCTCCCCCTACGCGGACTCGAAGCGTTCGAACTGCGAGTCGGTAATCGTCGCTGGAGCATTTCGGTCGACTCGGGGGACGGCACCGTCCGTTCGACCTATCGGA
>DMPQ01000271.1:0-130 GCA_003455945.1 Planctomycetaceae bacterium
GTGCAGATCGCCGAGCTGCTGGTGGCGCGGGCCGCGGCCGGCGCATGCAAACCCTGAAGCTGACGATCGCCTACGACGGGACCGCCTACGGCGGTTGGCAGACGCAGGTCAACTCGCCGTCGATCCAGAG
>DMPQ01000271.1:150-2839 GCA_003455945.1 Planctomycetaceae bacterium
TTCGGCCAGGTGTTGCGCGAACGGGTCAAGGTGACGGCGAGCGGCCGAACCGATGCGGGAGTCCATGCGATCGGGCAGGTCGCCAGCTGCACGATCGCCGGCGACCTGAGCCCCGACGTGCTGTTGCGGGCGCTGAACTCGAAGCTCCCGGACGATATCCGCATCGTCCGCTGCGAGCGTGCGGCAGAGCGCTTTCATGCCCTGCGGGACGCGATCCGAAAGCGCTATCGCTACCGGATCTGGAACGGTCCGGTCGCCGACGTCTTTCTGCGCAACGCGGCCTGGCATGTCCCGCGACGACTCGATTCCGAGCCGATGCGGCAGGCGCTCGCGCGGCTCGTCGGGAGCCACGACTTCGCCTGTTTCCAGTCCGCCGGCTCGCCCCGCAAGACGACGGTGCGAACGCTCTCGGACGCGTCACTCGGCTGCTCGGAGTTCCCCGAGGCGACTCGCTTTCGAGCCGACGCGGACGGACTCGAACGTCCGGCGCAGCGGATCGACATCGAGCTCGAATCGAACGGCTTCCTGTACAACATGGCCAGGAACATCGTCGGCACCCTGGTCGATGTCGGCCTCGGCAAGCGATCGCCCGAGTCGATGACCGAACTCTTGGCGAGTCGTGATCGTCGAGCGGCCGGTATGACCGCTCCGCCGCAAGGCCTGACGTTGCTGCAGGTCTGGTATCCCTCGGACGACACCGAGGCGATCGAAGGGGATTCGGATCCGGCCGCAGCCTGCGACGACGAACTTCCTTCCGACGACGCGGACTCCACTCGCTCTCTCTGACCTCAGCGGAACGGACTCGACCGATGCGCGTGATGCACGTGATCACTCGGATGATCGTCGGCGGGGCTCAGGAGAACACGCTGTTCAACTGCCTCGACCTGCAGCGTGACTTCGGCGACGACGTCGTGCTGGTCACCGGACCGACCGACGGACCGGAAGGGAGACTGCTGGAGCAGGGGAGGGGAGGGGCGCTCGAGATCGAGATCATCCCCGAACTGATCCGGTCGATCCGGCCGCTGACCGATCGGGCAGCCTACCGACAGCTGCGGCTTCGGATTCGGAACTGGCGTCCCGACGTCGTCCATACCCACAGTGCCAAAGGGGGCTTCCTCGGGCGGCTCGCGGCTTGGCATGAGCAGGTTCAGGCGGTGATCCACACGGTCCATGGGGCGCCGTTCCACCCGTACCAGTCGTTCGTCGCTCGGAGACTGTTTCGCGACTGCGAACGATTCGCCGCCAAGCGCTGTCACGCGATGATCAGCGTCGCCGATGCGATGACCGACCTGATGGTCGACGCCGGAGTCGCATCGCGAGACAAGTTCACGACGATCTACAGCGGCATGGACATCGAGCCGTTCCTGGCAGCTCGACAGGCGCGCGATGCGGCGCGGGCCGAGTTCGGACTTGCCGACGACGATCTCGTCGTGGGAAAGGTCGCGAGGCTGTTTCGCCTGAAGGGACATGAGGATCTGGTGCGGGCGGCGACCGAGACGGTGCGCCGGCACCCCCGAGTCCGGTTCCTGCTGGTCGGCGACGGGACGCTGCGGCCGGCGATCGAAGACCAGGTCCGCCGCGCCGGGCTCGAACGGCATTTCGTCTTCGCCGGACTCGTCCCTCCCGAACGTGTCCCGTATTGCATGGCGGCGATGGACCTGTTGGTCCATACGAGCCTTCGTGAGGGACTCGCGAGAACGCTCCCTCAAGCGCTGCTGACCGGGATTCCGGTGATCAGCTACGACATCGACGGAGCTCGCGAGGTCTGCCTGGACGGCCGAACCGGGGTTCTGGTGCCGCCGCGCGATATCCCCGCCCTGGTCGCCGCGCTCGATCGACTCTGCGGCGACGCTGCGGGGCGCGAGGCGATGGGAGAGGCGGGGAGGGCCCTCTGCCGCGAGCGGTTTCCGCACCGCTTGATGACGCGCCGGATCCGCGAACTGTACGAGCGGGTGCTGGGGGACTCGGGACGAGCCGTCGCTCGCGTGGCGGGGAAAAAGGGCTTGAACTAGACTGCAATCGAGGGACGTTCCGCCGGACCACCTGGCCGGAGGAGATCTCGGGCGCGAGCGGACTCGCGGCGGTGAAAGGGGAGGGGACTCCCACCGATCGAACGAGGGTTATCGGGTGGCAAGCGGACGCGACTTTCTCGGCCCCTATCGACTCGTCCGGCTGATCCGCTCGGGGAACACCTGCCAGGTCTGGGAAGCGATTCGAGATCCGAACCCCGAACGGATCGCGCTCAAGGTCCTGCTGATCGACCACGCCCGTAACAAGGACGAGATCGAGCAGCTGCGACACGAGGCGGAGGTGGGGCAATCGCTCGACCATCCGGCGGTCATCAAGATCCACGAGTTCAACGGGAAGCACGAGCTGCCGTTCGTGGCGATGGAGCTGTTCAACGCCCGGAACCTCAAGCAGGAAATGCGCGAGAACGCCGATTCGGTCGCATTCCATGCGCCGGAGCTGATCCGCAAGGGAGCTCAGGGGCTCGAGCACCTGCACGGCAAGGGCTGGATCCACTGCGACGTGAAGCCCGACAATTTCCTGGTCCGCGGCAACGACGTCCGGCTGATCGACTTCTCGATCGCGGAAAAGGCGAAGCGTTCCGCAGGGATCGGAGCGCTGTTCGGATTCGGCCGGAGCTCCACGGTCCGAGGGACCCGCAGCTACATGTCGCCGGAGCAGA
>DMPQ01000058.1 GCA_003455945.1 Planctomycetaceae bacterium
TCGCCTGCCAGATCTCCGGATCCTGATCGCGCAACTTCGACATGGACTCGCCCTATCGGCGTCGAGGGGATGGGAAAACGACCGGCTCCGATTGTCGAAGGGAGGTCGCGTAGCGTCAATGGACCGACCCCCGAGGCCGAGCGGCCCGTCCGACGACGCCGACCGGGTATCACCCGAATCCGACGCGGCCGAACAACACCCCGAGACGCCGGCCGGTTCAGGAAAATCGGCGCGAGGGGCAATCCTCCGCCTGTCGTGGCGAATACCGCGCCGAGTCGCCCTCGGCAGCGTTGCGTCCTGCGCCGAGAGCGACCATCCTGATGTCCGCCGATCGTCCGGAATCGACCTCTCTTCCGGCGCTGACGACGAACCGACGACGAGTTCGCCTCCCCTTTCGCCGACCCTGAGGCCGATCGCCGATGCCGATCACCTTTCCTTGCACCAGCTGCGGCAAGACGCTCAAGACCCCCGATGCGAGCGCCGGCAAGCAAGGGAAGTGTCCGCATTGCGGCGGACTGATGCAGATTCCGTCGACGACCTCGGCCCTCGGCTCCGCCGCTCCGGCAACACCGTCCGACGATCCGTTCGCCGGCCTCTCGTCGTCCGCTCCCGCGAACGACTCCCCGTTCGGCTCCTTCACTCCGTCCTCGGCGCCGCCGCCGAACGATCCGTTCGGCTCGATCCCTCAGGCCAAGCCGCTCCCCGGNNGCCGCCGATGCCGACGATGGCCGGGTACGCGGGGATGGGAGCGGCCAGCGGGGCTCCGGGCTCGAGAAATGCCGGACTGATTCTGGCGCTCGGCATCCTGAGTCTCGTGATGTCGGTTCTCGGCGGGGTGCTCTGCTGCTGCATGCCGCTATCGGGCGTGATGAACCTGATCGCCTTGGCGGTCGGTCTCACCTCGGCCCTGATGGGGCATGGCGAGATGAAACGCTACCGATCGGGAGAATACGGGCCGACCGGTCGGAGCGAGACGCAGGGGGGCTACATCTGCGGCATCATCGGCACGTCGATCAGCGGGCTGATGCTTGCCGCCATCATCGCCTACGTCATCTTCGCCATCGTCGTCGCGGTGATGGACGCGGCCTGAACGCGGCAAGGATCGTGGTGGCCGAAGCGGGTCAGCGCGAGTCGGCCGACGCCGGGGAGGCCACCGACGGGGACGTTTCGACCGACGAGGAAGCGTCGGAGTTCGCCTCCGTCTCAGGTCCCTCGGTCGACGTTGCCGCTGGCGAGTCCGGCGCCGCAGCCGGCCGAGCACCTCCGCTTCGCGTCTCGTCGGTCGTCACGTCGGTCTGCGGCGGCGCGAGCTGTCGGAGCACCAAGCCGATCGCGACTCCGGCCGCGATGATCCCCAGTCGGATCGCGTACTTGGATTCGAGGGGCATCGTCGAAGAGTCTCGCAACAGGGACGGACAAGGAAAGGTCGATGGTTCGCTCTTCGGCCGTCCCTGCGACAAGCCATCGCCGGTGACGGTCGATCGACGAACCTACAGGATGTAGCGACTGAGGTCGTCGTCGGCGGCGATCGAATCGAGACGTCGAGCGACTTCGTCCGCATCGATTTCGACGCGCCCGTTCGGGCGGTCCGACGCCTCGAAGCTGAGTTCCTCGAGCAGCCGTTCCAGGATCGTCGACAGTCGTCGGGCGCCGATGTTCTGCGTCGACTGATTCACGCGATGCGCGTAGTCGGCCAGTCGTTCGATCGCCTCGTCACGAAACGTCAGCTCGATCCCCTCGGTCGCCAGCAACGCCTGATACTGCCGGATCAGACTGTGCTGCGGCTCGCGCAGGATCCTGGCGAAGTCGTCTCGCGTCAGCTCCTGCAGCTCGACGCGAATCGGGAATCGTCCTTGGAGTTCGGGCATCAGGTCGGACGGCTGCGCCCGATGAAAGGCGCCGGCAGCGATGAACAGGACGTGATCGGTGCGAACGGCGCCGTAGCGAGTCTGAACGGTCGTCCCTTCGACCAGCGGCAGCAGGTCGCGCTGCACTCCCTGGCGCGACACGTCGGCTCCCTTGCCGTCCGAAGCGACGATCTTGTCGATCTCGTCCAGGAAGATGATCCCCTGGTTCTCGCTCAACTCGATCGCCTGAGCGTGCAGCGCCTCGATGTCCAGCAGCGCCTCGAACTCCTGATCGAACAGGATCCGTCGGGCATCGGCCACCGTCACTTCGCGTCGACGAGTCGATTTGGGCATCAGCTTCTCGAGCATCCCCTGCAGGTCGACGTCCAGATGTTCGACGCCGGCTCCGCCGAGGACCATCGGCTTGGCCTTCGATTCGATCGTCAGCTCGACGCGCCGCTCGTCCAACTCGCCGGCAGCCAGCATCACGGCGAACTTCTCCCGAGTCCGTTCGACCGCCGGATCATCGGTCGTCTCGTCCGTCGCCCGAGCAGCTCCGAGACCGAACGACGACTTGGGGCGAGGGCAGAGCAGATCGAGGATCCGGGTCTCGACGCGTTGCCGCGCTTCCGGTTCGCGGCGTTTTCGTTCCTCTTCGCGGACCAGCACGATCGCCGCCTCGACCAGCTCGCGCACCATGCTCTCGACGTCGCGGCCGTAGTAGCCGACCTCGGTGTACTTGGTCGCCTCGACCTTGATGAACGGCGCGCCGGTCAGTCGCGCCAGCCGGCGAGCGATTTCCGTCTTGCCGACACCGGTCGGACCGAGGAACAGAAAGGAGCCGTTGGGCCGGTTGGGGTCGGACAGACCGGCGCGCGAACGGCGAATGGCGTCGCTCACCGCCTTGACCGCTTCGTCCTGNNATCATCAGGATGTTCTTCGGCGTCACGTCGCGACGGAGTTCGTCCGACAGCTGCTGTCGCCGCCAGCGATTGCGGACCGCGATCGCGACCGCTCGCTTCGCCTCGTCCTGGCCGACGATATCCCGATCGAGCAGCTGGACGATCTGACGCGGAGTCCGAGCCGGGGCATTCGCCGCCAAGTCGACGTTCAGGTCCGACACGTCAGTTCCTCCACCACGATCCGCGTGTTGGTGTAGATGTCGATCTCGCCGGCGATCGTCAGCGCCTCGCGCACGATCCGATCGGCCGGAAGCGGCGAATGGGCGACGAGGGCCCGAGCCGCTGCGACCGCATGACTCCCTCCCGACCCGATCCCCAGAATGCCGTCCGACGGCTGGATCACGTCTCCGGTTCCGCCGATCAGCAGCGAGTGNNTCGGCATCGACGGCGATCAGCAGCGCCTCCAGTCGGCGCAGGATCCGATCGGTCCGCCACTGCTTGGCCAGTTCGGTCGCGGCGCGCGGAAGATTGCCCGGATGGTCGCGCAGCTTCTCGTCGAACCGTTCGAGGAGCGAGAAGGCATCGGCCGAGGCGCCGGCGAAGCCGCACAGGACCTTGCCGTCGGCCAGCTTGCGGAGCTTCACCGCATCGGCCTTGAGGACCGTCGTGCCGAGCGTCACCTGGCCGTCGCCGCCGAGCGCGACCTTTCCCTGATGACGGACCGTCAGGATCGTCGTCGCTCTCAGACGCATGGCGTAAGGCTCCCCGAACCTCGCGGTGTCCGGCGATCGAGACGGATCGGCGGATCGGTCGCTCCCGGCGAGCGGCGGCCCGCTGCTCACGACGACTCGACCGGCTATTGTAGGAGCTTCCGATCGGCTGGCGCCCCCCCGACGCCGCCGCCGATCGCTCCCCTCGACGCCCCTTCGTCCGATCCGTTCGCCGGAGCCGTTCGCATGGCCGATCCCCGAACGCCCGATGCCGACCCGTTCCGCTCTCCGTGGTTGCTGTCGGCCGAGTCGAGTCTGCTGCTGGTGATCGACCTGCAGGAGAAGCTGCTGCCGGCGATGCGCGACACCGGACTGCTGCTCGATCGCGTCGAACGGCTGCTCGACGGCGCCGCCTTGTTCGACGTACCGGTCATCGGAACCGAGCAATATCCGCGCGGCCTCGGAGGGACCGTCGCGTCGATCGCGGCCAAGCTCGGGGCACCGTTCGAGAAGCTGGCGTTCAGTGGCTGCGGCGCGGCGGGATTGTCCGCCGAACTGGCTCGGCGCGGACGCCGTCAGATCGTCCTCTGCGGCATCGAGACGCATGTCTGCGTGCAGCAGACGGCGCTCGACCTGATCGCCGCCGGCTACGACGTCCACGTTCCGGTCGACGCGCTCTCGTCCCGCCGCGAACTCGATCACCGCATCGCGCTCGACCGGATGGATCGCTGCGGCGCAACGATGACGACGGTCGAGGCGGTGTTGTTCGAGTGGTGCGGCGCGGCCGGGACCGATCGCTTCAAGCAGCTCTCCGCCATCGTCCGCCGCCCCGATCCGCCGACATCCTCCTGAAACGGCGGGCGCTGAAGCGACGATCTCCGCTTCACGCCCAAACAGCACGTCCGATCGGCGGACAGGTCGATCACCCGCCCGGTGCGTAGACGACCTGTTCGAGTCCCTCCAGTCGCGCGAAGGTCTCCTTCTCGTCGAGCGAGCCGAACGACGCCAGGTCGCACTGCAGCGCCAGCGTTTCGAGCAGCCGGATCAGTCGCTGGCACTTGACCCAGCGCCGATCGCGTTCGGTCGCTTCTTCGCCGACCTGAGCCTGTTCGGCGCGGAGTTCGTCGTAGCGGGCGATCGACTCGTGCGATTCGATCATGCCGCAGATCGCTTCCCCTTCGTCGACGATCAGCCGCTGCGCGAACGGACTCCACGGATTCGCCAGCTCGGGCCAGTGGTGGAGCACCTGCTGCTTCATCCGATTGGCGATCCCCGAGAGTTCCTGCTGCAGCTTCTGACGGCGGCCGTCGAACTCCTTCTTCTCGTCCTTCATCCGATCGGCCAGCACTTCGGCGCCGTGCCACGGATCGGCCGCGTCGACTCCCAGCCGCTCGATCAGGCCGTCGAGCACCGCCAGCTGCGCGGCGGTGGCCTGAGCCCGAAGCTCGTCGATCGGCGTCGACTGGCCGTGCCGCTCGTCGCCGTCCGGGAGCTCGAACTCGAGCTTCCGCAGATACTGGTCCGATGTGGTGATCGAGATGTCGATCGTCTTGGATTCGAGGAGCACGTAGGCGTGCGCCTCGGCGAGCGACGTCTGTCCGTCGCCGTCGAAATCGGGACGCTCGACCGCCTCGCCCGTTCGGCTCCGACCGCGCAGCGCCTCGAAGAAGTACGTCGAGTACTCGTGATAATCCTCTTCACGCGTGTCGGGCGTGCAGCCGGCGGCAGGGCGATCGGGAACGGTGGCGTAGAAGCCGCACCAGGGGCGATCGATCGGCAGCGGCTTCTCTTCCGACTCGGCGTAGATCATGTCGGCGAAGCCGCCCGAGTAGCACTGCACCATCACGACGACGACCGGGACCTGAGGATCGACGGCGGTGAGCCAGCGATGGAACTCGCGGACGTCGACCGACTGGTTGTTCCAGAGATTGAGCTTGGTGTTGGTCGGAGAGCGGCGGTCCCCCTTGCTCCCGTGCGCCGTGACATAGACGAACAGACGATCGCCGGCGGACAGCGCCCGCCCCTCGGTCTCGAACCACCCCTGAACGTTCTCGCGAGTCGCGGCCCCTCGAACCCCGGAGACCTCGCTGCTGCGATAGCGATAGCGAAGGTTCCCCGCCTGGCCGAAGATCGACGCCAACCGCTCGTTGACCGCCGGGAACTCCGAGTCGTCGATGAACTGCAGGTCGCGGAACGAGTCGTCTCCGTCGGCGAAGAAGCAGACCCGCTCAGCGCCGTCGCCGAACGTCTCGTCCAGATAGTTGCCGAAGAGCGAGACGTTCTTCTCGAGCGAGATCTGATTGCCGGTCGGACCGCCACCTCCGCCGATGATCAGGAAGGTGTCCTTCGCGTCGGCCGGATCGGCCGCCGAAATCGGAACCAGACATGCCGCGGCGATCGCCAATCGTCCCCAGAACCGCATGAGTTTCCCCCTGGTCATCGACGGCGCTGCGAGTCGGCCGAATCGTCGTGGGAGCGACCGGTCGGCACGTAGCGGATTCGGGAGCGAGTCCCGGACGACTGCAGGCTAGTCGAGCGGCGGAAGTCGGGTCAAACCTCGCCCCCACGAGATGGCAAGGTTTTACGGCACGCGAGAGGTTGCGGATCGCGCCGGTGGCTCGGTTTGTTCGCTTCGCCTCGCCCCATGCGCGACGATCGAGACCGGACCGCACGAGATCCGGTCCGGCGCACGACAAAGGGGCGTCTCCCTGCGGAAACGCCCCTTCCCCGTCTTCGATCGTTCCCGTTCGGAGTCCGAGATCAGCGTTTCGGCGGAGCCGTTTCGCGGACCAGTGCTCCGTGCTCGTCGTGGAGCACCAGGATCGAGAACCGCTCGACCGAGTCGAGAGCGTCGGTGCTCAGCGATGCGTAATCGAACCGCCCTCGCAGATCGGTGTAGCCGTCCTTGTAGAAGCGGATGCTGCCGTCGTTCATCCGAGCGTAGACCTTGACGTAGGTCCGCGACAGCGGCTTGCGATCGGTCGCGAGTCGGACCTGCAGCTGGCCGAACTCGTCCTGCAGCTGCACGTCGAGCGCGTGAGCGTAGTAGGCCTGGGCTCGCGACTCGCTCCCTCCGGTCACCTCGACCAGCACGTTGGCCGTCCGCAGCGACTCGGGAAGTTCGATCGTCCGATTCGTCTCGCCCGCCGGCAGCGTCACCTCCAGCGTCTCGTTCGGCCGGATGTGCGAGAAGCGTCCCGCCTCGGCCTGCACGAACGGATTGCGCGAGAAGAGGAGTTCGACGTCCATCCGGTAGAAGCGGATCGTCACCGACTCGAGATTCCGCCAGCTCAGATCGATCTTCCGGTCGGCGACGTTGAAGTCGAAGCTCGGCGTCCGATCGGCCGCCGCGGTCTGCTGCTGAGTCCGATCGTCGTCGTCGACCACCGCCACGCCCGCTCCGGCGATCTCGTCGCACTGCGCGGCGATCGCGGCGAAGGCATTCCGCCAACGATCAACCGGGTACTCGAGGTACTTGCCGGCGATCTCGCGAGCCCGAGTCGGGTTCTCGCGGATCAGATCGAGCCAGGCGTCGAACAGGTCGTACTGCAGCGGCGTGCCGACCTTCGCCCGATCGACCGACTCGAACGTCGCGATCGCCTCTTCGAACCGATCCTGCAGCAACAGGTAGTACGTGACGGCCAGACGATCCTCGTCGTTCGGGCGCGGCTGGAGCGACAGGATCTCCATCAGGCGATGGTACTGCTCGTTCAGCCGATCGTTCAGGATCCGGCGCTGCGGTCCCAATCGGTGCGTCCGAGCGTTCACCAGCGGACGGTAATCCAGATGCTCGTAGCGGCGGCGATGCTCCGGATCGATCGACAGCAGCTCGCCGTCGAACCAGGGGCCGACCGTCGCCAGGAAGTCATCGCGGAAGTTCAGGTACTCGCGGATCGTCGCCGGATCGTCATGACGGATCGCGTACGACCAGAGCGTCGGTTCGAACAGATGTCGGCGCGACAGCTGAGCGATCGCCCGTTCGTAGAACCCCTTGTCGCTCATCCGGAACGCGATCCGACTCAGGTCGAGCCTCAGCGGATTGTGTTCTTCGAGATAGGCGAGCACCTCGTCGTCGCTCGCATACTGCGAGACCCATTCCCACGAGGTCCGATCGATCACGGTCGCTTCGCGGACCACATGGAAGCGGAACGGATCGGCGGCGGCGATCCGTCGCTCTTCGGCCGAGACCTGAACCGGATAGTGGTCATAGTCGCCGGCCGCCGGGAAGTAGAAGTACGTCTCGACGGTTCGCGTCGCGAACGGTTCGAGATCGACGGGGATCGAGCGAGTCGCCTTGCCGCCGAGAACCGGCAGCGCCCCTTGCGGGATCTCGACGAGCAGATCGAGTCGCCGGCGGGACGAGGTCGGGTTGGTGACGGCGATCTGACCGCCGTAGACGACATGCGTCAGGAACTCGTCGACGACGAACTTGTCGAGCTGCTCGTTCCCCTCGTATCGATAGCGATCGTCGGCGCGGAAGAAGTTCTGGCTCACCAGAATCGGCGGCTCGTTCTCCTTCGCTTCGAGCGCCGGTCGGATCTGCTCGTGGAAGACGATCATCGGACCGGCAGCCGTCAGCGTGATCCGATCCCCTTCAATCTCGCTCTTGTGCTCCGGCGCCTCGAACGGCAGATCGAGCACCGCGAGCGCGAGCAGCATTTCGGAGAGATTGTCGGTCGCCTCGGCCAGATGCGGCGACAGGAATCCGGTCTCGCCTTCATGCTTCACGAAGTCGATCCAGAAGCGGTTGGTCCCGATCCGATCGGCGGTCTGCTGATCGAGAGGCAACTGATACCAACGGTTCTCGGCCCACTCCTGCGTCTTGTCGACCTGGCGGAAGAGCCGCTCCGCGAGCTTGCGCTCGAGCGACAGCGCCTCGAGTTCGACCTGGCGACGCGCGAAGCGGGATTCCCCTTCGGCCGCTCCGCTTTCGCGATCGGCAAGACTCTCGGCCCTTGCCGCTTCGGCCCCTCGCATCCTTCGCCCCGCCGCTCCCGGCCNNCCCGGCATGCCGGGAGGAGGAGCCGGTTCGTTGGCCGGACCGCCGCCGGGCATCCCGCCTCCCATGCCCCCCATGCCTCCCCCGCCACCGCCGAAGCCCCTGGCGATCCCGCCGAGAAGCACCGCATCGCCGTCCGGAACGGCCTGTCCGTTCTGAGCGATCGAATCGTAGAAGAGAGCGAAGTCCTCGTTCGCCAATCCGGCATCGAGCGCGAAGCCCTTGACGCCGATCTGGAACAGGCGATCGAACTCGTCGCGCGTGATCGGTCCGATCTCGTACTGCTGCTCCAGGCGCCGGCGCGTTTCGGCCGCCTCATCGGCGATCCGACGAGCCAGCAGGATCCGTTCGAACGCATTGAGCTGCGAGTAGTTCCACGGAGTCCGGAACTCCGACAGATCGTCGCCGATCAGCCAGCGATCGACGAAGGTCTTGTGGAGCTTGTTCGCGACGTACGGACGGATGACCGCATCGAAGAACTCGCGGTCCCGGTAGTACAGGAACAGGTTCAGTTCGTGACAGGCGAACTCCGAGTACTTCGCTCGCTTCTTCTCGAGATCGAACGTCGGCCAGTCGGGAAGGAAAGCGAACTGAGCGAACCTCGGATCGTTCGAGAGCGTCGCCATCAGCGTATAGACGGCGCGGACCGAGTCGTACGACTGGAAGCGACTCGAACCGACCGCCATCTCCAGCGTCTGGCCGGCGACGAGTCCCTCGACCTGCTTCCGCTGCACGAACGCTCCGGTCGGATCGAGCGACTCGGGCAAGCGAAGATCGAGCGGCACCACCTTCGGTTCGTCGACGACCAACGAGCGGCTGGCGGTCGAGCGGCCGTCGATCGCGACGATCGTCAGCCAGTGCTTGTCGAACCCTTCCGGAAACTCGATCTCGATGACGCCTTCCTGCGGCGTCCGATTCGCGGCCAGCAGCGTTCCCGAAGCGAGGAAGTCGAGATTGATCGGATCGTCGAAGCCGGCAGCGGCAAGCGCCCCGGGGTCGGCAACGGCGGCGGTCGCCGGAGCCGGAGCGTCGGTCGCTCCGAACTCGTCTCCGGTCGCGGCGGTCTGTTCGCCGGTCGACGTGGTACGGACCGCCCAAGGATCGAGCAGCAGACTCGGCCGCTCGAGCATCACTCCCGGGAACTTGCGGGCGTACTTCCGATCGAGAATGTACTGGTACTCCTCGCCGATCGAACGCCCCGACTGATAGCCGCTCGGAGCTCCCGGGCGCGTCATCCAGTAGTTTTCGCCGTCGCGCACTCGGTCGAACGAAGCGAACGAATCGAACGCCGGGCGATAGCGAGTCGCGAGGACATGGACGCGAGTCATCGCGTTCCCGCCCGCGGTTCGGATGCGGAGCTTGCGATCGGCGGCGACCGCTTCGACGATCCGAACCGGATCGGCATCGCGAAGTTCGAGCTTGCGAGCCGAACCGAGGGCCAGGCCTCCGACGCGCTCGCCGGCGGTGACTCGGATCAGCACCGACCGCCGCTCGTGCTTCAGTCGCAGCTCGTAGTCGCCCGGCGCGAGATCGACCGCCTTGACCAGGCCGTCTTCGATCCGCAGCGCATCGAATCGATCGGCGACGAAGGTCCCGCCGTTCCGTTCGACGAGCGAGAGTTCGGTCCGATCGGGAGCCGACTTGGAGCCGACGTACGGCACCGTCGCCGTCTCGCCCGACGCGACATGCACGACCGAGTAGCCGGTCGCCCGGTCACCGTACAGCGACCAACCGAGATTCGTGCCGTTCGAGTCGGAAACGCTCAGCGACTCGATTCCCTCCAGCGAGCCGAGTTCGACTCGCCCGCGTTCGTCGCTCTTGAGCGTGACGCTCCAGGGGGTGTTGAAGTCGACGTGCTTCAGCGTGACCGTGACCGGTCGATCCCCTCGCGACTCGCCCGTCTTGCCGAGCACTTCGAGAAACCAACCCTTCGGCGTGCGACTCAGCAGCGGCGCATCGACCGCCTGTCCACGATCGAGGCCGTTGATCGAGACGGCATGCGAGACCGCCAGGTTTTCGTCGACGCCGCGACTGACGTTGCGGATCTTGCCCGAGAGCGTCAGCGAGAGCGAAGCCAGCCGAGGCGGGACCTGAATCGACGTGGTCGCCTCGAGATCGTCCTGAAGGACGAACGGCCGGATCTGCTTGGTCGTCACGATGCCGTCGAGATCGGTCGAGACGATCGTCAGCGTCGGCTCCTCGAGCAGCCCGACCGGAATCGCTTGGCCGCCGAGCGTCAGCAGCGGCCGGATCAGGATCGTCGCGGTCCGGCTGCGCAGCAGCGCTTCGCGATCGACATGCATGCCGGCGGCGAGCGCGTAGGCCTCGCTCTGATGATCCAGGCGTTCGAGAGTGACGAGCGGTCCCTGTCGCAGGATCATCGGGACGTTCCCCGGCGACGTGCTGTACGGAATCGTCGCCTCGGCCGATGCGTCGGTCGGATAGTCGCGTCCGCCGACTCGGACGATCGCGCCGACGGCCGGCCGATTCGCATCGTCATAGACGGTGACGACCTGGCCGAGCGGACCGGAACGGACCGAGTGATGCAGTCGCCCCTTGCGGACCAGCACGCGACTGCTGCGGCCGTTGCCGATGAAGTCGACGACCCAGAGGCCCGGGCGATCGATCTCGGGAAACTCGAACTCGCGGCGCATCCGTCGCAGCGGCGGAGCGTCGTAACGGATCACCCGCTCGTGGTTGGCGACCAGGCCGTCGAGTTCGATGTCGGTGTTGATCTCGGAGCCGTGCCGGTCGTACCAGTTGAGCGCGTTGATCTCGAAGACCTTCACGATCAGCGTCTCGACGTTCTTCACGTCCAGGGCGAGCGAGACCGGCGCGTCGGGAGCGTAGAAGCGAGCGTTCTCGGGCGCGAACTCGAGGTCGATCCGATCGCGAAGCGCCTGGAAGTCGGACGGGCTCAGGAAGGCGGCCCACTTCTCCGGATCGCCGACTCCCGCCAGGATCTTCACCTCGGCCTGACGTCGGCGCAGGTAATCATCGCGGACGAACTTCGAGAACTCGTCGATGTTCTCCGCCTCGACCAGGAATCGGTCCAGATACTCGCGGACGAGCGGTTCGTCGTCGCCGATCGTCGCCAGTCGCGTCGCGTCCGAAAAGTCCTCGTTCAGCGCGACGCCGAAGCGGATCCGCTCCGCCTGGTCCAGATACTCCGGGCGCATGTAGCCGACGCGCCGCGGGAGCTGCAGGTAGGTCATGAACCGAGGCTTGTCGTGGATCCCTCGCCGATGGTCGAACTGCAGGCGGTGGTAGAGCACGTGCGCCTTGAGCGCATTATGGACCGGCGGAAGCGGCTCGACGAACGACCAGAGTCGCTCGAGATAGTCCAGGTACGCCGCATCGTCGCGCGTCGGATAGACGTCGGGATTCGTCCACAGTCGAGACAGGTAGGTGCGGANNGGCGGGAGCGGTTCGACGAACGACCAGAGCCGCTCGAGGTAGGCCTGATACGCCGCATCGTCGCGCGTCGGATCGACGTCGGCGCTCGTCCAGAGTCGCGACAGGTAGGTGCGGACGAAGAACTGGTTCTCGCTCAGCCGCGGATCGAGTTCGCGGCAGCGATCGAGCTGAGCGCGGGTGAGGAGCCGATGGACCGGCAGGACACCGAAGTCACCGTGGTTCTCGACGCGCAGGTCGTCGATCACCAGGTCGGCCAGCTTGGGATGATCGGGAAAGGTGACTCGCGCCAGCGCACTGCGGCGGCGAGTCGGCGAATCGAACGGCTCGCTCAGGACCCGATCGAGTCCTGCGTCGCTGACGCCGTCGATCGAACTGTTCCCTCCGTAGGCCCGATCGCGAAACGCTTCCCATGAGATCTGGGCCGGATCGAGGCGGACCGGCAGGTCGGGACGATTCGACTCGGGCGTCCGCTGATGATCGAAGGTCAGCCCGAGCACCCGCTTCAGATAGTCGAGCGCCTTGGCGTGGTCCTGCGGGTACTCGAGCAGCGCCTGACGATGAGCGATCCTCAGCCAGTTGCCGGTCTGGCCGTGCTGGGATTGCCACTGGGCGAGGAGCGCCGGAACGTCATTCAGCTTGCCGCTCTGCTGCAGCACCAGCGCCTGGTAGTAGTACGCCTCGTCGGTCCCCGGCACCAAGCGGTCGAGTACCGCCTGACGCTGCTCGGCAAGAGCGAACGTTTCCGAGAAGCCGATCTGCAGCGCGGCGACGGAGCTTGTCGAAGCGAGCATCGCGACGACGCCGAAGCCGAGCGAACGCGAGAGGGAGCGAAGCAGGGAAGATCGCATGGCGAACCTGTTTCGGGCAGAGGTGCGAGAAGACGTGACGGAGGGCCGATCGGCAGCAGGATCGCAGCTCGGGGGCCTCGCGCTCTTCTCCGCTCCGACCCCGTCCCGCTCGAAACCATGGTGGCTCGAGGCAGGCCGATCTGTCGAACCGAAACGAGGGACCCCGGGCTGCAATCGCTGGAGACTGCCGAAATGGACGGCCGCGGAAGGCGATCGTGGCGAAGAACTCGACGATCGCGGACGTTTGGACGCGTCGTTCCGACCGGAGTTCCCGAAAATCGACGAACCGTCCTGGGCGGGGGGGGGCACGGTCGCGTCGCCTCGACGTGGGCCCGNNCTCGGGACGAGCCGGGGCCACCAAGGGGCGAAGCCCATCCGGTGCGACCGGGGTCGGTCGCACGACGACAGTGCGACCGGTGCTCACGTTTCCGGCCGAGTCCTTACAGACTCCGCAGGAACGTGATCAGATCGGCTCGGTCCGCTTCGCTCAGCGGCTCGTCGAGCTGATGCTTCAACTCGCCGAACAGTTGTTCGAGGTCGGCCGCTCGCCCGTCGTGCAGATACGGGCCTCGCTGCGACAGCCCCCGCAGACTCGGCGGATTGAACCGACGATTCCCTTGTTCGTCCACCAGGCCGACGTCGTACGTCTCGGCGCTCGTGAAGCGATCTCCGGCGTGGCACTCGCTGCAGCCGGAACGACGAAAGACCGCCTCCCCTCGAGCGATCGATTCCCTCAGCACCTCATCGATCCGCCCCCGAGCGGCATCGACCGACGGCGGTGCCGGGAGCGAACGGACGAACGCTGCGATCGCCGCCACTTCAGCGTCGCTCGGCGGCTCGGGAGCCTGCATCGTCGCTTCGATCGACGCGCGGACCTGCGCTTCGAGCGACGGTTGCTTGCCGTTCCAGGCGAGCGGTTCCGTCTCGGCGACTCCCAACAGCGTCAGGACTCGTTTCGGGGCGCCGAACGAACCGTCCGAGAAGTTGTCGTTCAGGTGGCCGTTGCTGTGCCCGTCGACATGACAGCTGGCGCAGCTCATCCAGCCGTCGTGGGCCAGTCGCCCCTGATGGAACAGACGCCGTCCCTGCTCGATCGGCGTCTCGTCCGGCAGGTTCCCCAGCGGCAGTCGGACGACCGGATCGCGCTGCTCGACATCGATGATGCTGATCGAGTCGTCCCAGCGATGGGCGACGAAGAGCGAAGCACCGTCGTCGGAAAAGGCGACGTCGACCGGCCCGGGACCGACGGCGATCGGATCGAGACTGAAGTCCTCTTCGCGACCGATCAGCACCCGATCGACCCCTTGGATCGCCACCGCTACCTCGCCGCGCGAACTCATCGCGATTCCCGCCGGATCGGCCATGCCGGCTCCCGGCTGCCCGAGCGGATGCATGTGCGAGTCGTGATAGAAGTCCTCGGTCGGTCCGAGCAGGACGTCGAGATCGAGCCACCGGAGATCGTTGCTCATCATCAGCCCCCAGTGCACGTCGTTGCGGATGGCGTGGGCCAGGCCGTTGAGCATCTGATGACTCATCACCAATCGCCGACCGTCGGCAGTGATCGCCAGGCCGCGGATCTTGTGAGCCGGGACATCGCGATCGCGAAGCACCTGACCCGAGTCCGCATCGATCCCGAGCAGCCGTCCGCCGAAGGCGTCGGCGACGATCAGCCGTCGATCCCCCGGCAGGAATTGCAGTTGCCGCGGAGCGATCGGCAGATCGAACGTCCGTTCGTGTTCCGGCGCCGAAGCACCGGCCGCCAGTCGCCATGTCGACAACTGACGCGACCAGAGCGAGGCGACCGCCAGGCGGGTGCCGTCCTGCGAGACGGCGAGCTGAACCGGATATTGCGGCGGCGCGACTTCGGCCAGCGTCACCACGCCCGACTCGCTCGCCCGATGCAGTCTCAGCCGATGGTCGACCGGATCGACACTCGCGAACAGATCGGTCCCCGGGATCGCCTCGAGATCGGCTACCGAGCCTCCGACTCGCACCTCGACGATTCGATGCGGCGGCCGGATATCGACCAGCGACAGCGTGCCGGTCGCTTCGTGGCCGACGATCACTCGCTCTCCCCCCGGCGCGACGATGATCGACGACGGCAGTCGCCGATGCGAGACGCTCGCCACGATCTCGGCGCTCCGCTCCGGCTCGCTCGCGCACGTCGGGGGAGGTCCCACGAGCGACGCCGCGAACGAGACCGCCGTCAGCAGCGTCAGCGACGCGAAGCGACCGGGCGCGGTCGACGAGCGGCCGTGCGACGACGACGGACGGCGAGCGAGACGACGACTCATGGGCGACTCCGGAATCCGGCCGAGGCGAGACGTTTCGATTGTGTCCCGAGTCGCGCGGTCGAGGCAACCGAGTCGGTCGGCAACCGGACCGTCGCGGGACGATTGCGACCGCTCCGCAGCGCTGCGATGATCCGCCGGTCGCCGCGGCGAGCGAGCGATGAGGGCGGGCGAACCGACCGGGTCGAGTCCGCGACCTCAGTCGCTGTCGGGTTCGTTCATCCGGTCAGGCGCAGGGGGATCGATGAGGCGAAGGGAGCGACAGGTGCGAAACATGCGAAGTGCGGCGGTCGTCGGACTGACCGTGGTCGGGATGGTCGGCGGGATCGCCGGAGCGAGGCTCGAGAGGGGCGTCGCCGACGACGGTCCGAACGAGGCAGCGGTCGCTTCGTCGAGCGAGACGGTCGTTTCGACGTACGAGACGCCGTCCGGATCGGCGCGTCCTGTCGGCTCCGAGCTGATCGCTCGCACGCGGTCGGAAGACGGGAGTCCGGTCTGCGGACTGGGACGCGCCTTTCATGAAGGGCGTCGCGCGGCGCTGCTGGCGGAACTCGGCGACGAGGTCTTCGTGATTCGCGGACTCGACGAGCCGCGTGACTACCTGAAGTTCTATCAGGACAAGAATTTCTGGTACCTGACCGGGATCGACAGCCCCGGAGCGGCGCTGGTGCTCGACGGTCGGACCGACGAGGAGTTCCTGTTCCTGCCGCGGCACGATCCGTTCAAGGAGCAGTGGGACGGCGAGATCTGGGATGTCGACGACGCGTGGGTCGGCGAACTGACCGGGTTCGAGGACCGACGTCCGCGCGAGGAGCTCGAGTCGTTCTTGGCCGAGCGGTTGGCGGAACGGCCGCCGGTCCGAATCGTTCGGACGCCGTGGGTGGCGCTCGCCGGAGGGACCGACATGGCGTCGCCTCACGAACGGCGTCAGGCAGCCGATCCGTTCGACGGTCGTCCGAGTCGCGAGAAGCGTTTGGAAGAGGAGCTCGAAAGTCGCTACGGAGTCGAGTGCGCCGATGCGTCGCGACT
Organism: Planctomycetaceae bacterium; assembly: GCA_003455945.1. GTDB lineage: Bacteria > Planctomycetota > Planctomycetia > Pirellulales > Pirellulaceae > UBA11682. Next base: position 16,044 of record DMPQ01000058.1, read on the forward strand.
GCTCGCGAAGCTCCGGATCGTGAAGGAGCCGGAGGAGATCGAGGCGATGCGTCGCGCGGCTCGGGTCGGCTCCGCCGCGATTGCCGAAGCGATCCGCTGCACGGCGCCGGAGCGCGGGGAATGGGAGCTCGAAGCGCTGATGAGCTTCATGCACGAACGGTACGGAGCGGCGGGGCCCGCCTACAGCGCGATCTGCGCTTCGGGGCCGAACAACAACGTGCTGCACTATTTCCATTCGTCGCGACGCATGCACGCCGGCGAGCTGCTGCTGGTCGATTACGGGCCCGACGTCGACCACTACACGACCGACATCACGCGGACCTGGCCGGTGTCGGGGAAGTTCGACGAACGGCAGCGGAAGCTCTACGACATCGTTCTCGAGGCGCAGCAGGCGGGGATCGCCGCGGCCAAGCCGGGGAACGGGATGGGGGATGTCGGAGCGGCGATCCAGGCGGTCTTCGAACGGCATGGCGTGCAGGGGATGGTCCGTCATGCGCCGACGCACTACATCGGTCTCGAGGTGCACGATGTCGGCGTGCGAGGTCCGTTCCGCCCCGGCATGACGCTGGCGATCGAACCGGGGTTGTATGACGACGAGAACGGCTTCGGCATCCGGATCGAGGATGTCGTGCTGATCACCGACGACGGCTGCGAAATCCTGACTCGCGAAGGATTGCCGGTCGATGCGGAAGGGATCGAAGCGCTCGCGGCCGAGGCGGGGTTGCTCGATCGTTGAGCGCCGATCGGCGCACGACTCGCCGAACCCGGGCGAGGATCGCCGGAATCGAGTCGGGGCGTCGCTGGTGCGCCGNNGGGCAGGGGCGTCGCTGGTGCGCCGAGCCGACAAGAAAGCGAGCGAGGCGTGCGGTCGATTCGACCTCACGCCTCGCGTCGTTTCGTTCGGAAGTCTCTCGCCCGTCGATCAGAACGGGGCCGTCGCTCCGCCGCTGACGTTGCCGACCATGTGGAAGTGGTTGTGGTCGATGTACAGCACCTCGACCACCTCGTCGTCGAGCTGGTGCGGATAGGGCCAGCCGACCATGGTCCGCTCGTCCATGTACACGGTGCACTTGTAGTGAGCGTGATGGAGTTGGGCGGGGCCGATCATCGGAATGAACCGCGGCGGATCGACATAGTCCGCGATCTTTTCCTTGATGATCCGGACGTTGTTCTGCTGCTTCTCGTGCAGGAACGGCAGGCCGCCCTGGATCGGACGGGCCCGCTCGAGAGCGGCCATCACTTCGTGATCGCTCGGCGGATCGAGGGCGATCGCCGGACCGCCGGCGGTGATCGGCCCGAGGATCGGGACGCGAGCATAACGCTCATGGATCTCGAAGCGATCCTCACGGAGCTTCTGATGATACGGGCTCACCGGAATCGGAATGCTCAGCAGACCGAGGCCCGGAGCGGAGGTGCCGATGCAGCCGGTTCCCGTGACCGTCACCGCGGCGACCAACAGAACGAGTGCCGTGTGGATGGACCTGATCGACATGGGCGAGATTCCTTCCTGCGAGGATATGGCACACTTGTTATCGATTCGGGTCGTAGCGGACTTGCAGCTTTTCCCGACGAAACCGGCATTTCCGTCCCTTGCGGTCGCAGCTATGGCGCCGGCGCGAGACGCCGTGCTCGCGGCGACTCGATTCCGCGGCGTTTCGCCGGCGAAATGCCGAGCGGAACCGGCCGTGACTCGCGGGGAAGAGAAGAGCGAGACGGCAGGTGAGCGATCGGACGGGCGTCGTGAGCGGGCGCGCGTCGTGAGCAATCGCGCGTCGGCGGTCGCCGTCGCTCGACCACTCGCTCGCGCGACGAAAAAACGCTTCCGTCCCGGGTGCGGAACGGAAGCGTTTCGGATTCGGACACGAGCGAACGTCGCGTGAGCGTTCGGATCAGCGGTCCTGGAAGTCCAGGAACCACCAGCCGTCCTTCCACTCCATCGTCACCTTGCGCCAGCCGAGCGGCACCTGCGGATAGGGGTAGAACGGACCGATGTACGGCCACGCGGTCGGCGAGTACTGCTGCGGGTAGCTCACCGCCCCGTAGTTCGGGTGCGCGGCGTAGCCGGGCCACGCGTAGTTCGGCATCTGAGGCTGATCATGGCGAGCCCCGATCGCCGCGGGGGACGAGGCAGGCATGTACTGCACGCCCGCGTCCTGACCACCGAAGCCGGCCGGAGCAGCGGCGAGCGGCATGCCGGGACGAGGAACGCCCATCGCAGGGCGAGCCATCGGGACCGGGCCGGCCGGGATGCCCTGCGGAGCGAAGCCGGAACCGACCGGAGCCGGAGCAGCAGCGCGACGCGAGCTCGACAGCACGCCGTCCTCGACCGTGCTCGCTCGCTGGACCGACGAGTCGGCCGCCGGGCGAGACGATCGGATCTCGANNCGCCGAGGTGGCGAGCGCTCTGAGCCGTCTCGAAGACGAGCTTTTCCTGCTCCTCCGACGCCACGACTCCCTTGAACCAGACCTGTCCGTTCTCGACGTACAGCTCGAGCTCGAAGTCGCTCAATGCCCCGCGGTCCTTCTCGGCGACCAGGCGCTGATTGATGTGGTCCGCGATCCGCTGGTCTTCCGCTTCGCCGGCCACGGCGACCGTGGGAAACACGGCGGCGATGGTCGCGACCAGCCATGCATAGACGTGACGTCGCATGAGTCCCCTCCTGAGATAATTGTCGATCGCTCGGTCCGTTTCCTGCGCCGGACCGCCGGCAGGCCATCTTGGCCTCGGGCTACGTCCGTGTATCGTCCGGCGTATCGGAAACTTTC
>DMPQ01000130.1 GCA_003455945.1 Planctomycetaceae bacterium
ACCTGGCGGCCTGGGGAGCGGCGTTTCGGCTGGTCGGTTACCGCGCGTTCAACTTCTTCCCCCGCACGCCGCATCTGGAAACGCTGGCGATTCTGGAGCCTCGGTAAGGCGTGCGCTCGGCCTGCGGTGGCGCCTCAGAGAGCCCGGCCCTTTTGTGGGCCCGGCCACTCCGTGGNNGCGACCGCCCCCGGTCGCATCGTGTTTCCGAACCGAGGCACGGGGACCCCTGCGCTTTGCGCTACGGGCTGGGAGGCACGGCCGGAACACTCGCACTGCGGCGCGTGGTGACGGGCCCAACCAGCCCGAAGCGCAGCGCCGGGATCAGCCCCGTCAACGACTGCGCGTCACGTTCACGCCGGAAAGCGTGAGCGGCATCGAAGTCCACCCGACCTCGGGCTCGGAGAGCCCGGGGCCACGAAATGCGAACTTCAGGGCGATCGACGGCGCCGGAGGTTTTTCCTCGTCCCGTCCGTTTGCCTCGCCGATATAATCGCTGACGTCGGGCGAATCGGACCCTCGGGATCGATCGTGCGCCGGTCCGGATCGGACAGGTCGCGGCATCGAAGCCGCCATCGCCGATCGCTCGACATCCGCTCGAAGAGGCGTCTGCGGGACCGGGGAGGTCGGAAGCGCAACGCACTCTGCGAGGCATCGACATCGGGGAGGGCCCGATGCGATCCCAAGTTTCGGCCGGCGACGCATGATCACCTCCCGATTCGTCATCAAGCCGAAGCAGCAGCTGGGCAAGTACCGGATCGAGTGCAAGCTCGGCGAAGGGGGAATGGCGGCGGTCTACCGCGCCTACGACACGCTCGAGGGAGTGCGCGTCGCGCTGAAGGTCCCCTTTCAGCACCGGCTGACCGATCAGTGGATGGAAGAGTTTCGGCGCGAGATCCGGATCAACGCGCAGCTCCATCACCCGAACATCCTGCCGGTCAAGAATGCGGAAGTGCTTGAAGGGCGTCCGCTCGTCGCGTACCCGCTGGGCGAACGGACGCTCGCCGATCGCCTTCGCAGTCGCATGTCGGTGGTGACCGCGGTCGGCTACGTCGATCAGCTCCTGGATGCCGTCGCGTTCGCGCACGGCCAGAACGTGCTGCACTGCGACATCAAGCCCGAGAACCTGATCCTCTTCTCGGACCAGCGGCTGATGCTCTCGGATTTCGGTCTCGCCAAGATCACGATCCGCACGCTTCGCGCCTCAGGGTCCGGAACGATCGGCTACGTCGCTCCGGAACAGGCGATGGGGCGTCCGAGTTTCCGCTCGGACGTCTTCTCGATCGGCCTGGTCGTCTACCGGATGTTTTCGGGAGTGCTCCCCGAGTGGCCCTATCAGTGGCCCCTCCCCGGTCTCGATCGACTCAAGGCCAAGACGCCCCCCGAGATGATCGAGCTGCTTCGCCGGTCGCTCGAACTCGATCCGAAGAAGCGATTCCGCGATGCGGCGGCGCTGCAGACGGCGTATCGGCGTCTGCGCGGCAAGGTGCTCCGCTTCCGACAGCGGACGGCGATCGGCGACGCGGCCGAAGCGGCTCCGCAGCGTCGCGACTGGCGCACCGTCCGGCGCCGCCAGTTCCTGCGCGAGTACGGCAGCGTGCTCGAGACGGAGCATGTCTGTCGCAAGTGCGACGGTCCGGTCTCGGAATGGATGACGACCTGCCCCTGGTGCGGCGACGATCGGACCATTCATGACGGCGGCACGCGGATGCCGCAATGCTGCCCGCGCTGCGAACGCGGCATGAAGCTCGACTGGAAGTACTGCCCGTGGTGCTACGGCGCCGGCTTCCACGTCTCGACGCGCCGTCCCTCTCAGGACAGTCGCTACATCGGGCGCTGTTCGAGTCACGCGTGCGAACGGAAGGAGCTCTTTCCGTTCATGCGTTACTGCCCCTGGTGCCGAACCAAAGTCCGGCGAAAATGGGGGGTCGGCGATTCCGAGGCGCATTGCTCCGGGTGCGGGTGGGGCGTCCTGCCCGACTACTGGAGCTTCTGCCCCTGGTGTTCGAAGGGGATCGTCGGCTCCGGTTGAGTCGCGAGGGGGCGGTCGCTCGAGCGCCGCTCGAACGGCTCGATCGATCTCCGCTCGACCGAACCCGCGAACGCCCGGCGACCCTCCCGTGACTCGGGATGACTCCCGCAACTCGGAACGACTCCGAGCGTTCGCCTCGCGCCGCAGGAACGGAACTTCTCCTTGAACTCGGATGCCGCGAACGAGCGACGGTTCTACGACGAGCGGACGGAGCGCCCCTGGCTCGGCCGTTTCGCGTTCGGTCGCGTGGCGGCGATCAGTCGTCCGAGTCCGGCTCGCGGCGGTCCCAATCAGGACGCGGCGGCGATCTTTCCGGTCGGCGATACGCTGATCGCCGCGGTCGCCGACGGCTTGGGAGGAGGCCCCGATGGTGATGTCGCGTCCCGAGTCGCACTCGATTCGCTCGGCGAGGCGCTGCGGGAAGCGGGATCGGAGGACGAGAGCCTCCGCGGCGCCGTGATGAACGGGATCGAACGAGCCAACGCCGCCGTCTCGCGCCTGGGAAGCGGCGCGATGACGACGCTCGCCGTGATCGAGGTGCGCCCCGGTTCGCTCCGCTGCTACCACGTCGGCGACTCGGTCGTCATGCTCTTCGGACCGGGCGGCAAGGTGCGGTACGAGACGGTGTCGCACAGTCCGGTCGGCTACGGCGTCGAGTCGGGGATGCTCGATCCGGGCGAGGCGATCTGGCACGAGCAGCGCCATCTGGTCTTCAACGTCGTCGGTTCGCCCGAGATGCGGATCGAAGTCGGACCGACGCTCCCGCTCGGACGACGCGATACCGTCCTCGTCGCAAGCGACGGGTTGACCGACAACCTGCATCGCGGCGAGCTGGCGCGACTCGCGACCACCGGCCGGTTGTCCGCTGCCGCCGCGACGCTCGCCGATCTCGCGACGACTCGGATGGCTGCCGGTGATGCCGACCAGCCGAGCAAGCCGGACGACCTGACGCTGTTGCTCTTCCGGCCTTGAGGCACCGAGTCGCTGAGACGCTGTGTCGCTGAGGCACTGAGGCGCCGAGAGACGCGAAGGGGACGGGGGCGCGGGGAAGAGGTTTTCTCACGGAGACGCTGAGGGGCGCTGAGGCACGGGGAATGCGCAGCAGAAGCCTCCGTGTCGTTGCTGGTCTTTCAGATCGGTTCGGGGGTGACGGCTCGGCCGGTGCGGGCTGAGGTCAGGCAGGCGTCGAGGACCGATTGCGTCTTGAGCGACCAGGTCGGCCAGCTCTCGTCCGGCTTGCCTTGGGCCACCAGGCCGCCGAAGGTGCGCATCAGGTTCGCTTCCTGAGCGTTGGGCCAGCCGTTGGCGTACTCGCGCACGACTCGCCGCTCGACATGTCGCTCCATGTTGAAGTCGCAGCCGCGCACCGAGAACGCATGGTTCGCGACGTCGATCGCCAACTCCGGTCCCAGATACGGCAGCACGTAATCGTCCAGCTGCACGTACCCCTTGGTGCCGCAGATCCGGACGAACTGCTGATGCTCCGTGATGAACGAGCAGTAGAAGCTCGCCGACACGCCGCCGTCGAAACGGAGTTCGGCCGAGAACTCGACCGGTACCTTTCCGGGACTCGTCCGGTTCGCTCCTTCGGTCAGGATCCGCCCGGTCACTTCGGTCGGCATCCGTCCTTCGACCGTCCAGAGGATCTGGCGGATGCAGTACCAGCCGAGGTCGCCCAGGCAGCCTTGCGGTTCGAGTTCGCTGTGCAGGCGAATGTCCGACTCGAGAAACGCTTCGGGGCCGCAGAACGAGAACTGGATGCCGATGCGGCGAAGCGTCCCGAGTCGCTCGGCGTCGTCGATCGCGCGGCGCAGCAGCGGCAGTCGACGACTGTGCATGAACATCACGCCGTCCATGAACTGCACGCCGTTGGCTCGACAGGCGTCGGTCATCGCGCGCAGGTCGGCGAGCGACGGCGCGCATGGCTTTTCGCACAGGACATGCTTCCCCGCTTCGGCCGCGCGGATCACCCATTCGCGACGCAGGCCGGTCGGCAGCGGGACGTAGATCGCGTCGATGTCGCTCGCCGCAAGCAGTTCGTCGTACGAACCGACGGCGCGAGGTGTCTGGGGATAGGGACAATCGGACTGGCATTCGGCGACGAAGAGCTGAGCCTTGGCGACGTCGCGACTGGCGACCGCCGCGACGGTCCCGGCGCCGGACATCAGGATTCCCTTCCAGTTCTTGCGGCCGATGCCGGCGGTGCTCAGGAATCCCCAGCGGCAGTTCGTGGTCATCGCTTCGGTCTCCGGTGCGGCGAGAGGGAACGGAGGGTGGGAAGGGAAATCATGATCGGTGTGCGGGGGGAGCGTGGTTCGGCCNNATCGCGGTTTCGTCGATGGCGAATCCGAGCGAGCGCGTCTCAGCGCTTCTCGATCATCCGCAGCTGGCCTCGCCCCTGAGCGGCCAGGCGATCGCGGAGCGCCATCATCTCGGGGTTGTTCGGGATCATCTTGCCGGCTCGTTCGATCAGCCCTCGCGCTTCGGCCGGGTCGAGCGCG
>DMPQ01000450.1 GCA_003455945.1 Planctomycetaceae bacterium
CTCGGTGTCGCCGTCGCACGACGACGTGCACTACATCGTGCACAGACGGCCGACCGAGACCGCTACGGCGTTTCCGTCGCCAGTGCCTGGTCGAGCGATCCTCCGATCGACAGCCATGCGGTCTGGCCGTCGATGCGGACCAACAGTCGCTCCGGCAGGATGTCGATCACCTCGACTCGCACCAGATCGAGTTCCAGCGACTGGCCCGAGCGAGCCGATCGCGTTCGGCTTTCGTCGCCGACTCGAAACCAACCCTCCGCTTCGCCGTCGCTGCCGTAGGTGATCGCGGTCAACCGAGTGTCGGTCAGCGCCTTGGAGAAGCCCCGCGCGAACGGATTGCGTCGCGCCAGGATCGCGAAACTCTCCGGAGGGGAGACGTTGCGGTTCCAGGTCAACGTCGACAGATCCGCCTCACGTTCGCACGCGCCGATCGACAACGCCTCGATCGACAACGTCAGATCGATCTCCGTTCCGCTCCCGATCGGATTGATCGCCAGCGACGTGATCTTGTGCAGATGGCCTGCCTGTTCGAAGTCGGCCAGGAACGCCGTCAGTCGCACCAGATCGGTCTTGGCTCGCAGCGTGAAGGGCAAGCGAGTCGCGACCTGGCGCGTTCCGCGGCGCGTCCGATTCCGCACTTCGACGCCGCGCGCCTGTCCCGGATCGACGGCCGCCTGAGTCATCTGATGTTCGGCGACCAGCGACAACAGCCACGCCTGATAGCCCGACTGAGCCTTTTCGAGGTCGAACGGCAGACTCATCGCCGCGTAGGCATCCAGACGCCGAACGTCGCGCCGCGCCTCGGCCTGAGTCGTGCCGGCGCGGCGCTCGCGCAGACGGAGACCGTCGAGACGCGATTCCAGTCGATCGAGCGGCTGTTCGTACCACGTCCGATACGCCTGGTCGGCGAAGTAGATGCCGCCGACGGCAATCGCTCCGATCAGCAGCAGCAACGTGCGTCGGTTCATCGTTCGCCTCCGTTCGTCTCGGAGGCTTCGTCACTCCCGGCGCTCGCCGGTTCGACAGTTCCGAGATCGACCGCGGTGGAGTCGTCGGCCGCGGCCGACGTCTCGTTCGCGCTCGCTGCGTCCGCATCGGCAGCGGGCGCCGCATCGTCGTCCGCTTCGTCCACATCGCCGGTCGCCGATTCGTCGAACTCCGGCACCGGAGCGACATGACTGGCGATCGTCGCCCGATCGATCGTCACGCGCGTCTCGAACTGCCACGGGTACTCGGTCCCCGTGCCTCGCTCGGCGACTCGCCGACTCGAAACGGTGATCCCTTCACCGCGCAGACCTTCCTCCAGTCGCGCCACGGTCGCCGGATCGTCGACCTGGACGCTGAGATCGAAGGTAACGGCCTCCGGTGCGGCGAAGGCCGACAATCGCCGAACCGTCGCCTCCTTGCCGGTCGGCAGTCGCTCGCTGAGCAGCTTCAGTTCTTCGAGCCAGTTCACCTCGTCTTGTCGCCAGGCATCGACGATCCGCGCCTCGTCCGCCTTCTCGGCCTGCTTGTCGGCGAGTTTGGACTTCTTCTCGACCGACGCGGTCAGCGTATCGACTTCGTTCTGCAGTTCGGCGACATCCTGGGACAGGTACCAGCCGACGACTCCGAGCGCGACGACCGCCAGCGCAGCGATCGGACCGTAGCGTCGGAGCGGGCCGACCGGTTTCGGAGGGGCCTTGGGATGCGCGACATCGACCGGCAGGCGTCGCTCCAGATACAGACGCCCCGCACCGACCAGCGGCGCGAAGCCATGAACGTCCTCGGAGCGTTCGGGCGTTCCCGGTGCACCGAGCGGATCGACGAAGGTGACATCGTCGCGAAAGCGCCCGATGAGCGGACCGGTCAGTTCCGAGATCCGCTGACGATCGCCGAAGACGATCAGATGCGGCTCGTCGGCCGAAGGCGCTCCGGTCAGCGTCAGACTCCGCTGGATCTCGCTCCAGATCTGATCGCCGATCACCGCGCGCTCTTCGCTTCCCAAGCGAACCGTCCGCTGCCGCTCGGGGTGACCATCATGCAGGACGATCCACTCCACTTCGCCGTCCAGGACCGACAGTGCGACGGCGGATCGCCAACGCTCCGCGAGCGAGCGATTGATCAGGCCGAGGGCGCCGAGACCGCGCGGGACGATCGCGGCCAGTCGCCAGCGCGCGGCATCGGCGGCGCTGCGCAGCGCGACCACCGTCTCGTCGGCCGCCGCAAAGGCCGTGACGGCGCGAGGAGCGTCGGGAGCCGTGGTCGCGACCAGAAAATCGACGTGCGGCGGCGGATCGGCATCCAATCGTTCTTCGATCTGAGCTCGGACGAGTCCCGGCAGCTCGGCATCGTCGGCCGGAGGGAGCGCGAGATCGATCGCCTCGAGTTCGGCTCGCGATAGAACCGCGATCGCTTCGCCGACGCGGAACGGCCGTCCCGCCAACTGCTCCGCGACCTGAGCGATCGGCGAATGCTCGGCCGATCGTTCCGAGCGGCCGGTCTCGAGGACCGCGATGCTCTCCCCTCGCTTCTGCAGCACGGCGAACGAGAGGAAGCGTCGGTCCCAGCCGATCACCGCGACGGGGCGCGTTTCGGACTTGCCTTGCGCTCGCCCCATCAGGCCGCGCGCTCCGTCGAACGCTCGAGCGAGCGAGGGGAGCGAACGCAACGGATCGAAACGGCGCGAGGAACTCATCGGCGCGACTCGGTTGGAGAGAGCGGATCGTCGGACGTCTCGCCGCGGAGTTCCGCAGCCGAGAAGCCTCGACCCCAGGCGTGCCAAGTCTTCAGCGAGACGACTCGCGCCGGGCGCGAGGTCGCATCGAACAGCACGTCGAAGCGGTAGGTCGGCGACGCGTCGTCTCGGAACCCGATCACTTGGGCCGAAGCGACATCCCCGCCGAGAGTCAGGTAGGGACGGACCCGCGCCATTGTAGTCGCATCGACGAGCCCTTCCGCCCAAATCCAGCCGATCGAACGCCGCGTCCCGCCCCCGGAATCGGGACGCGAGCGGGCTTCGACGATCCGCTCCACCGTCTCGGCGTTCCACCCCGGGATCGCCCGCAGCACTTCCGCCGGCGCCTCGCTCAGCGAAATCCTCCCCTCGATCACCTCGCCCGGATCGACCGTCACCTGATCGAGCAGCTTCTCGACCACTTCGGGCAGGTTCGGGCCGTCCGATCGAAAGGGGCTCGCGATCGTTACCCCCTCAGGACCGAGCGTGCCGGGAGGAAGGGTGACCGCCGAGTCGACAAGGGCGAGCGGATCGTCGATCGGTACCGGCAGCGGGCGCGTCGCCGAAGGACTCCAGGTCGCGAACGACGGATCGGTCGCCGGTAGAGTCGATGCCGACGAACTGCCGGAGGGGGCCGGACCGAAGGTCCGATAGGCGAGCAGATACGCGATCTCGTCTTCGGTCCAGACGGCTCGCAGCGCATCGGCCAGTCGCGTCGCGTCGGCTTCGTCCAGGCGAATGCGCGGCGTCCCGTCGAATCGCTCGTTCCTCTCCGCCGCCACCGCCGTCAGNNCCGTCAGCCGATCGCGCGGCGCACGGAACGAGGTGGCCGAGCGATCGGAAACGATCCCGGGCGACTCGATCGCTCGGGAACCCGGCGATGATGCCGAACCGAATCGATCCGCTCCGAACGTCTCGCCCCGAGTCTCGCTCCCGAGCGAGGTCGGTCTTGGCGGAGCCGCTTCCCAGGGATCGAGACGATAGTTGCGATCGAGATCCCCTCCCCACCATGCCGTATTGCCGAACGAGTCGATCAGGCGGCGCATCCGTTGCGGATCGCGAGCGACCACGGCGCCAAGCGATGATGTCGTCATCGCGGACGGCGAATCAGCGATCGTTTCGTCGACCTCCGGCGCTCGATTCGGCGACACCGCATTCGGCGACAGCGAGTCGTTCGGGAGTGCGGCATCGAGATCGAGCGAGCCGAGTACCGCGTCGATCGCCGCGCGATCGTCGCCGAAGATCGATTCGAGCGCGCGAAGCGCCGAGCCCGGTTCGGCTCGCTCCCAGATCGGCAGCCAGCGGATGTCGAGCTTGCTCGATTCGTCGGTCACGCCGAACGCCGGCAGCGCGACATCGCTCGGTCGCGACGCGATCTCGGCCGAACGTGATGCGACGCTCGCCGCTCCGGAATCGCTTCCCGCAGCTCGGCCCGAAACGACCGAGAAACTCCACTCCGCGACCGCTTCCGCGTTCCCCGACGCGACGGCTCGCGAGGCGGCTAGATCGAGTTCGAGCGGGATCGCGCGAAAGGGAGGACTCCGTCGCGACGGATCGGCGGTGGAGTCGGTGGGTTCGGCGAGTCGAACCGCATCGGGAAGTTCGAGCCAACGGGCCGTTGCCTGAACCCCGGAGAGCGCCGCGGCCCGCGCTTGGTCCGCTTCCATGCCGAAGCGAGCATTCCGGTACTCGGTCCGCATCACGTACAGGAATCCGTAGGCGGCCAAGGCGAGGACGACGACGACGACCATCACCACGACCAGAGCGGTGCCGCGCCGTCCGGGCGAACGGCGATCGATCGATCGGGATTCGGACTCGTGGAGCGCGACGGCACTCATCGAAGTCCCTCCGCTCGCATCACGTTCGTCGTCGCGCGACCACCCGTCGGCACCGCGGATTCGCTGACCGGCAAGGGATCCGTCTCGGATCGGATCAGCAACAGGACCCACCGGACCGCCGTTTCGCGATCGGTCGATTCGGTCTCCGGCAGTTCGACTTCGTCCGCCGAGCCGACCTCGCCGAACGGGTCGCTCGCCGCCTCGTTGCCGAATCGGTCGGCATCCGCTCGATCCTCGAGCGATGGGGACGTTGTCGGCTCTCCGGTCAACGGATCGATCGGCGATCGTGGGTCATCGACGGACGGACGATTCGGATCGATCGGATCGAAGGTCAGTTCGATGGCGCGAGGCAGCTTTCCTCGCGCCGCGCCGTTCCAGTTGCGATACCAACCGGTCCCGTCCGAATAGCGAAAGCGGGCGTTCGCGATTCCGTCGGCGATGAGCGTCCGAGAGACCATCGAGTCGACGGCCAGGTCGATCGCATCGGAGTTCGTCGACGGAGAGGTCCGGTACAGATCCGAAGCGTCAAGGATCGTGTTCGGATCGACCATGTTCGCAGCCGGACCGGCGGAACGAGTGATCGAGATCGGCGGAGTCCGAGGCGTCAGCGTGCGACGCAGGCGCCTGCCGAACCCGGGGAACTCCGGATCGGAAGCGAGACGATACTCGAGATCGGCCTCGATCGGCATGCGGCGCGCGGAACCGATCGGGCTGCCGCTGTCCGAGGGGCCGAGCGGAGAACGCGGCGAGGAGGCGAGCGAGTCGATCGGCGACGCGAGCGAGGTCGCATCGGTCTCGCCAACGATGTCCGAATCCGACGGGGCGACGAGCGTTTCGAGCCAGACGCCGGCGTCATCGTCGAGTTCGATGCGACATCGAAATCCGAGCGACGTTCCGTCGAAGACGAGATCGGATCGACGCGGACTCGGCCGACGATCGATCGGCGCGAAACCGCCGAGTCCGATGTTCGACGGCGCGTCGAACGCTTCGCTCTCGACCGATGCGGAGGACGAGGGGAGTGGCGACGTCGAGTCGCTTGCGGTGACCAGTCGCTGGAGATCTTCTTCCAGCTGACGACGGACCGTCCGCAGGGTCCGCATCTCGATCGCCGTCCGTTGAGCGGTCGCCTCGGCTCGTCCGAACGTGCTCATCAACCCGGCGATCAGTCCGATCAGCACCGCCAGGAGCGCCAGAGCGATCAGCACCTCGATCAAGGTATGACCGACTCGCGGGCCGCTGTTCACCCAGCCTCGTTCACGGAACGTCTGCCGCCTTGTGGCCCCGGGCTCTCCGAGCCCGAGGTCGGGTGGACACCGACACCGTTCACGTTTCGCGGCTCGATCGGCGTCGAGACGAAGCCTTGCCTCGGC
>DMPQ01000144.1 GCA_003455945.1 Planctomycetaceae bacterium
CCGCCTGATGGATCCGAGACGCTCGGCCCCGGGGATCCCTGTTGCGCGGTTCTCGATGAATGAGGACGGAAAGGGACTCGCTATGAAATTCAGGGATTCTCGAGGACTGCGGAGACCTCTTCCGAAGCCCGACACGCTCTCGCGAACGCATCGGTGCGAGCCGTCGAGGGCTCGCTCGGTCGAGATCATCGGAGCGGAAGTCGATCCGGAACCCGCTCGCGAAATCATCCGAAAGCAATCGGCGTGCCGAGTCGCGCCGCACGACAAGGTTCTCCCCCTCGCTCCTTGCGGATCGGTGCTCGAGGCGATCCGACGACGCGGCGATGTCGTGGGGGACCGAGACGCCTTGCGCAGGGCGAAGAGTCATCGGACAAGGGCCTGAAGCGAGTGGCCTCGGGCGCCTTGCTCGCCGGCGGAAGGGGCAGCCTGCCGGCCGTGACTAGCCGATGGCGTTTCGGCCGACGAGCGGGATCAGCCGACCAGATGATGCGGGCCGTCGGGGGGATCGTCCGAATCGCGCGGCGACAATCCGAACAGCCCGAGGAGCAGGGCAATGGCGAGGCCGGCTCCGAGCGGCGCGATGAGGACCACGGCGAAGAACAGACCGCGGCTCATCGCGTTCCCGCGCGCCGCGCTCCAGAGATACGCCCCTCCGGCGATCGGCACCGCCAGGAGCGTGACGGCCAGCAGCAGCGCTCCGATCGAGAAGCGGAAGCGGGATGGAGGGGGAGGGGAGTTCGGTCGAGTTTGCGGGGGCATGACTCGCCTGGGACAGAGGCGCTGAGGGCTCGATCCCGATCGAGCGGTGTCGATCGTATCGAATCCCTCAATTCTTCCCGACGCTCCGCCGATGTTCAACTCAGCCGTCAAGGAGCGGTCGTCGATCGGGCCTCATCAGGTCCCGTCGCGATGCTCGACGAGCGAGCGGTCATCTCAGGAGGAGGCCGTCCGCTCGCCCTGGCGGCTCGGTCCGTCGAGAACTGCGAGTCCGCAAGCTCGCACACGACTCGGCGATCGTTCGCAATCCGCCGTCGCAAGAACGGCGTCGTTGCGTTCCGAAGCGGCATGGCCCAGCGTCATCTCGCGACCGACAGGCGGGCGAGCTTCGTCGCCGTCCCGCACTCGACCCAGCCATCTTTCGGAAGGATCCGACCATGCGACCCGCGGCGCTCGTTCCCGTTGCGTTCGCAGTGCTTTGTCTCTGCGCTACCGGTTGCCAGACGATTCGCGGCGGCGGCTGCGGCTCGTCGTGCGGCCCTGCCTGCCGCGGTTCGGCGTGCGATCCCTGCTCGGGATTGAGCCGGACTCGATTGGCTCAGGGTGGCTTCGCCGGACACGCGTTCGCCACCTCGCAGCCGTGCGGGACCGGGATCGGTCATGGCGGTCTGCTGAGCGCGATTCGCGGCCGAGCACTCGGCGGCGTCGGCGCCTGCGGCGGCTGCGGCCTTCGCGGTCGGCTCGGCGGCAACTGCGGTCGCTGCGGTCTCCCCTTCGGCGGCGCAACCGAAGGGACGCCGTACACCGAGCCGTCNNTACCCGTACTACACGACGCGAGCTCCTCGCGACTTCCTGGTCGACAACCCGCCGACGATCGGTCGCTGAGCGACCGGACGGGGCGAGCGACGACGCCCCGCATGAGGCCGCTCGAACCGGTCTCGCCATGCGGAGTCGAGACGAGACTTGAGGCGACGAGGCCGTGTTCCGGGTCCGGAACACGGCCTCGCGTCGTTTCGTGATCGGTTCACGCAGAACCGTTTCAGCCGTCGAACCGGCCGACGATCAGCGTGATGTTCTGTCCGCCGAAGCCGAAGCTGTTGTTCAGGGCATAGCGGACCGAACCTTCGCGAGCGACGTTCGGAATGACGTCCAGATCGCATTCCGGGTCGGGGTTCTCGTAGTTGATCGTCGGAGGCAGGACCCCGTCGCGGATCGCCTGAAGACAGACGATCAGCTCGGTCGCTCCGGCCGCGGCGATCAGATGCCCCATCATGCTCTTGGTGCTCGAGACCGGGACCTGCTTGGCCCGAGCGCCGAAGACTTCCTTGCAGGCCCGCGTCTCGACCTTGTCGTTGACCTGCGTGCTGGTTCCGTGAGCGTTGACGTAGTCGATGTCGTCGGCCGAGAGGCCGGCATCGGCAAGCGCCATCCGCATGCAGCCGATCGCACCGCGACCTTCCGGATGGATGTCGGTGATCCGGTAGGCGTCGGCGGTCGAGCCGTATCCGAGAATCTCGCCGAGAATCGGTGCGCCGCGGCGCCGCGCGTGTTCCAGCTCCTCGAGCACCAGCATCGAACTTCCTTCGCCCAGCACGAAACCGTCGCGCAGCCGATCGAAGGGGCGCGAGGCGCGGGTCGGTTCGTCGTTCCGTCCGCTCGACAGTGCGGTGAGCAGATTGAACCCGGTGACGCCGAACGGATGGATCATGCTGTGGGTCCCGCCCGAGAGCATCACGTCGGCGTCGCCGCGGCGGATGATCTCGGTCGCCTCGCCGATCGCCTGACTCGACGCCGCACAGGCGGTCAGGCAGTTGACGTTCGGGCCCTGAGCGTCGAACAGCCCGGCGAGATGACTCGCCGGCATGTTCGGTTCCTGCTCGAGTTCGAGGATCGGGTTGAGCGTCTCGAGCCCGACTCGGGTGAACTCGGACAGGTCGAGCGAACCGTCGGCGGCGAGCGCCGAGGTCATCATGTGAGTGAACGACAGGAAGTCCTGGTTCCCCTCGCCGCTCCCCAGATAGATGCCGAAGCGCGTCGGATCGACGATCGAGTCACCGACTCCCGACGCGTTGAAGGCCTGCAGTGCGGCGCCGACCGCGAAGCGGGTATGGCGTCCGCAGAACCGCCATCGCTCGGGATCGTCGACCTGATCCTCGAGACGCCAGTTGCGGATCTCGGCCGAGATCCGCGTCGGAAAGCGGCTCGCATCGAAGATCGTCGTCAGCCCGACGCCGGAACGTCCTTCGCGGAGTCCCTGCCACATCGTCTCGACGTCGTTCCCCATCGGATTGATGCAGCCGATGCCGGTGATCACGACGCGACGCTTCATCTCGCTCCCACTCCCCTCAGACATGCCGCTCGGGACTCGTTCGTCGTCCTCGTCGCGGCTCGAAAGCACTCGGCTACGGTGATCTCCACCGACTCGTTCGGTGCACGCCCCGCGTCACGATCGCCCGAAGGTCGACCTGCGCCGGCCGCTCGCCGTCACCGATCGTGGGCGGCATCGTCGCCGGACCGAAGTGCGGCGGACGATCGGATCAGGTCGACGCCGAAACGTTTCGATCGTCGATCAGTCCCGAGGCCCGCTCGGCGGCAACCAGATGCTCGGGCACGAGCACCGGGTCTCCCGCGACGGTCCGCCCGACGTGGAACAAGTGTAGCGACCGCAGCAGTCTCAGAAACGCCGCCGGCTCGAACAGCTCGACGCCGGCGAATCGGTCGTCGAGGATCGCGAAGGTGAGCTCGACCTCGGCTCGCACTGCGCCGTCCACCTCACAGCGACCGGCAACCACCGCTCCCTCACCCTGCAGCGATTGGATCTCGACCGTGTAGACCAATCGCTCGCCCGGAAGCGAGGGGGCATGGAACGTCGCCTGACCGACCTTGGCCAACACGACTCGCCCGCGAAAGTCGGTCGTCTGACTGACCAGCAGGCCTCCGGTCTGAGCCAGCCCCTCGACGATCAGCGAGTTGGGGAGCTGAGGCAGACCGGGAACGTAGTCGACCACATGCGGCTCGGAGAGCGAGACGCATTTGACGGCGACGGCTCGCGTCGCCGCCGTGAATTCGACGAATCGATCGATCCAGAACCAGCGCATCGTCCAGTCGCATCCGGGGCTCGGGGCAGGCGACCGCCGAGTCGCCCGCTGGAATCAGCGAAGCTTGGTGGCCACGTATCGGCAGAGATCGTTGACCGTCAGCAGGTTGGCGAAATCCTGCACGAGCGGGTTCTTCGAGAAGCCGCTCAGGTCGGCGAAGGGCATCCGCTCCTTGAGCTTGGCGAGCCCTTCCGCGGTGACTCGGCCGTCGGTCACGTAGGTCGAGCTCGTCAGAATGTCGTCCGGGAAGAGCTCTTCGCGCGGGATCTGGATGTTGAAGGCCTTCTCGAGCTTGAAGACGATATCGAGAAAGTCGATCGACTCGGCACCGAGGTCGCCGACCATCGTCGCCTCAGGGGTCACGTCATCCTCGTCGGCGCCGAGCGCTGCGACCAGGGCGTCCTTGACCTTCTCGAATACCTCTTCCTGCGACGGAGCCATACGACCAATCTCCCAAAGGTTCTCGCGATCTCGCCTGACGATCTCGAAACGCCCACGATAGCGGAAATCGAAGGTCAGGATAGGGGGCGAGGTCAGGCGACGGGCGGAGGGGCCAGCAACCGCCACTGCCGTCGCAACTCTTCGCGAACGTAACTTTCGTAAGGGCCCGACGCTTCTCGCGCCGTCGCCAACTCGACTCGCTCCAGCACCAGACGCCCCGTTACGGCGGTCCGGCCGTCGATCGAGCCGCTCCCCTTCAGCACGAACCGATCCCCCTCCTGCTTGGCGATCGACAACTCGACCTCCAAGCGGTCTCCCGGCGCGACGAAGCCCTGGTACTTGATCCCCTTGGCTTCCCGCAACTCGATCAGCGGCTTGGCGAAGTCATCCGAGACCCGCAGCAGCCACGCGCCGGCCTGGAAGAGCGACTCCAGCATCAGTACCCCCGGCATCACGGGAAACCGAGGGAAATGGTCCTGCAGGTAGTCCTCGGCGAGCGACAGCGACTTCGCGCCTCGAACCGACTTCCCCGGCTCGATCGACAGGATGCGGTCGAGTTGCGGGAGGGGCATCGGACGACTCGGAGCTCGAGGATCGCAGTCGGTTCGCCCGCCCGCTCACTCGGAACGGGAGCCGATCGGACGAGACAAGCTGGGAGGGTTCGGCGGAAGGAGCGGCTAATATAGCGGCGAGCCACAAGTCCCTCAACCGAACTTCGCTCTCCGATCGCAGCACCACCGCCCTCGCCTCACCATCGCTCGCCTCACCACCTCGCTCACGATGCGCCGGCAGGTCGGTCCCCCTTCGCCGAAGCAAAGCGGCTCGCCCCCCATCAACGCGAAAAGCCTCGCCGATTCCTTCCCCTTCTCGACCGATGATCGAGAAGGGTGAGGTTTCGCGAGGCTCGACGACGTGAACGACGAACACCGGAATGGCGAATCGGGCACCGGTCTTCCGAGAACGGAGGACCGTCGCCGGATGACTCAGCCCTTCGCGGCGTCGATCATTCCCTGAAGCTTGCTCTTGGCCTGGACGCCCATCGTCCGCTGCACGACCTGGCCCCCCTTGAAGACCATGATGGTCGGGATGCTCTGGATGCCGTAGGTCATCGCCGTCCGGCCGTTCTGGTCGGTATCGAGCTTGCCGACCTTCACGGTCCCGGCATTGTCGTTCGCCAACTCGTGAATCACCGGAGCCAACTGGCGGCAGGGGCCGCACCAGGGGGCCCAAAAATCGACCACCACCGGGATCGGCGAATCGAGGACTTCGGACTTGAAGTTGGCGTCGGTGAACTCGACGACGTCGGACATCCGCAGGTCTCCTGGGAACACGTGGCAAAACGCCTTGGGTGGACCGGGGATTCTACGAGGGGGCCGTCGCGAGTGTCAACGAGCCGGTCGACCGACCGAACGTAACGTGGCTGGACCGAGCAGCCGACAAGCGCGGCCGAGTCGCACGCGCGGCGGTCGCTCGGACGATCGGTCCGAACGGCGATGGCCGGTCGGTCCGGCCCCAAACCGCCCCAAACGGCGAACGGGGGTTATTCCAAACGTGTCACGCGAGCGAGCTCGTCGACCATCCAGTGGTACTCACCCCCCTCGTACCTCGATCGCCGCATGTAGACGACGAAGGGAAGTTCGCGCGTTCCGCTCGGATCATCGTAGGACAGGTGGTAACGCAGCCCCAGATCGACATCCGCGCCGCTCCACTCGACCGACTGAAGGCCGTCGTAGATCAACCGCCCCTCCGCCGCTCGTTCGGCGAGCGTCTTGAGCGGATCGTTCGCGAAGAAGCCTTCGAACTGCATCTTCGGGTTCGAGGTCGGCCGCGACATCTGAGCCCGGACGATGTCCTCCGGCTTGTTCGACCGCATCATCATCTCTTCCATCTCGAGATCGACGTCGGTCGTGTAGAGCTGTTCGAGCGAGACGCCGGGGAGCTGTCGGCGCTGATACTGCAGATGCAGCTCGTACGCTTCGAATCGTTCGCCGCGAGCCAGATAACCGACCCACTCCTCGAACCGCTCGCAGGCGATCGACTCCAGGTGCGAACGCATCGTCACATGCGAGACCCCTCCCCACGCCGCGAAGAACGCGGCGAAGACCATCGCGCCTCGCACGACCTTCGGCAGCATGCCGACCGCTCCGTCACGTCGCGAGCGGAACTGCGAGCGAAGCCCGAAACCGATCGCCGGGATCGCGAGCAGCGCGACCATCGGCGCCACGATCGCCATCGGCGTCGGCAGAGCGAAGGCGATCGCCGCGAGTCCTCCGAAGTCCATCGGGCGATAGCCCTCGACTTCCGGCATCGATTCGTCGTGGTACTTCGGAGCGGCGTTCATCGAGCGGTTCCGGACCGGTGGGAAGAACGAGCGAGGCGAGAAGGCGAACCTTGGGACTACGGGGGAGCGCCGTCCGGGGTTCGTCGATTCCCCGGTCTCGTGCCGCGTGCGAAGCAACCGACTCCGCGATGCGAGACCCCGGCGGCTTTCAATTCCTGGCGACTCGCAGCGACGAGAGCTGAGCCAGGGCAGCTCGTCGAGACGAGTACCGATAGACCAGGTCGGCCTGCGAATCGAACGGCTCGACGTTCGACCCGGCATCATCCGGGTGCCGCAACGCCTCGGAGAACTTGCCGCGAGCCAATGCCCCTCGCGAACGACTCTGCATCATCCCGATCCACATCCGATCGGGAGCCAGGCCGAGAAACATGCCCGAGTCGGGAGTCGCCTGAACGACGGCGTTCGGGAGCGGTGCGAGCTGGATCGAAAAGGCGGCGATCATCACGAAGACCCAGGCGACCCAGATCGCCGTGATCGATCGACCGATCGTCTCGGTCCAGAAGTCGAACGCGATCCGGTGTCGCGAGGCGAAGTCGGTCAGCGCCCTCAGCAGCAGGAGCGCGACCAGGAAGATCCCCCAGAAACAGACGAAGTCGAGCAGGTAGGTATACGTCCCCATCGACCCGATCGCCGCCGGGCCGCCGACGACCGGCTTGTCCAGATAGGCCGCCAACGGCTCGAAGTAGTTCGTCGCCGTCAGCCCGGCCAGCAGCAGGACCATCAGCGTCACGAGGTTCGACCAGAGCCCCATGAACCACGAGACGGTCCCGACGATCAGAAAGACCAGCAGCAACAGAAGGGTGATCATCGTTCGGCAGTCCGGGGGCGGATGAGGTTCAGGTCGTCGGCGGAGCGAACAGGGGGAAGTGCGTCCAAGGGGGCTCGGACGAGTCTAGCGAGCGAGCACGCGTTGCAGCTCCTGGATGCTCGTCGTCCCCTTGGCGATCAGCACCAAGCCTTCGTCCTTGAGCCCGATGTGCGGCGTCGGGCCGGAGAGGGCGGCGGCGGTCACCGACTGGACCGTCGGCTTGTCGAGCAGTGCGCGGCGGATCTCGTCGGTCACCACCAGCAGCTCATAGACCGCGGTCCGGCCGAGATAACCGACGCCGTGGCAATGCCCGCAGATCGGCACCTCGATCGGATTCCCCTTGGCGTCGACCAGCTGTTCCGGCGGTGGCGGTCGCCACTCGTCATAGAACGTCCGGATGCGCCCGGGGCGGAGTCCGAGCTTCAGCAGCAGATCCGCCGGCGGCTCGAAAGGTTGGCGACAGTTCGTACAGAGCTTTCGCAGCACGCGCGAATGGATCACTCCCATCACCGACTTGGCGAACCGTTTCGGATCGGGCTTGAGCGCCATCACCCGCACCAACGCCTCGACCGCGCTGCGAGCGGGGACGTGGCCGAGTACGAGCTTCTGCTGGTCGAGCGACAGATCCGAACAGGTATCGACGGTCGCGCCGTCGGGAAGGTCGGGAAAGCAGAGAACGTCGGGCTGACGGAGCAGGACCTGCGGCAGCCGCGACATCGGCGTCTCGCCCGCCTCGACCGAGTAGACCGCCGGCTCGACGTTGATCACCTCGGGTTCACGTCGCGACTTTTCCTCGATCGAATAGTAGTCGCGCGTGAAGCGGTCGCAGGCGTGCAGGACGCAGCGCCAGAGCGTCGTCTTGCCGTCGCCGGGGAGCGTCGAGGTCAGGAAGAGGCCGGTCTCGCTGCGGAGCAGTTCTCCCAGCTTCTCGAGCATCTTCGGGCGAATCTCGGTCTGCTCGAACTTCTCGACCTTCGACCCGGCGACTTCGAGCGCCAGCAGCGCCCGTTCTCCGGT
Source organism: Planctomycetaceae bacterium (assembly GCA_003455945.1). Lineage (GTDB taxonomy): Bacteria > Planctomycetota > Planctomycetia > Pirellulales > Pirellulaceae > UBA11682. Next base: position 8,423 of record DMPQ01000144.1, read on the forward strand.
CCGGACTCCCTGGGTCGTGAGCTGGACCGGGACCTTCTTGAGCTGGAATCGCGCCTGAAAGCTCCCTTGCTGCCGCGCCCGCCGCTCCATCGGCTCCAGGTTCGCGAGCTTCTTGAGCGCCGCAAGGAGCAGATCGCCGGCGACTCGGTCCCGCGGCGGGAGTTCGTGCCAGACGCCGTCGATCCGATAGCGGACCGAGACCGCTTCGCGCGTGTAGTCCAACAGCACCTGCTCGACTCGACGCACGATCGCGTCGGCGAGCAGGAAGCAGGTGTCGACGAACCCGGGACTCGGCCGGACCGCCTCGAGATTCGCCTCGCGGATCTCGTCGGTCGCTCCGCCGGCGACGAACTGGATCGGAGGGAGCGGGATGGGAGCTTCTTTCGCCATGGTGTCGTCGAAGCCGCGGGAGTGAGGTCGAACGGGAAACGGCGGACAGGGATCGCGAACGTCCGAACGAACGAATCGCTCGGCGAACGTCTCAGAGCTTCAGGACTCGCTGCAGTTCGGCAAGGCTGGTGATGCCGGCCGTGACGAGCTTCAGCCCTTCGTCCTGCAGCGAGGTGCATCCGGCCTTGCGAGCCGCGACGCGGATCGCCTCGGGCTTCTGCTGCGTGATGATCGCGGCGCGGATCGAGTCGTCGATCTCCATCAGTTCGAAGATCGCGATCCGGCCGACGTAGCCGAGTCCGCCGCAGGTCGAACAGATCGGAATCTCGATCGGTCGTCCCTTGGCGTCGACCCGTTCTTCGGGCGGCGGAGGCTGATACTCCTGGAACAGGACTTCGACCGTTCCGGGAGGGATGCCGAGTCGCTGGAGCAGCGCGGGGGTCGGCGCGAACGGCTGCTTGCACTGATCGCAGAGTCGCCGGATCAGACGCGAATAGACGACCGCCGTCAGCGCCTTGGCGAACGCCTTGCGATCGGTCGCCGCCGCCAGCTGCTCGATCGCCTCGGCGCTCGACCGGGAGGGCAGCCGAGTCACCAGGAATCGCTGCTCCTCGAGCACTTCGCCGATCAGCTTGGTCAGCAGGTTCCCGGCGTTCGGCTCCGGAAGCACGATCGCCTCGGGCTGCTTGAGCATCAGCGTCCGAAGCGTCTCGGCCGCCGACGCCGGATTCTTCGGATCGTAGAACGTCCGATCGACGTTCTCGACCGTCGTGTCGTTATGCCCGGTCGGATAGACGCCGACGAAATCCCTCACGACTCGGTCGGCCGACTCGAGCACCGCATTCCACGAGGAGGACATGCCGTCCCCCTGCAGGCAAGAGAAGACGACCAGGCCCGGTCGATTCAGGTGAGTGCGGAGACGCTTTTCGGTCTCGGGGAGCATGCCGAGCTGGTGAAGCGACATCTTCACCTTCCGCTCGGCGACGAACTTCAGCAGGCAGCGTTCGCCGGTCGCGACTCCTTGCGTCGCCAGCTCGGCGCGGAACTTCTTGCCGGGAGTCGAGATGCCGAGTCCGCCCGATTGCCGACCGCGTCGATCGTCGGGATCGAGTTTCGCGAGCAGCTTGAGCGCGTGCAGGATCGCGTCGCCGGTCGGGCGATCCATCGGAGGCATGTCGTGCCAGAGACCGTCGACCTGATAACGGACTCCGACCTGTTCGGCCGTGTAGTCGAGCAGGACCTGATCGGAACGTCGGGCAATCGCGTCGGCGACCAATCCCTTGAGCGCCGGGTAGGCGGGATTCTGACGGACGAGAATCAGCGTCGCCTGAGCTTCCGAGCCGATCGTCGCTGCCGGCTTGAACTCGACGGCCGGCCCCATGTCCTGCGGGAGCGGCGGGGGAGGGGCNNCCGTTCCGCTGCACCGCATAGACCGTCGCCGGCACGAAGGCGGCGAGGACCAGGAGCGGGAACGAGAGCCAGTACAGCGGGAACGAGATCGTCATCAGAAAGGCGACGACGAACGGAAAGACGACGATCGGATTCCAGACCTG
>DMPQ01000488.1:0-3696 GCA_003455945.1 Planctomycetaceae bacterium
CTGCTCGCGTTTCTGCGGCGGATGGATGCGCGAGCCCGCTCGGCCGCCACGGTCGAAGAGCAGGTGAAGATCCAGGAGGTGATGCTCGCCGCGTTCGATCGGGCGCTCGTCCCGGGGCTCGACGAGACGCTTCGCGTGCAGATGACTCAGCAGAAGGCGGGACTGCTTCGCGGGCTGGCGAGCGTCGCGCCGGATCGACATGAGGCGACCTACCTGTCGTTGCTCGAACAGCTGCGAAGCGATCCGAATCCGCAGGTCGCGCTCTTCGCCGTCGCCGGTTCGATCGAGTTCCGCCTGGTTCAGTTCCGCCGCCAGCCTGACGACACGACGTTCGAGGCGCTGGAGCGCGAGATGCTGGCCCTCGTTCGGACGCCCGGCATCGGCGCCGACATCGTTCAGCCGATCCAGATGATCGTGCAGGACATGTTCCAGATCGGCGAGCGCGAACGAGGACGTCGGTTGCTGTCGACCCTCGCGCCGGTCCTGATCGACAGCCGCAACGAGGATCTGCGGAGCGTCGGGAATGCGTTTCTCGATCAGCTCCACATGGCTCAACTCGATTTCGATCAGGCGCGCTCGGCCGTCTTCGACGACGTTCCGGGAGCCCCGGAGCGATTGGTCGAACTGACCGGCCAGCTGCTGACCGAACGGAAGCCGACGCCGTTTCTGGTCGAGGCCGCTCTCGATGCGGCTCTCGTCTGCGAAGTGACGCATCGCTACGAACAGGCGAAGGCGATCTACGCTTTGGTCGAGCGACTGGCCGGAGCGACCGACGATACGCTCGCCCAGACGATGGCCGGCAATGCCGCTCGCAAGGCCGACGTGCGACTGAATCTGATCGGCAAGCCGTTGCCGTTGACCGGCAAGCTGATTTCGGGAGGGGACTTCGACTGGTCGCGCTATCGCGGCAAGGTGGTGCTCGTCGCCTTCTGGGCGTCGTCGTGGGGGAACTCGCTCGGCGAGTTCACGACGATGGTCGATCTGCACCAGAAGTACCGCGACCTCGGGTTCGAAGTGGTCGGCGTCAACGTCGACGACAACGTCGTCGTGGCGCGACAGCTGCTTCGCAACAATCCGGTCACCTGGGAGAACGTCGTCACCGACAACCCCGATCGCGTCGGTCTCGATTCTCCGATGGCTCAGCAGGTCGGCCTCGCGGCCGCTCCCTTCAACCTGCTCGTCGATCGCGACGGCAACATCGTCGAGATGCACCTGTACAGGTTCCGCGACGAACTCGAGCGTCGCGTCGGGACGCTGCTCGGTGTCGATCCGTCGCTCCTGCCCGCCGATCCGGGACCTCCCGGTGCTCGCCAGGAGGGGGCCGCGCCGGCGGACGGTGAGGGTGCGGGAGAGGCGCCGGCCGAAGCCGCTCCGACCGATCCACCGACCGGAACGGACGATGGCATGAGTCGTCGCGTGCCCAAGACCGAGCCCCGGCCGGAGCCGAGCGGTTGGCATTGGATCTCGGTCCGGTCCGACGGTTCGCAGGACCCGGCCGTGCAGGACGATCAGGCCGAGGAGGACTCGACGAATCCGTACCTCGCACCGGCCGATGCCTCGACCGACGAACTGGTCGACTTCCTGCTCGATCTCGAGGACAAGCCGCGCTCGCTGCTCAACCGAAGCGGGCTGGTCGAGGCGGTCGTCGATGCGGCCGATCGGATTCTGGCCGACCCGGCGGCTCGCCCCGCTCATCGCCGGATCGCGGCACTCGAGAAGCTCGGAGCGCTGCATCGCGCGGCGGTCGACGATGACGAGCTTCAGGAGCGACTGGTCGCGGCGCTCGACTCGGTTGCGGCGGTCGACGATCCGAAGGTGAGCGACGAGGTGGCGTTCCTGCGTCTGGAAGACGAGACGCTGGCGGCGGACGAATCGCTCGATCTGGCGGCGCGAGTCGCGTTGCTCGAGAAGCTGAAGAACTTCTTCACCGATCGGAAGCTCGAAACGCGCCATCTGCGCCTCGCGTCGGCGTCGATCGCGGTCGTCAACGATCTGTCGGGCGACGATCCGAAGCAGGTCGCGGCCGAACGCGAAGTCTGGTTCGCCGCGTTCGGCGAGCTCTTCGCCAAGTCGAAGGATCGACAGCTGGTCGCGTACGGCAAGCGGATCGCCGGAGACGGAGCGAGCGGCGCGGCTGCCGCCGGTCCTGCGGTCGGAACTCCGATCGAGATCGCCGGAACGACTCACGACGGCCTTCCGTTCGATCCGGCACCGTATCGCGGCAAGGTCGTCGTCGTCGACTTCTGGGCGACCTGGTGCGGCCCCTGTCGCAAGGAACTGCCGAACGTCCTGCAGACGCATGCCGAGCTGGCCGATCGCGGCTTCGACGTCATCGGAGTCAGCATCGATCAGGATGCCGAGGCGCTGACGAACTTCCTGGCGGAAGAGCCGCTCCCTTGGGTCACGCTCGCCGGTGCCGAGGCGCAGCAGACCGCTCAGACGCTCGGCGTTCGAGCGATCCCGACGATGATGCTGCTCGATCGCGAAGGGAAACTCGTCGCGACCGCGCACCGGATCGGCGAGCTGCGCGGCGAGATCGATCGACTGCTGGCCGAGTGACTCGTCTCGCGATAGCCGACCAGGGAATCCCGATGACTTCACCGGAATCGACGAGCGACGGGAAGTGGTCAACCGGTCGAGTTCGACTCGCCTGGTTCCTGTTGTCGCTCTACGCCGTGCTGCTGCTGGGCGATATCGCCTACGCGATACGCGCCGATCGAGGGATCGTGGCGCTCGAATCGACATGGACCTTCGATGCCGACGGCGTGCGAGCCGATTGCCTCGCGCGGACGACGGGCGAAGGGGAGACGGCGTTGCTGCTGGTTCACGGGTTCAACGATTCCCCGCGCACCTGGGATCGGATGACCCCGGAGCTCGTTGCCCGAGGCTATCTCTGCCGCGCGATGCGACTGCCGGGGTTCGCCGAGCGGCACGCGCAGTACGGACGCCCGACGACCGACGAATGGCTCGCCGAGATTCGCCGAGAGATCGATCGCCTTCGCGAGGCGGGCCATCGCGTCGTGCTGGTCGGGCACTCGCTGGGCGGAGCCCTGTCGCTGCGGACGGCGCTCGATGTCGGCGATCGACTGGAGGGAGTCGTGTTGGTCGCGCCGGCGATCGACGTTTCGGAAACGCGAAGTCCGCTGTTGCCGATCCGAGTCTGGCAACGGATCGCGGAGTCGATTCTGGTCTTCGTCCCGGCGACCGCCAGCCCGTTCGGCGTCGAGACGAAGGACCCCGACGATGAACCTTACCCGTATCGGACTCCGTTCACCCCGCGTCGCGTCATCGCTCAGACGATCGGCCTGATCGATCGCAACGCCGCCGATTCGGACAAGCTGGACGTACCGCTGATGGTCGCCGTCGTGCCGGATGACGTCGTCGTCGATCCGGTCGCGACCGAGCGTTGGTACGAACGGGTCGAGGCGCCTCGCAAGGTTCGCTTCGAGGCGAATCGGTCGGCTCATCCGCTGCCGCGCGATCTCGACGCACCGGATCTCTGCCGCGCGATCGACGAGTTCGTCCGCTCGCTCGAGTAACCGGCTGGTGCCCTGAGTGGCCCCGGGCTCACTTGAATCGCGTCGGCCCTACGTGGGCCCGCGTCGTCCCCGACGCGCGGCCGAGCGACTTCGGGTGTTCGAGGAGCGCCGAAACGTGAGCCGCGTCGCTGTCTCACGCCCTCGGCTCGGGACGAGC
>DMPQ01000488.1:3810-12057 GCA_003455945.1 Planctomycetaceae bacterium
GGGTCGGTCGCACTACGGTGATCACGACGGTGATCACGACGCCGATCACTCTTCCCTTCGCGGTTCGATCGTGACTCGGACTTCGGCGCTGAACAGGCCGGTCGGATCGCCGCGTTCTTCGAGCGTCTTGGCCAAGGTGGCGATCGTCCGGTTTGCCTTGCCTTCGAACAGCACCGTGTCCCCTTCGATCACCTTGATCGGGGCGTCGAGGTCGGTCATCGAGTCGTCCAGGCGGATCGTCAGTTCCAGACTCTTGCTCGCTCGCTCGACGACGAACGTCCCTCCCTCACGGCGCACGTCGACCAGCGTCCGATCGGCTCCCGCTTCGGCCGACATCTCTAGCCAGTAGAAGCGGGTGCCGATCACGTCGTCCTGCTTCCAGACGACTCGATCGGGACGCAGGTTGCGGACCTGCTGAGCCATCCACGGGAGCGCTTCGGCATCCTCGCGATCCATCCAGTGCCCCTTGTCGGGATAGATCACCGTCCGATGCGGATAGCCCCCTTCGTCGGCCGCCGCCAGTTCGTCGAGCGTCTTGCCCCACTGCTCGGCGATCTTGTTCCGGTCATAGGCCGAATCGCGGCCGCCGCAGTAGATCGCGAACGGCAGATTCCGCAGCCCCAGCGGCGACGTCTCGTTCGGATGTCCGGCCATCATCGCGGCGGCGGCGAAGCGATCGGCCATGCGCGGCGCGAGCTGATAGACGCCATCACCGCCGGCCGAATAGCCCATCAGATAGACCCGATTCGGATCGACTCCTTCGACGACGATCAGGTCGGCGATCAGACGATCGAAGAGCGGATCGATGTGCCCCTGATGCCAGAGGTCCCAGGTGTTCCCAGGAGCCCGCGGCGCCAGATAGACCCCCTCGGCCGGCTCGTAGAGCCGCTTCTGGTTCTCCCACTGACCGTCGTTGACGCGCGCCGGAGCCCCGCCGCCGCCGTGCATCGACAGGTACAGGCTTCGCCCCGTCGCGGTCGGCTCGCCGAACTTCCGGTAGGCGAACTTCATCGTCACGCCGTCGACCGTCAGCTCGCCGCTCGCCAAGCCGTCGGGAAGGGCGGCGCGTCGCCGAGCCGCGTGGTCGTCGATCAGCAGCTTCGCGGCCGCTTCGGCCTGAGATCGATCGAGCGCGACCGCCGCGAACGCCTGCTCGGCCAACGGAGCCCGCTCCGCCTCGGGCTCGGCAATCCATGCGCGCAGATCGCGGAGCGCTCCGTCGCCGTCGTCGCTCGCCCGCAGCGAGGCCAAGCCGATCGGACCGGACGATACCAGACACAGACAGGCCGCGACGGCCAGCAGGAACGATCGACGCATGAGCGGTCTCGCGGAAGAGTCGGACTCGAATCGGCCGACTCGGGCGGACAGCAGCTCCGATCGGCTCGGCCGCTCATCGTGATCGCTTCAGCCGAGTTCCGCCAGAGCCTGTTCGACGGTGCGGAGCTGATCGCGGAGCTGTTCGAGCTGTTCGCGTTCGCGCTGCACGACATCGGCGGGAGCACGAGCGACGAAACTCTCGTTGCCGAGCTTCTGCTCCTTGCTGCGCACGAACCCTTCCAGTCGCTCGCGCTCCTTCCCCAACCGCTCGCGTTCCGCCCCTTCGTCGATGAAGTCCTTCAGGTCGACGAACAGTTCGATGCCCGGCAGCGCACCGGTCGCGTTCGGCTTGGGAATGTCGACGACCGGCCCCCAGCCGCGACAGGTCGCGCGAGCCATCGACGCGAAGTACGGCGCCATCGGAGCCAGCAGCTCGGCCGTCGGAGCATCGCATCGCGCGGTGAACTCGATGTCCGCTCGCGGCGGCAGATTCCGGACGCTTCGGATCTCGCGCAGCTGACCGAGCACCGCCAGAAACCTCGCGAACCGACTCTCCGTCAGCTCGTCCCGATGCGCCGGATCGACTTCGGGCCAAGCGGCGATCATCACGCATTCGCTCGCCCGAGTCGGGACCAGGCCGCGGACCGGAGCCCATTGGCTCAGTCGCTGCCAGATCTCTTCGGTCAGGAAGGGCTTGATCGGATGCAACAGACGCAGCAGCGTGTCGAGCACGTGCGCCATGACTCGCTGTGCGACGGGGCGAGACGCCGGATCGGCGAAACGGTCCTTCAGGATCTCGACGTAGCAGCTGCAGAAGTCGTCCCAGGCGAACTCGTAGAGCGCCCGAGCGGCGTCGCCGTAGGCGAATCGTTCGAGCGACGTCGTCACCGTTTCGGTCACCGCCGCCGCGCGCGACAGGATCCAGCGATCTTCGAGCGGCAGGGACGAGACATCGACCGGCGCCGGCTCGAATCCCTCCAGGTTCAGGATCGCGAACCGAGCGGCATTCCAGAGCTTGTTGGTGAAGTTGCGAGCCACCTCGAACCGCTCGCTGAGCACCGCCCCGCGCGTCAGCGCCCGGTCGGCGTCGCTGCGCGCCCACTGCGTGCCGAACGGCTGGCGGCACTTCGGGCATTCGATGCGAGGGAGCTCGCGGTTCTTCTTGGTCTGTTCGATCGAGGCCTGACAGTGCGGGCACTCGAACGTCACCGGCATCCGGACATCCTGCGTCTCGGTCGTCAGGTAGGCCATGCCGTAGCGGAGCGCATCGGCGCCGAACTTGTCGATGACGTCCAGCGGATCGATTCCGTTCCCCTTGCTCTTGCTCATCGTCTCGCCGAAGCCGTCGAGGATCTTCGGGTGGATGAAGACGTCTCGGAACGGAACCTCGCCGACGTTGTTCAGCCCCATCAGCACCATTCGCGCGACCCACAGCGTGATGATGTCGCGACTGGTGATCAGCACGCTGGTCGGATAGAAGCGAGCGAGTTCGGCGGTCGCTTCGGGCCAGCCGAGCGTCGAATGAGGCCAGAGCGCCGAGCTGAACCAGGTATCGAGCACGTCGTCGGCGCGGACGAAGCCGGCACGCTCGCNNGAACGGACGAAGCCGGCACGCTCGAGCAGCGCGACGGCCGGCGAGTCCTCGTCGCGCACGCAGACGTGCACGACCTGTCGCTCCCCCTCGTCGCTCGCCTCGGACTGCACCGCGATTCCCGGCAGACCGTCGAGCACGCGAACGATCTCTTCGCGAGCCGCGGCGGCCTGTTCGCGCGCCAGATCGTCGCTCCAGGTCCGACTCCAGACCGGAATCCGGTGCCCCCACCAGAGCTGCCGGCTGACGGGCCAGTCCCGCTTTTCGCCGAGCCAGTCGAGATAGCCCTTGGCGTAACGGGGCGGATGGATCGTCACGCGACCGTCGGTCACCGCATCCATCGCGCTCTGCGCAAGCGAGTCCATCCGGACGAACCACTGATCCGCCAGGTACGGCTCGATCGGCGTCTTGGAACGATCCGAGTGCGGGAGCTCGATCTCTCGATCCTCGACCCGCTCCAGCAGCCCGGCTGTCTCGACATCCGCAACGACTCGCTTTCGCGCGTCGCGGATCGACAGCCCTTCGTACGGTCCGGCCGCCGCGTTGAGCGTGCCGTCGGCGTTCAGGATGTTGATCATCGGCAGCTGCTGCCGCTTGCCGACCTCATAGTCGTTCGGGTCGTGAGCCGGCGTGATCTTGACGCAGCCNNTGGCAGCCGGACCTGACGGCCGTCGCGAGCCATGCGTGCCAGCAATTCGAGTTGCGGCAGCATCGCGCTGCGCCGCTCGGCGAGCGCCTCGAGCTCCTGCCGCAGCGCGGCGCGATCCTTTTCGTTGCTCTTCGCCAGCCGCTCTTCCAGATCGACTCGGACCGCATCGAACGCGGCGGCCGGATCGGGATGGACGGCGACCGCCGTATCTCCCAACAGCGTCTCGGGGCGAGTCGTGGCGACGATCACCTCGGTCGGCTCCCCGGGGCGCGGATCGATCACCGGATACCGAAGGTGCCAGAAGTGCCCCTTCACCGTCTCCTGAAAGACCTCGTCGTCGCTGACGGCAGTCTGCAGGAAGGTGTCCCAGTTGAANNCTGACCAGTCGCTTGCCGCGATAGATCAGCTCCTTGGCGAACAGGTCGAAGAAGGTCGCGCGAACCGCGCGGGCACAGGTCTCGTCGAGCGTGAAGCGCGTTCGCTCCCAATCGCAGCTCGCTCCCATCCGCGCCAGCTGACCGAGAATCCGCTTCTCGTATTCGTCCTTCCAGCGCCAGATCCGCTCGACCAATGCCTCGCGCCCCAGATCGTGGCGCGTCTTCCCTTCCTCTTCCTTCAGCCGCTTCTCGACGACCGCCTGAGTCGCGATCCCCGCGTGATCGGTCCCCGGCATCCAGAGCGTCTCGAAGCCCTGCATCCGTCGGAAGCGGATCAGGATGTCCTGCAGCGAGTTGTTGAGGGCGTGCCCCAGGTGGAGCGCTCCGGTCACGTTCGGCGGCGGAATGACGATCGTGAACGGCGGCTTCGAGCTGGTCGGATCCGCATGGAACCAGCCGTGCTCCTGCCAGTACTTGTAGAGTCGCGGCTGCGCCTCGGCGAAGTCGAATCGATTCGGATAGTCGTCGGCGGACGGATTCATGCGGGCGGTTCCGGAATGTCGGCAGGAGGGCCGGGAGCGTGCGGGAACGGACGCGAGAGCGGGGACCCGGTTTCGACGAGCCGAGCGACGTCAGCGGCGCCGGGGATCGCATGCGGCGCCGTGCGTCGTACGGCGCCGCTCGTCGAGTCGCGGGGCGCGGTCAGCCCTTTCCCGCGGCGACGGCGTCTTCGTCCTTATGGAGCTTGTATTCGATGGCGTCGACCAGTGCCAGCCAGCTCGCCTCGATGATGTTTTCGCTGACGCCGATCGTTCCCCACAGATCGTGATCGTCGGCGCTTTCGATCGAGACGCGGATGCGGGCGGCGGTCCCCGCTTCGCTGTTCACGACGCGCACCTTGTAGTCGACCAGTCGCATCGAGCGGAGTTTCGGAAAGAGATCGCCGAGCGCCTTGCGGAGCGCGCCGTCGAGCGCGTTGACCGGGCCGTCCCCTTCCGACACCTCATGCCGGACACTGTCGCCGACCTGCACCTTGACCGTCCCCTCGGTGACGACCGAGCCGTCTTCGTGCGAGCCGACTTCGACGTGGTACTTCAGGCGCTTGAAGTGCGGGCGGAACGAGCCGGCACAGCGGCGCACCAGCAGATCGAAGCTCGCCTCGGCCGCTTCGAACTGATACCCGCGATTCTCGAGCTTCACCACTTCGTCGAGGATCCGCTCCTGAACGGCTCGGTCCTGATCCAGTCGGAACTTCGCCGTCGCGCTGGCGATGTTCGAACGCCCGGAGAGCTCGCTCACCAGGATCCGCCGCTCGTTGCCGACCTTTTCGGGAGCGATGTGCTCGTAGGTGTCGGCCGCGCGGGCGACCGCGTGGACATGCATCCCTCCCTTGTGCGCAAAGGCGCTCTGGCCGACGAACGGCTGACCGGGGCGCAGATTGAAGTTCGCCGTCTCGTAGACGAACCGCGACAGCTCGGTCAGGTGCTCGAGCGACCCTTCGCGCAGGACTCGGTACCCCTTCTTCTTGAGCGCCAGGTTGGCGATGATCGAGATCAGATCGGCGTTGCCGCAGCGTTCGCCGATCCCGTTGATCGTCCCCTGCACCTGCACCGCGCCGGCATCGACCGCGGCGAGCGAGTTGGCGACCGCCAGCTCGCAGTCGTTATGGCAATGGATGCCGACTCCGACGCGTGTCTCGGCGAGTGCGGCCTGAGCCTGGCCGAGGATTGCCGTCAGCTCGTCGGGGAGGGTGCCGCCGTTGGTGTCGCAGCAGACGACCAGTTCGGCGCCGGCCTGCGCCGCTGCACGGATCGTGCTCGCCGCATAGGTCGGGTTGGCTCGCCAGCCGTCGAAGAAGTGTTCGGCGTCGTAGAAGACGCGTCGCCCCTGAGCCACCAGGTACTCGATCGTCTCGGCGATCATCGCGACGTTCTCGTCGAGCGAGACGCGAAGGACTTCGAGCACGTGGTAGTCCCAGGTCTTGCCGACGATCGTGCACGCCGCCGTCTCGGCTCGCAGCAGCGCCTGCATGCCGGGATCCTCGGCCGGACTCATGCCGCGCCGCCGAGTCATGCCGAAGGCGGTCACGACGGCATGCGAGAGGGATTCGCCGGCGATCTTGCGGAAGAAGTCGGCGTCCTTCTCGTTGCTCAGCGGGTAACCCCCTTCGATCACGTCGACGCCGATCTCGTCCAGTCGCTTGGCGATCTGCAGCTTGTCGAACAGCGAAAAGCTGACGCCTTCCCCCTGAGCGCCGTCGCGGAGCGTCGTGTCGTAGATCTGGATCGTCTTCATCGCGTCACGGAATCCTGAGCGAAAGGGGCGCGGCGAGCGGCGAGGTCGATCGCGCGCGGGCCGCGGGGAGACGTCGTTCGGTCCCGGAACGAAAAGACCCCGGGAACCTGCGGCGGATCCCGGGGTCGTATCGAATGCGGACGGCAGACCGTTCGCCCTACCCGGAAGCCGCCGCACCGGCGACGATCGAAATGATCGGCCGAATGACGTTCCGAATCCCCGAACGATCGACGTTGCCGCACGTCCCGAGCGACCGCAACGATCCCGCATCGAACGCCGCAAGGCGTGGAACGAGGGGAGCGGAATTGGTCAGGACGCAAGACATCGCGGCTGGATTCGGCTGCGGCAGGGAATAGGCGAACGGATCGAGCCATCACGATACGGAGGGGCCGGAAACCGGTCAAGGATGGCGGAGCCGTCACTTCGGCGAAAGGCCGGACGGCGTAGGCCCGGCGTGGGCCCGCGTCGTCCCCGACGCGCGGCCGTGCGACTTCGATTCAGTACGACTGGGGTCGGTCGCACGTGGCCCCGGGCTCTCCGANNGGAGTGGCCGGGCCCACGATCGGACCGTGCGACCGGGGTCGGTCGCACTACGATGACGTGCACAACAGCGCTGGATCAGTTGCGACTGGGGCGGAACCGAGTCGCTCCCAGACGCGAGCCGGGGGCGGGAGCTTCCTCGTCCGCTTCGTCGTCGCTCGCTTCCGCCTCGACCTCGTCCTCCTCGTCCTCCGCCGACTCGTCCTCGTCCGACGCTTCCTCTTCCTCGTCGTACTCCTCTTCCTCTTCCGACGCTTCGTCCTCGTCCTCCGCTTCGTCGACCGTCTCCTCCGGCAGTTCCTCGTCGTCCGAGTCCTCGTCGGCGAACGCGTCGGTCTCCTCGTCCTCCTCCTCGTCGTCCGCTTCCTCGGCTTCCATCACGATCCGATTGCGCTTCGCCGCTCCGCTCCCCGACGCCGCGCCTCCGCCGCTTCCCGAGTTCGTTGCTGCCGGAGCCGGAGCGTCTCCGCCGGCCGCCTGCATCCGTTCCCATTCGTCGAGCGTCAGCAGGATCTCGCGCGCCTGAGAGCCGTTGTAGGGACCGACGATGCCGTCTTCGCACATGAAGTCGATCAGTCGCGCCGCTCGGCCGTAACCGATGCCGAGGGTGCGCTGCAGGAGCGAGACGCTGCCGCGCTGTTCGCGGACGATGCAGTCGATCGCCGATTCGTACAGCTCGTCCCGCTTCTTGAAGCGGTCGGTCCCGGTCGTTTCCTCGCCCGGCTTCTCGACCTTCAGGTTGACCAGTTCGTGCACGAAGTTCTGGCCGTGCTTCGATACCGACTCGGTGATCGATTCGATCTCGTCGTCGCTCAGGTAGGTCCCCTGCCCTCGCAGCAGCGTGCTCGTTCCGGGCCACAGGAAGAGCATGTCGCCGTTGCCGAGCAGCTTGTCGGCTCCCATCTCGTCGAGCACGACGCGACTGTCGGTTCGGCTCGCGACCTGGAACGCCAATCGCGCCGGCAGGTTCGACTTGATCAGACCGGTGATGACGTCGACCGTCGGCTTCTGCGTGGCGAGGATCAGGTGGATGCCGACCGCTCGGCTCTTCTGCGCCAGACGGATGATGTGCTGCTCGACCTCCTTGCCGGCGGTCATCATCAGGTCGGCCATCTCGTCGGCGACGATGACGATGAAGGGAAGGTTGAGCGGGATCGCGGCTCGCTCTTCGGCGTTGTCGGGATCGAGTCGCTCCATCAGCTCTTCTTCGCCGAGCTGGTTGTAGCTGACGATGTGACGCACGCCGGCTCGGGCGAGCAGCGCGTAGCGCTCCTCCATCTTCTCGACCGCCCACGCCAGGATCGCCTCGGCCTTCTTCATGTCGGTGACGACCGGATGCATCAGGTGCGGCAGGCGACCGTAGCCGCTGAGTTCGACCATCTTGGGGTCGATCATCAGCATCCGCACGTCGCGCGCGCTGGATTTGTAGAGAAGGCTCAGCACCATCGCGTTGACCGCGACCGACTTGCCCGAGCCGG
>DMPQ01000078.1:0-3149 GCA_003455945.1 Planctomycetaceae bacterium
CGCCTCCCGGAGCACCCGGGGCTCCGCCGAGGCCCGAACCGCTACCGGGGAAACCGCTTCCCCCCGAACCACTGCCGGGGAATCCGCTCCCGCCCGAACCGCTTCCCGGGAATCCGCTGCCGCGCGAGCTCCCTCGCGAGCTTCCCGAGCCGGAGCCGGGGAAACCGCCCGGAGGGCCGAAGCCGCCGAGTCCTTCGTCCTCGTCTTCGCGACGACGAGGTCCTTCCTCACCCGGAGCGAACGGGAGTTCGAGCAGCTTCTCGACATGATTGGGAGGAGCGTTGAGCGCGACGGCCGCAAACGCGCCGACCACAGCGGAATCGGTCGCGATCCGCAGTTCGGGATCGGGGCGGAAGGTCTTCGGCTTCATCAACGGCTCGCCCGTTCGCCCGACGATGTACGTCGAGGCGTCCATCACCGACTGGCTCTCGATCTCGGTCATGAGATCGACCTTGGCGGTGCGGACCGGCGCGAACGACTCGAACTTCGAGTTCTTGACCTCGGTGTCCTTGCGGTTCGCCAGCTCGACCAGTGCCTCGGGAGACTTGCCGTCTTCGAGACCGGTGGCATTCAGGCCGCTGTAGACGAAGAAGCCCATCAGGCCGATCGCCACGCCGACGCCGAGCTTCTCTCCGTGAAGGAAGAAGAAGTTCTTCATCGCATCCTTGTCGAGGCTCATCTTGCGCTTCGCCATGTCCTGCGAGCTCCTGTTGACTTCAAGTCGATCGTCGGGCGAGTGAGGTCGGTTCGGGGGCGTTCGATCGCCGCTCGCCCGCTCCGAAAGATCGAAGCGAAGCGAGCGACCGGAGGACGGATCAGCCGGCGGTCACCGGGACGACCGGGCGGCTCCGATCGGCCGCCTGGTTGTTGGCCGGTTCGGGATTGGCGAGCTTCAGGATGTCGTTCGGATCGGTCTCGTCCGGCACCGGATTGAAGATGTAGACGACGCCGTAGATCTCGACGCCGATCACGTCGGCCGACGGAGCCTCGACCAGGTTCGAGCGACCACCACGACGACTCGGATCACCGAGCGACATCGAGGCGCCGCCGCCACCCATACCGGCCATCACCGGCATCCCACCGGCCGGATTCGCTCCACCTCCCGAACCGCTCCCCCCTTCACCGTCGCTTCCCGCTTCGGGCTTGTGACGATTGATGCGGACCTGGCGAACTTCGATCGGCGGATTCGAGTTGGCGCACTGGGCGAGCAGATCGATCAGCGCCGCTTCCTTCATCTGGAAGCCGAGGCGGACCGGGATCCGCTTGGCGACCTGCAGATACGCCTCGCTCGGCGAGCTGGCGGTCAGAGCCGAGTGGAACGCGGTCGATTCCAGGAGCTTGTAGTCGCGATCGACATACCGACGATGCGCCGGGTCGGCACTCGGAGCAGGCTTGTTGGCATTGGCCCCACTGGAGGCGCCCGAGCCGGACATCGACTTCATCATGTCCATGCTCATGTTGCGGCTGTTGCCGCCGGCCATTCCGGACGGGACCGACGCGGTCTCGTCGAGCGACGAGATCTTGCCGAGTTCACCGGCGCTCGGACCGACCAGGATGTGGTCGATCGTCTTGATGTTCGCCAGATCGTTCGCGTCCGCGTCGCCGTTGACTCCCTTGATCACCGAGAAGACCGCCTCGAGCACCCAGAGGTCCTCCTGGAGGTACATCACCTGGTGCGTCGTCGGGACGTTGGTCGGCGAGGTGTTGCCGTTGCGGCCGGTGAAGACGGTCGTCTTGCCGAACCAGTAGCCCTGGTTGGCCGGATTCCAGTTCACGACCGGCGGGCGATCGTCGGAGGTCCCGCCCGCGGCCGAGCTTCCGCCGGAGCCCATCGGCGGGCCGAACGAGCCGCTGCTGCCGCCACCCGGAAGGCTGCCGCTCCCCGAGCCGCCCGTCATGCTGCCGCTCCCCGACATCCCGCGACTTCCCGACATGCCGGACGAGGACATTCCCGACGACATCCCAGAAGACATTCCCGACGATCCGCCTCCCGCCGCGGCTCCGGGAGCCCACTGCGCTTGAACCATTTCGGCGAGCTGCGGGAGACGCTTCTTGATGTAGTCGCCGTACGCCATCAGGAACTCGACCCGCGCTTCCTGATCGGTCTTGATCGCGTCGAACTTCGGCAGCTTCCGCTCGATCGGCAGCAACGCCGTGAACGCCTGGCGAACCGACGGAGCGAGATCGGACGGGAAGACCAGCAGCTGACGCTGCTGTTCGTAGCGGAACTTCCACGCCTCGCGCGCGGCCCGCTTCGCTTCGTCCGTGATGCGGTCCATCTCCTTGAGCGTCTCGGTGTTCGGAAACGCCTGACGCGCCTGAGTCTTGAGATCATCGGCGACGTTCGTCAGCCCCTCGTCGGGCTTCACGCCGGCGAGGCCGTTGGTGTTCGAGAAGCTCCCTTCGATCTGGCCGACGTAGGTCGCCGTCTGGGACTGCAGGCTGGAGCTCGCCAGCCACGAGACGACCAGTCCCGCGAGTGCGATGACTCCGCAGGAGATCCAGAACTTGTGCTTGAGAATCGGCTTGAGCTGTTCCATCGTCGCTGTCTCCCGACCGCGGTCGCGGCAGGTTTCCGAACTGGTTCCGATCGGTTCGTCCGAGTCCGCGAGGCCTCACTTCCTCGCTCGACTCGATCCCCCGCGCCTTACTCGATCACCTCGTCCGACCCGGTCGTCGAAACGCCCGACGCGGCGTCCTGTTCTCGCTTCTTGATCGCCTCGGCCCGAATCCGCAATCGCTCGCGAAGTCCGACCGGCTGCCACGCGAACTGGATCGTGAAGTCGTAGCGCGGCGCGGCGAAGTTCAACGGCTCGTCGGTCGCCGTTTCGGTCGCATTCCCCGAGCTGCCGGTGCTTCCCGAGCCGAGGCTCGAACCGCTACCGAGGCTCGATCCGCTTCCCAGACTCGACCCGCTCCCCAGGCTCGAACCGCTGCCGAGACTCGACCCGCTTCCCAGGCTCGACCCGGACGAACCGCCCGCTCCGGACGAGAACGACGGGTGATCGGGATTGGGGATGACGTTGTTGTAGTCGGGACGCGTTTCGCCGGTGATGACCGGGTACTTCACGCCGATCTGCTTCATCTGGAACGAGATGACTCCGCCCGGTACGCCGAACTCGGTCGCCAGTTCGGTCGGGATCGGCAGG
>DMPQ01000078.1:3171-11635 GCA_003455945.1 Planctomycetaceae bacterium
AAGTCGTGGGAGCAGGGGTTGCCGGCGCCGGCGTGGTGGTCGCCGGTTCGGTCTTGGTCCCTTCCGCTCCGGCAGCAGCGCCGTCGGCAGGAGTCCCCTCCGCGGGCGCTCCTTCGGCCGGAGGCGTGGTGCCGTCACCGGCCGGAGTCGTGCCGTCGGCCGGCGGCGTCTCGGGGGGCGCCGGCTCTTCGACCGGCGGAAGACCGGCTTCCTTGCGGCGCTGCTGATCGATGTAGCGGATGTACGAATCCTTGACCGAATCGGTCATCCACTCCTTGAGGTCCGGGAAATAGACCGTCTCGACCGAGTCGATGTAGATCTCGGCTCGACCNNGGCGGGCCACAACAGACGACCGTCGATCGACCCGGCCAGCTCCTGCTGGATCTGCCGGACCTTTTCGAGCTCGGTCACCTTGTCCTTGTCCTTGGTCTTGAAGCCGGTCGCCGCATCGACCACCTGCTTCGCCCGACTCTGGGCACTCTCCCACGACTGGCCCGAACTCTCGTTGTTCGGATGGACGGTCCAGAGGGTCCGGTAGTTGAAGAAGTAGTTGACCGAGCAGCCGAGCAACAACGCCGCGACGGCAGCGACCGCCCACGGCTTCTTGGCCCGGATGACTCGCTCGGTGATGAACTCGCGCGGCAACAGGTTGTTGCGGAGCTTCGAGATGCCGAGTCCCTGGAGGCAGAGACCGTAGCAGACGGCGTACGAGAGCGCGTTCTCCTCGAACTGCCGACTGGAGGTGACGCCGGTTCCGCCCAGACGCGTGAACCCTTCGAGCTTGCCGATCTCGGTCGTCAGGCTGGTGCTGAGGAACTGCCGGAGACCGGGGAGCTTCGACGCGTTGCCGAGCATCACGATCTTGCCGAGCTTGGCCTTCTTGTGGTTCCCCTGGAAATACGACAGCGAACGCTGAAGCTCGGTCGACAGGTCGTTGAAGACCGGCTTCATCGCCTGGAAGATCGTCTTCGGATCCTCGGCCTTGCGGGCGTTGCGCTTCAGGTGCTCCGCCTTGGCATAGGTGAGCTTCAGCTCGCGAGCGAGCTGCTTCGTGAAGTGGTTGCCGCCGATCGGGATGTTGCGCTGCCAGAACGAGTGACCGTCCGAGATGACCAGGTCGGTCGTGTCGGTCCCCATCGACAGGACCACCATCGACTCGGGCGGATTGCTCGGATCGATCTCGTCCATCGGCGGCACGTCATGCAGCAGTTCGTGCGTG
The DNA here is from genome assembly GCA_003455945.1 of Planctomycetaceae bacterium. GTDB lineage: Bacteria > Planctomycetota > Planctomycetia > Pirellulales > Pirellulaceae > UBA11682. The sequence goes on from DMPQ01000078.1 coordinate 4,391, forward strand.
ACGACGTTGTAGATCGCCGGCGGGGTGAGCTGGATGAAGTCGACTTCGAGCTCCCGCTCCTGGAACGGCTGCAGCGCCTTGAAGACCGCTTCGCGCTTCATCGCGAAGATGTGGACTTCCGAATCGAGGATCAGCCCGTCGACTTCGTTGCCGCCGATCTGCTGGTAGTCCCAGATGACGTCTTCCAGCTGGAACGGAATGACCTGCTTCGCCTCGTACTTGACGAGATCGGGGAGGGTCTTGGCATCGACCGGCGGCGGCAGAAAGGGGCGCCAGAGACCGGCCTGTCCCGAGACGGAGATCGCGATCCGATCCCCCTTCAGTTCGTTCCGCGAGAGGAACTGCTCCAGCGCCTCGCGGATCAGCACTTCGGGTTCGGCATCGGGCTGGCTGAGGATCTTCGGGTATTCGACATAGTCGAACGCCTCGGCCACGATCCCATCGCCGTCCGGAGCGGGAACGCATCGCAGGGCCTTGAGCGAGCAACGCCCGATGTCGATTCCCCAGACGGCATTCTGCTTCGCCATGGATCAACCTTGTTGCGGAACGCGAAGAGCGACCGATCGCGCGGCTCGAGCGAGCCGGCACGACCGAGCACCCGGATACGCTTCCGTGTCGAGACGAGAAGGAGCGACCGACTCCGACGAGCGGGAGTCGAATCGGACGGAAACGCCGACTCCGGCGCCATCTCTACATTAGCGTCGCCCGAATTTCGCTGTCAACGTTTTTGGGGGACCACCCGCGCGACCATTCGCGAAATCGTCCCTTGCGCCGCGATCGCCCGACGCTGCACCACCCGAAGCGAATCGAGTCGCCCCGCCGCGAACGACGCCCCGGGACCGGACTGTCGAAACGGGACCGTCGAAACCGGACCGTCGAAACGGGCGAGTCGACCTGACCGCGCGAGTTCGATTCTCCGACTGCGCGCCTTCGATCGATCGTGTCGCTCACGCCGGTCGATCCGCTCGGACCCGGTCTCTCCCCCGAGTCGACCGCATCGTCTCGCGACAGGTCGAGCCGACTCGGCCGCGATCGCGACGGCACCGATCTTCCCCTGGGGCGATCTTGCCTCGCACCGATCATGCCGACTCCGAAGCCACCGGCTCGGTTGCCAGGGGCGCGAGTGAGGTTCATGATGGAGCCCTTTCCGACGGAGCCGATCCCCGAGCCGCTCCGCCCGGCCTCCCCCCTCCCGCCGAAGTCCAGGCTGGCCGCAGCATGAAGTCACGCCGCCCGTCCGTCATTCTTCTCCCCTGCCACAGCCTGGACGACTTTCCCGTCTACCACAAAGGGGACGATGCCGCCGGACTGCTCTCCGGCTGGACCGCTCTCTGGCACCCGCAGCTGTTGGCCGCGACGGGCGAACTGCCGACCTGGCATCGGATCGATTCCCCGCCTGCCGAAGTCCACGACCAGCTGATCGTCGTCCCGCAGGTCGCCTACGGCAATCTCGCCACCGGCTTCGCCGCTCGCGTTCAGGAGGCGGGAGGAAAGCTGCTCCGAGCGACCGGCGACCGAGACACGCTGATCGCCGCGGCACTCGAGTTCGTCGAGCCGGATCGGCCGCTGGCGGACGACGTGGTCGCCGACTTTCTGGCGCTCGGCTACTGCTACCTGCAGGTCCAGTTGCTGACGCGCCACATGCGCTACTCGAGCAACCTGGACCTGATCCACTTCGGCCAACAGGTCGTTGCCGCCGCGCACGCCGCGCTGGCCGAAGACGGTCCGACGATGCGTGATCGCCTGCAGCGCTGTTTCGATCTGCTGACCGAAGAACGGGAGCACTACTACCCGGTCGACGTTCGCCTGATCGATCTGGTCGTGCTTCCGCCGTTCGATTCGGCCGAGCGGCTTTCCCCGCAGCTCGACGAGACGCATGCGGTCAACCTGCTCGCTCCGGCCGGAAATTGGCAGGGCTGGATGAACGGACCGGATGGTCCGAAGTACCGCGAGGCGTTCGAACGCGGGCGATGGCAGGCGGTCGGCGGCGAGGATGCCGAGCGCCGCACGCCGCTGCTCGGCCCCGAAACGCTCCTTGCCGGATTGGTGCGCGGGCGAGCCGAGTACGAGCGACTGATCGGCGTCGCGCCGAAGGTCTTCGGCCGCCGCCGCTTCGGACTGCACTGGGCATACCCGCAGGTGCTGCTCCGGAGCGGCATCGTCGGGGCGCTGCACGCGACGCTCGACGACGGGCGCTTTCCCGAAGGACTGCAGCTCAAGACGCGCTGGGAGGGGAGCGACCGGGGAGTGATCGACGCGTTCGCTCGCGTACCGCAGGACGCGTCGCTGGCCGAAACGTATCTGAAGTTCGCGATCCGGATCGGCGAGATGCTCGACTCGGATCATGCCGCCGCGATGGCGCTGGTCCGCTGGCCCGGCAAGCCGCTCCCCTTCTTCCGCGACCTGCTCCGAGTCGCTCATTACTGCGGAGCACTGGGGCGATTCGTCAGCTTCGAGTCGTTCCTGCGGGAACATCGCGATCCCGGTATCACCGATCGTTTCCTTTCGGATCAGTACCGTTCGCCGTATCTGCAGCAGGCGGTGATTCGCGGGGAATCGGACCCGTTGTCGAACTCGACTCGCTACTGGTCGAACGCTCATCAGGTCGCCGCGATCTCGGGACTCGAGCTTCTGCGCGAGACGCTCGAGGGGCGTCGCGATGCGGCGACGGCGATCGACGTCGATCGTCTCCAGGCGCTGACCGACGATGCGGAAGAGTCGGCTGACGGTTCGCGCAGCGCCGCGAAGACCGTCGCTCAGTCGCTCGACACCGCCGCGTCGCGGACCGCCGCCGCGTTCGGCCGTTCCGGCAAGGGGCGCGGCTGGCTCGTCCTGAATCCGACCGGCTCGGTTCGACGGACCGGCATCCGTCTGCCGCTCGACGCGCCGCTCCCCGCCGTCACTCGACCGATCTACGCGGCCGATCGCGCGGCGGACGGGATCGACGTCGTCGTCGACGTGCCGGCGATGGGGTACGTCTGGATCCCGGCGGAAGGGAAGGGGAGTGCGCCGATGAGCGGCCCGCCGCTGGGCGAGGAGTTCATCCTGCGCAACGAATTCTTCGAGACGACGATCGATCGGGCCTCGGGAGGGATCCGCACCTATCACCATTACGACGTCCGCGCGAATCGACTGAGCCAGCAACTGGCGATCCGACTGGGAGACGGCGAGACGCCGTACACGCGGATGCAGGCCGACTCGATCGAGACGCTGCGGCTGAATCGCGCGTGCGGCGAGATCGAATCGCGCGGGCGTCTGGTCACTCTCGACGACCGGACCGTCGGCACCTTTCGGCAACGCTTCCGCATCCTGCGCGGCTCGCGCATCCTCGAGATCGAAGGAGAGGTCACGTCGGACGAACCTCTCAAGAGCGATCCGTGGAAGTCGTACGTCTGTCAGCGTCTGGTCTGGCGCGATCAGGCGGCCGACTGTTGGCGCGATTCCAGTCAGGTGCGCGTCGCCGCCGGACCGAAACGCGTCGAAGCACCGGGGTACTTCGAGATCGAGTTCGAACCGCGACGGACGACGTTGCTGACCGGCGGTCTGACGTTCCATCGCCGTCCCGAATCGCATCACCTCGATTCTCTGCTGAAGGTGCGCGGCGAGACGACGACCGAGTTCCGATTCGGTCTGGCGCTCGACGTGCCGCACGGTTCGCACTTGGCTCAGCATTTTCGGACACCGCCGATCGTCGTCGCCGACGTGCCGTGTCCGCCGCAGGGGAGCACCGGCTGGCTCTTTCATGTCGATGCCCGCAACGTCCTCGCCACGCGCTGGCAAGGGCTCACGGACGAACAGGGGCGGACGGTCGGCTATCGGGTCCGGCTGCTCGAGACGCTCGGCCGCCCCGCCAAGGTCCGCCTCGCTTCGGCTCGCGAAGCGGTCTCCGGAGCGAAGGTCGACTTCGTGGGGGACCGGCGCGAGGCGTGCGAGACGACCGACGGCAAGGTGCTGGTCGAGATGGTGCCGAACGAGTTCGTCGAAGTGGAGGTCCGGTGGCAGGGATGATCGTCACGATCGACGGCCCGGCCGGAGCGGGCAAGAGCAGCGTCGCGCGCGAGCTGGCTCGGCGGATCGGCTTCGAGTTTCTCGACACCGGAGCGATGTATCGCGCGGTGACCTGGGCGGCGCTGCGCGATCGGTTGGATCTGGAACAGGCGGCCGAACTGGCGCGCCTTGCCGAACGGATCGAACTTCGGTGGAGCGACGGGCGGCTGCTGATCGACGGCGTCGACGCGACCGATGCGATTCGGACTCCCGAGATCACCGCGCTCATTCGTCATGCGGCCGATCCGCCCGAAGTGCGGCGCGTGCTCGTTCGGCGACAACAGGAATGGGTCGGCGATCGGAACGTCGTCACCGAAGGGCGAGATCAGGGGACGGTCGCCTTTCCTCAGGCGGGCTGCAAGATCTTTCTGACGGCGAGTCCCGAAGAACGGGCTCGGCGCCGCGCCGTTCAGTTGCGATCGCTCGGGCACGCGGCGGACGAACACGAGATCCTCGNNCTCCGCTCAGACCGAACGGGATCGGCGTGATGCCTCGCGCCCCGAAGGCCCGCTCCGAGCGGCCGACGATTCGATCGAACTGATGACCGACGGCCTGTCGCCGGACGAGGTGATCGAGCGATTGGTTGCGATCGTCCGGAGTCGTTTCGGCGAGGTGATTCCTCGATGAACTTTCGCGTCGCTTCCTGCCGAGATCGATGCCTCGTGCGAAGTCCCGATCGACGCCGATCGGTGCTGTCGCTTCGCTGCCTTGCGGTCCGAACGTCGGCTCGCCCTGTTGGAGACCGCTCGCGATGAGTGCCGCAACGAGGATCGATCGCCCCTGGTGGAAGCGGGTCGGCTACTTCTATTTGTGGCTGTTGATTCGTCTGTTCGCGATCGTCTTCTTCGGCTTGCGCGTGTCGGGGGTCGGCAAGTTCCCGCGCCGGACCGGAGCCCTTGTCTGCAGCAATCACCAGAGTCATCTCGATCCGGTGCTCGTCGGCTCGGTGCTGCCGGAACGGCTGAACTACGTCGCGCGGAAGACCCTCTTCAAGTTCCCGCCGTTCCGCTGGCTGATCGAGTACCTCGATGCGATTCCGCTCGAACGGGACGGCATGGGGATCGGCGGGATCAAGGAGACGCTGCGGAGGCTCGGGCGGCACGAGTCGGTGCTGATCTTTCCTGAGGGAACGCGCACGCCCGACGGCAAGGTCGGTCGATTGCGTCCCGGCTTCTACGCGATCGCGCGTCGCTCGGGGCGACCGATCGTGCCGGTCGCGATCGAAGGGGCTTATGATGCCTGGCCCAAAGGGAAACCCTTTCCGATCCCCGCCAACATCGCCGTGACGGTCGGCGATCCGATCACCCCCGAAGAGATTCGCGCGCTCGACGAACAGGGGCTGCTGATCGAACTCGAGCGGCGCATCCGCGCCTGTCACGCCCGCTCGTGCCACCTGGTCGGGAAGCGAGCCGATCGCGCCAGCTGAACACGACGCCCGCCAGGAACCTCCGCGCCTCAGTCGTCTCAGCGTCTCCGTGAGAAAAATCCGCTCCGTGCCTCAGCGCCTTCTCAGCGTCTCGCCTCCTCAGCTCCTTTGAGGGGCCCTGCGACCGAGAGCGGCTCGCCGCCGGTCTTCCGGTTCTCTACCTGACGCGCTCCGTTCCGGCGACTACCTTGAAGAGGTCCTCGGGGCCCCACAGCTCCGATTCTCCGCTCTCTTCGGATCCTGCCGCCATGACGTATGTCCCCCTGCGCGCCGAGACGGTGCGGCGAACGCTCGCCCTCGGTTCGACGGTCCTTGCTCTTTTGGCTCTCTCGTGGCTGCCGACCGGTGCGGACGAGCCGACCAGTCGCCATGACGACGGACTTCGGAGCGCCCTTCCCGACACCTTTGCGCTGACCGGCGCGAAGATCGTCGTCGATCCGTCGACGGTGATCGACTCGGGAACGCTCGTCGTCTCGCGGGGAAAGATCGTCGCGGTCGGAGCCGACGCGGTGATACCGCCGGGAGCCCGGACGATCGACGCTTCGGGCCGCACGCTTCTGGCCGCTCCGATCGACCCGTATGCCCCGGTCGCCGTCACGACCGACCCGGCCGACAACGCGACCTACTGGAACGAACAGATTCGCCCCGAGCGGCGTGCGGTCGTCGGGCTCCGACCCGACGCGGCAGCCGACGCGGCGTGGCGCGCTCAAGGGTTCGCGGCTCGCAACTTCGCTCCCGATGCCGGCGTTCTGCGCGGTTACGGTGCGCTGCTGCTGCTGGATGACGCGCCGGTCGATCGGCGCGTGCTGGCGGCCGACGCGACTCAACATGCCCTGCTCACTCTGTCGGCTCGGGGAGCCCGCGGGAGCTATCCGAGTTCGCCAATGGGGGCGTACGCCCTGGCTCGACAGGCGATGTATGACGCTCAGTGGTACGCCGAGGCGCGTCGCATCGCGGAGGTCGATCCGTCGGTCGAACGCCCCGAGTACAACCGCTCGCTCGAAGCGCTCGGCGGCGTGCTCGATCGGAGCGTGCCGCTGGTGGTCGAGACGTCGAACGACGCGTTCGTGCTGCGAGCCGATCGGTATGCACGCGAGTTCGGACTGACGCTGATCGTCGTCGGGAGCGGAAACGAGTACCGTCGCGTCGACGAGATCGCGGCGACCGGGCGAGCGCTGATCCTGCCCGTCGACTTTCCCGGACCTCCGGATGTCGCGACGGCGGAGCGAGCCGCTCAGACGTCGCTCGAATCGCTGATGCACTGGGATCTCGCTCCCGAGAATCCGGCTCGGCTGCATGCGGCGGGAGTCCGTTTCGCGTTGACCGGCAACGGCCTGAGCGACCCGAAGCAGTTCTGGCCGAATTTGCGCAAGGCGATCGAGCGCGGACTTCCCGCCTCGACCGCACTCGCCGCTCTGACCGTGGTGCCGGCGGAGATGCTGGGGGTCGCCGATCAGGTCGGCACGCTGCATCCGGGAAAGGTCGCGAACTTCATCGTCTGTGACGGCTCGCCGCTCGAGTCCCNNGGCTTCCGACCGCCGTCATCGCGCTCACCGGCGACGATGCGTCGCTCAAGGGGGCATGGGAACGGCCGCACGTTCCTTCGCCGGCGATCGAGGGGAGCGAAGGGGCGGCCGAGACGGCGAAGCCGGAACATATCCGCTTTCGGCAGATCGGCATCGGCGATTGGCGAGTCGCGGGGCTCGTGCCGGGCGAGGCGCTTCAGCAGCAGGGAACGCTGCAACTGACCCTGACCATTCGTCCCGAGGCGC
>DMPQ01000398.1 GCA_003455945.1 Planctomycetaceae bacterium
CATCACGTGATCGAGGATCTCCTCGGCAATGACGAACAACCGCCTCGCCGCGTCGACGAACGTCTCGCCCGCTTCCAGACTCCCCAGGCGTCGCGCGGTGAGATAGGCGCTCAGTTGCTCTTCGGGAAAGTCGCGCGTCCGGATGTGGTAGGCCGTCGTCCGCGTCTCGAACGCGATCCGGATCTGCGTCCGGCAATCGTCGTCCATCGCCAGCTGGAACGACGGTTCCTGAGTCAGTAGCGACGTCCCTTCGATCTCCCGCAGTCGCTCGAACGCGGGCGGCAGACCGAGCGCATCGGCGATCACCTCGTTCTGGTTACCGCGGAAGTTGAAATCGAACCCGTACATCACGTTGATCGACTCGCAGTCCAGCGGCGAGACGCTCAGCGTGTACGGAATCATCTCGAGCACGACCGCGTGCTGCTCGTAGGCGACCGCGACTTCCGGCGGATTGACGTAGCCCGAGCAGATCCGCTTCGGATCGACGCTCGCCCAGCGGTAGTTCCCCTTGTCCTTGTCCTCTTCGATCACGTACTCCCCGCGATCGCGACCGTAGAAGTTCCTCAAGGTCGGGAAACGCCGGCGGAGCTGCTCGAAGTGATGAAGGACCGAGTCGCGACTGGACGGCAGATCCATCTCGGTGCCGACATGCAGGTTGACGTAGAAGTCGTCGCTGAACGAGCCGTACGGCTTCATGCGCTGAACCTTTCGGAGCCGGAAGCGGAAGGGCACGGGCGGTCGGCGTCGGGTAGAGTCCGGAACGGAGCCGCCGCAGGATGCCGGAAAGCGAGCCCTGGCCCGAGCGGATCGGGCGGGCTGCTGCGATCGGGACAGGTCTCGATCGGAGCGATCAGTCTAACGGGCGGCGAGGCGACTGTCGTCCCCGGCTCCCCGCTCTCCCCTTCCCGCACCCTCCCTCGCCTCGCCCTGGCCGAGCGGTTCGAGGGGGAGGTTCCAGGTCGCCGGTCCTCGCGACCGGCCGAACGAATCCGTATCCTGACTCTTCAGCGGACCCTGGTCGGTTCGCACCGCTCGTCGTCTCTTGTCGAACGCCTCGGGATCGGGAACCGCAGCATGGATTGGCATCATCTGTTCGAGACCGAACTCGGCTGGGTCCGGCTCACCTACCGCGGCGAAGCGATCGCGCGGAGCGGCTTCGGATGGACCGAGCGGGACGAGGCTCTTTCCGGTCTCGGTGCGACGAACGACGTCGAGATCCGGTTCGACCGTCTCCCGCGATCCTCCGAAGGGCGGTACCGATTTGCCGAGGCGTGTCGCGAGGCGTTCGACACCTATGCGGCAAACGGTGACGATCGCCTGCAGCAGTTGCCGATCATCGAGCCGGCTCGGACCGAGTTCCAGCGGGCCGTGATCCTGGCCTGTCGAGCGATCCCGGCGGGTGAGACGATGACTTACGGCGAACTGGCGACCGTTGCCGGGAGTCCCGGGGCGAGTCGCGCCGTCGGCAATCAGATGGCTCGCAACCCTCTGCCGCTGCTCGTTCCGTGTCACCGAGTCGTGCCGACCGGCCGCGGACTCGGCGGGTTCAGTGCGCCGCAGGGAGTCGCGATGAAGCGACGATTGCTCGAACTCGAATCGCAGCGGTTGGTACTCCGCTGAAACGCTGCGATGCGTCCTCCTGGTGACTGGAGGAGCGCGATCGGTCCGGCAAGAAACGCGAGCGACCCTGCCGGAGGAGACGGCAGGGTCGCTGCGATTTCGGACTGCGATCAGCAATCGCGATCGATCAGTTCCACCACCACCGACCCATGCCCGAGGCATCGGCCTTGGAGCGGGCGACGCCGACCATCGCGTCTTCCTGCTGGCGATCGGCGACCGAGTACGAATCGATCTGGACGCCGCCCGAGGCGGTGACGACGGTGTTCCGTCCGATCTTCATGAAGCTGCACTGGGTGGCGACCGCACGCGGGGTCGGCCAGCTCAGCGACTCCATCGACTCGCGACCGGTCAGCAGTGGCAGGTCGGCATTGGCCTGGCGGAGCAGGTCATGCTTGTCGACCAGCGCGGCGACGACCGACATGTCCATCAGGTTGCGGAGGTCGCCGAAGATCGGCTGAGCCGCACAGAGCGCCTCGTAACGCTCGGTCATCTTCTCGGCCCACTGCTGGGCGATCGGATTGACGCGACCGGTCGACTCGACGCTCCCGTCGGCTCCGATCAGGTCGTCTTCGGTCATCGCCTTGACTCCCTGACCGCGAAGCTCGAAGGCGAGTCCGTCGGCGCTGCGGGCGATCGGCTGATAGTCGCAGGCGAGCCACCAGCGCGGCATCGAGTTGCCGCCGACGACGCTGCGGCGACGCTGCATCAGGTCGAGGAAGCTCGGCAGGTCCTCGATCGGCGCCTCGACCAGATCCATCGCCAGACGCTTCATCTGATAGTCGGCGGCGACCAGGACGCGAGCGAAGCGGCTGTCGGTCGGCACGCCGGTCAGCGTGATCTGCTGCGGACCCATCGCTTCGCGAGCACCCACCAGGACCTGCGGGTTGAGCTGACGGACTCCCGACATGAACCGCTCGTACCGGACACGCCCTTCGGCGGTCGGGTCGATCGAGACGCTGATCCCCTGCCCTACGGCCGCATTGCGACCCGAGCGGAAGGNNGGTCGAGACGCCGACGATGTCGCCCGTCTCGCTGACCGCCCACCCTTCGCCCGGACCGGCGAGAACGATGTCGTTCCGCTCGGGATAGACGAAGACGTACTGGATCCGCTGGAGACCGGCGAGGTACTTGATCTCGGAGGGGAGATCGGCGGTCGTCTTGACGTTCGCTTCGCGAATCGCCGCTTCGAGCCCCTTGAGGCTCACCATCCGCATCTCGGTCTTGTCCGCCATCTCTCCTTCGGCCGGCTTTTCGGCGCGACGAAGGAAATCGACGAACTCGCGACGATCATCGGTCTCGGAGTCGGCGACGACTCCTTCGGCGTCGATCCGGACACCGCCGACATTGTTGAAGAAGCCGAACCCGCCGCCACCGCCACCGGTGCCGCCGGCGATCGCGACCGCATGCGCTCCGGTCGCCAGCAGGCCGACGACTCCCAGCAGCGCGAGCATCTTTCGGATCCGAGGACTCGAAACGAGTCGACGCGACATATGCCTTGCTCCTCAATTCCGGTGTCGGCGACTCCGACACCACCTGGTCTGTTCCGCCTTGTCCGTTCCGCCGCAACGCGTTCCGATGCCCCGATCGACCCGAGTCGAACGACCGAGCCGCTCCGGACAAGGGAGTGGCCGCCGTCGTTCCGACGCAGGGAACCGGCGAGGGAGCGCGGCGAACCGATGGGCTCGATTCGACTCTTCCCCGTCGGGAGCGAAGGGACCTGCGAACTTCCCTTCAGTCTACTTACGGCCCTCAGGACCTCGACCGTGTAAAATAAGTGGGCCCCCCGGAAATTGCCAGAAATTGGTCGGTTTCGCCCTCCCTGATCCGACCTCGCGACAACGGATGGGGAACGCTGAGCCGACGACTTTGCGACCGGGCGAATTCCCCCTCGACGGACCATCGCCGCTCGTCTCGACCGATCCGGTCCCGACCGGTTTTCCGACCCTCGACGTACCTCCTCGGAGCGGATCGTGCTGGCTTACCTGGTGATTCGCGACGGTACGAAATGGTCCGACGTCTTTCGGCTCGTTCCGGGGCGGCGCGTCACGGTCGGCCGTGCGACGACCAATCAGATCGTGATCCGGGACGAGCTGGCGAGTCGTCAGCACGCCGAGATCTTTCTGGCCGACGGACGCTGGCACATCCGTGACCTGGACAGCCGCAACGGCGTGCAGGTCAACGGCGAATCGATTCGCGGCGATCACCCGCTGACCGTCGGCGACCAGATCCGGATCGCCGGCACGCAGCTGGCCTTCGTCACCGACCTGGCCAACGCCTATCGGCGCGGCGACGGAGGGGAGGAAGGAGCCGAGACGGTCGCTCCCGGAACCATGCCGGCGGGAGCCCTCTCGCCGGCCGATGTCGCTCCGATCGAGGAGACGGGGGACCTGCATGAGCCGACGGTGATCACGCACCGCCGCCAGAACACCCGCCTGCTCGAAGCTCCGCAGCTCGACTCGTCCAACGAAGGGAAGCTCGGCAACGCCGCCGCCAAGCTCTGCAAGCTCGCCTTCGATCTGGCTCGACAGCCCGATCCCAAAGGGGTCGCGCAGATCGCCGTCAACGGTCTGATCGACGGGACTCAGGCCGATGCCGGAGCGGTCCTGACGTTGGCTCGCGACGAATCAGGGGAGCCGAAGCTGCACGTGCTGGCGAGTCGTTCGGATCGGCTGCCGGTCTACCGCAGCGTCTCGCGCTACCTGGCCGACACCGTGATCCGCGAAGGGGAGGCGGTGCTGGCTCGCGATATCGCCGGCGACAGCAAGCTCGGCATTCGCGACAGCCAAGGAGAGATGGTCTCGACCAGCGTCATCTGCGCTCCGATCCGCTCGGGGAAGCGGATCCTCGGCCTGATCCACCTGTACTCGACCGAGGCGAATCGGTCGCTCGATCCGGTCGATCTCGAGTTCACGCTGGCGGTCGCCGAGAACATGGCGGTCGCCCTGACGTCGCAGCAGCGGCAACAGGTCCTGGCGGACGATCTGTCGAAGAGCCGCAACGAACTGGACGAGCTGCGACAGCGTCTGGCGGTCGAGAGCGAGATCGTCGGCTCCAGCACGGCGATGCTCGACGTGCACGGCCAGATCGTGCGCGCCGCACCGAGCAACGCCACCGTCCTGGTGCGAGGAGAAAGCGGCGTCGGCAAGGAACTGGTGGCGCGAGCCGTCCACTTCTCGAGCCCCCGCCGACGCGGACCGTTCGTCTGTCTGAACTGCGCGGCGCTGACCGAATCGCTGCTCGAAAGCGAACTGTTCGGCCACGAGAAGGGAGCGTTCACCGGAGCGACCGAACGGAAGATCGGCAAGTTCGAGGCGGCCCACAAGGGAACGCTCATGCTCGACGAGATCGGCGAGATGAGCATGGCGATCCAGTCGAAGTTCCTGCGCGTGCTCGAAGGGCATCCGTTCGAACGAGTCGGCGGAAGCAAGCCGATCAAGGTCGACGTTCGAGTCATCGCCGCCACGAATCGCAATCTCGAGACGGCGGTCCGCGAAGGGAACTTCCGCAAGGATCTCTACTTCCGACTGCACGTTCTCGAGATCCAGGTCCCTCCGCTCCGAAAACGCCCCGACGACCTGATCGAACTCGCCGAACACTTCCTGAAGAAGTTCAATGCCGAGACGGGGCGGCGGCTGAGCGGCTTTTCGCCCGACGCGCTCCGCAAGATGCGCGACTATCACTGGCCGGGCAACGTCCGCGAACTGAAGAACGTCGTCGAACGGGCCGTGGTCTTGGCGCGCGGCGAACGGATCGAGGCGGATGATCTGGCGCTCACGAGTCTGGCGAATACGAGCGAGTCGTTCGAGATGGCGATGCCGCGGGCGTCGTTCGTCCCGATCAGCCTGACCGAAATGGAACGGCGTCACATCGCCGCGACTCTCGAGGCGACCGGCTGGAACAAGAGTCAGGCTGCGGGGATCCTCGAGATCGAACGCTCGACGCTCGACCGGAAGATCCGCAAGTACGACATCCGTCGCCCGAGTCGCGGCGGGCAGTAAGGTGCGGGCAGTAAGACGCGGGCAGGACACGCTTCATGCGGAGTCGAGACCTCGCCATGCCGCCGAGCCAGGCCGGCGCCGTGGACGTATGCCGACGGTGAATCGTTCGCCTGCTGTCAGCGACGAATCAGGCGGCGGAGCCAGTCCGGCGGATCGTTGCGGAAGCGATCGACGCCGACCGCCGCGATGATCACCGCGCCGAGCACGATCGACTTCGCCGGACTCTTCAGTCCGAGCTGCACGACGCCGCTCTCGATGATCGCCGCCAACATCGCTCCGGCGAGCGTGCCGATGATCGATCCGCGTCCGCCGTTCAGGCTTCCGCCGCCGATCACGACCGCGGCGATGAACTGCAGTTCCAGGCCGATCCCGTCGCGCGCACTCGCCTGTTTGATGAACGAGAACTGGTAGAGTGCGCCGAGCGCCACGAACAGGCCGCCGATCGTGTAGACCGCCGTCTTGGTCAGGCCGACCGGGATGCCGCAGAGCCGAGCGGTCCGTTCGTTCGAGCCGATCGCGAAGATGCGGCGGCCGAAGACGGTGGCGTACAGGACGATCCCCAGCAGCAGCGCCGCCAGCCCTTCGACGGCCAGCCCGAGCGGAAACCACGGTTTCCCTTCGAAACCGAGCGACGAGCCTCGCGCCGCCGCAAGATCGTTCAGCCACCACGGGATCGAACTGCGCGGCGGTTCGAGCGACGTCTCGTTCGTCACCAGATTGGCCAGCCCCAGAAAGATCGACATCGTGCCGAGCGTCACCACGAACGGAACGATTCCGGTCAGCGAGATGATCCCTCCGTTCAGCAGTCCGCAGCCGACGCCGGTCAGCAGGCAAGCGGTCACCGCTACCGGCCAACCGAACTCGAGCTCCAGCATCTTCGCCAGGACCGACGAACACAGCGCCAGCGCCGTTCCGGACGACAGATCGATCCCGCCGGCGATGATGATCACCGTCATGCCGAGCGCCGGGACGGCGATTCTCGCCGCATTGGCGAGCATCAGTCGCACGTTCGTCGGCGACGCGAAGACTCCTCCCGAATCGATCGCCCAGAAGAAGAACGCCACCAGCAGCATCGCCAGCACCGGGCCGACGTCGGGACGTGCCAACAGACGCAGCAGGGTTCCGAGCGACGTGCGTCGCGACGGATCGGCGGCGGGGCGAGAGGAAATCGATTCGCTCATCGAGGCGGTCCGTCGGAGGAGTGTGGACGAGGGTCTGCGGGAGGCATGTCGGAAGCGGCGTCGGACGAACTGCCGTCGCCGCCGATCGCCGCGGCGAGGATGGCGTGCTCGGTCCATTCCGCGACCGGGCGGACCGCGACGATCCGACCGCGCGACATCACGGCGATCCGGTCGCACGTTCCCAGCAGTTCGGGAAGGTAGGAACTGACCATCACGATCGAGCGACCTTCGCTCGCCCAAGCACCGAGTCGGCGATAGATCTCGGCCTTGGTGCCGACGTCGATGCCGCGCGTCGGTTCGTCGAGCAGCAGGATCTCGGCGTCCTGAGCGGCCAAGCGCGCCAGCGCGACCTTCTGCTGGTTCCCTCCCGACAACTCGCCGACCGGCTGGTCGATGCCTCGGCACCGCACCCGAAACGACTCGACCAACCGCTCGGTCGTGCGGCGTCGTTCGCTCCCCAGCAACAGTCCGCCTCGCGAGAATCGCCTCAATCGGCCGAGCGTCGCGTTCTCGAGGATCGGCAAGCCGAGCGCGAGCCCCTCGCTCTTGCGATCCTCGCTGACCATCCCCAGGCCGCGTGCGATGCGCCCCGCGATCGAGGCGCCGAGCGGCTTGCCGTCGAGCAGCAGCGAGCCGGATGAAGCGGGTTCGAGTCCCATCAGCGCGCGGAGCAGTTCGGTCCGCCCCGCGCCGACCAATCCCGCGATCCCCAGGATCTCGCCGCGCCGTACCGTCAGATTCACGTCGTAGGGGCCGTCGATCGACGACAGATCCCGAAGCGTCAGTCGGTCCTCGCCGACCTCGTGCGGAATCCGCGGGAAGAACTCGTCGACATCCCGACCGACCATCGACGCGACCAGCCGGCGATCGTCGGTGGACGAGAGTTCCCCCGAGTCGACCTGGCGCCCGTCCCGCAGCACCAGATACGACTCGCAGACGCGTCGCACCTCTTCGAGGAAATGGCTGATGTACAGGATCGCGACGCCGCGCGCCCGCAGCGTGTCGATGACGGCGAACAGACGTCGGACGTCGGGGAGCGTGAGCGAGCTGGTCGGCTCGTCGAAGATCACCACCCGCGCCTCGGCCGCCAATGCCCTCGCGATCTCGATCATCTGGCGGACGCTGACCGACAGCTCGGCGACACGTCGTCGCGGATCGAGATCGCCGTAGCCGAGGACCGCGAGCACCTCGCGCACCTTGCGACGCTGCTCGCCGCGACGGAGCCAGCCGAAGCGATGCCGCTCCTGGCCGAGCATCACGTTGTCCTCGACGCTCAGATCGGGAGCCAGACTCAGCTCCTGATAGATCATCGCGACGCCGCGCGCCAGCGCATCGGCCGGATCGGCAGGATCGAACGGGCGACCATCGAGCGTCATCCGCCCCGCATCGGCTCGGTGAGCCCCGCTGAGGATCTTCATCAGCGTGCTCTTGCCGGCGCCGTTCTCGCCGACGATCGCCAGCGACTCGCCCGGATGGAGGTCGAATCCGACCTCCTCCAGCACCCACGTCCCGCCGAACTGCTTGCCGAGCCCTTGTGCCGCCAGGATCGGTTTGCCGCGGGGATCGTCGCCGCGCACCGCGGGCGGCTGCGACGAATCGGCCGACGAGCGCGACGGAGGATCGGTTCTCATCGGCGGACTCGCGGACCGAAGGAGAGCGGAGAGTCGGCGACCGAGTCGGCGTTACTCGAGCGTCACTTCAACGTCGGCGGATGCAGCAGCTGCTCGATCCGCGGATCGGTCACGTTCTCGGGCTTGGCGACCGCTTCCCCGGTGCCGACGAACGTCTCGACCCGCTGACCTTCCATGTGCCGAGCGAGCGCCTTGACCGACTCGTAACCCATCTTCACCGGATCCTGCAGGACGAGCCCCTGGCAGCNNCTGGCAGGTCCCTTCCTTCAGCGCCTCGATCAGCCGCTCGCTCGGATCGAATCCGACGAACTTCACTCGCTCGATGCTGTCCGACTCCAACAGCGCCTCGAGCGCGCCGTTGGCGTTGCTCTCGCAGACGGCGAACAGACCGACCGCGTTCGGAAATCGCTGGACGAGCTGCTGAACCTTCGCCTTGGCGGTCGCGACCGAATCGCCGCCGTACTCGTCGCTCGACACCACCTTGATCTCGGGGAAGGCCGCCATCTCCTCGAGGAAGCCTTCCTCGCGCTGAAAGGTGCTCTCGGAGCCTTCCTTGTAGCGAAGCAGGATCACCTCCCCCTTGCCGTCGAGGACCTCGGCCAGCCGTCGCGCCGCCAGACGGCCGCCGTTCCGATTGTCGGTCGCGACGTAGGTGACGATCTCGGCCCCTTCGTCCAGTCCGCTGTCGAAGATCGCGACCGGAATGTCCGACGCGTTCGCCTCGCGAACCGCGTCGACCAGACTCCCCTGGTGATTCGGCGCCAGGACGATGGCGTCGACGTCCTGAGCGACCATCTGCAGGACGAGTTCGATCTGCTTGCCGGTGTCGCTCTCGATCGCCGGACTCTGCCAGACGATGTCGATGTTGCCGAGTTCGTCGGCAGCCTGCTGAGCACCGTAGTGGACCGATTGCCAGAACTGGTGACTCGCCCCCTTCGGGATGACGGCGATCCGGATCCGGTCCCCTCCCCCGCCGGTTCCCGACGACTCTTCCTTGGCGCCGCAACCGGCCAGTCCGAACAGCAACACCGCCAGCAACAGGCTGCGGCGGAACCCGAACCCGACGTTCCCCTCGGACCGATGACCCGACTTCATCGCACTCTCCCGCATGCCGGTCGATGGCGCCAGTCGCCGAAGCGAACGCCCTCGCTCCGCTTTCGACTCGCGTTCGATTCCACTCCCGAGAACGCCCCTATCGTAACAGAAACCGCCGCTGAAGCCGGAGTGCGGATCGAAGCCGAGCGACCGGAGTGATGGCTCCGACGGACAAGACGCCTGAGCGACGAGTCGGCTCGGCCGAACCGCTCGTCGCGAGTCGCCGTGGAGCCTCGTGCGGCCTTGCGCGGCGCGGGATTCGAGTCGGCCCGCCGGCCTCGCGCTCTCCGATCGGTCCCTGCGGTTCATCTCGCGAGTGCTAGCGTTCCCCCCGTCGGGCAGAAAACCAGCGTAGGCGGTAGAGTCGGGGAGGGTTAGACTACGTGCCATCTCGGATTGCCGCCGGCGGAATCGGCGGTGCGACGTGCTGCGCAGCTCGGGCGAACGGACCGGCGTCATTCGGCAACGGCCGAATCGCGACGGACGTCGGTCGAGGCTCGGACGCAGCGAGTTCAGGGAAGGAGCAGGGATGTCCGTCGCCTTTCGCTTCCTGCACGTTTCGGATCTGCATCTGGGCGAGCCGATCGTCGGGGTTCGCGAGCCGAACGAGGCGTTGCGCGAGCAGCTGCTGTCGGCTCCGTATGCGGCGGCCGAGACGGCATTCGACGTCGCGGTTCGCGAGCAGGTCGACTTCGTGCTCCTGACCGGCAACGCGCTCGACCTGCATCAACCTTCTCCCAAGCCGCTGTCGTTCCTGCAGAAGCAGTTTCGGCGACTGAAGACCGAGGGGATCGAAGTCTACTGGTGTTCCGGCGCGACCGATCCGCTCGAACGCTGGCCTCGCGCCCTCGAGCTTCCCGAGAGCGTGACGACCTTCGCCACGCCGGGAATCGAGGTGGTGAAGATCCAGAACGACAAGGGGGCGCTCTGCACGCTGTTGGCGGCGGGGAACGCGCCGTCGGTCGGCGGCGAAGATCAGCCGACGATTCGTGCGATCGACTTTCGCGCGATCTCGGATACCGGATTCGTGATCGGCGCCGTGCACGGCCGGATCGATCTCGACACGCTCGACGAGCTGCCGTGCCACTACTGGGCTCTCGGCGGGCGATCGCAGCGCAAGGCGGTCTCGAAGGGGAATCGTCTGGCGGTCTATGCGGGAACCTGCCAGTCACGTTCGTCGCGACACCTCGGCGCATGCGGCGCGAACCTCGTCTCGGTCGATCCGAATCGCTCGCTCCATTCGAAGGAAGTCGCCTGCGATCGACTCAGGTTTCTCCGCCAGACGCTCGACGCCGATTCGGGCAAGATCGAGCGGCTCAAGGAACTCTTCTCCGAGCGGATGCTGCAGCTCGCTTCGGACGAGGAGCAGCTCTGGACGGTGGTCGACTGGACGGTGACGACCGAGTCGAGCGGACCGGGGGGCTTTCCGACCGAGTCGCAGCAGCAGGCACTGATCGGTTGGATGCGCAAGGAGTTCGCAGGGCGGAACTCGGGGGTCTGGTGCAACCGGATCGACGTGCAGGTCCGAGCCGATCGGATCGCCAAGGGGGTCCTCGAGGAGGACTCGATCCTCGGCGACTTCCTGCGGTCGCTGCCGGAATGGGAACAGGACACGACTCGGGAGCTCGACCTCTCGGGCTTCCGCCGACTGTCGACCGAACTTCAGGGGGCGGGGATCGCCGAACGCCTCGATGCGTTCGATCGAGCCGAACTGCTGGGAAGAGTCCGACGAGCGGGGATCGAGCTGCTCGGAGGGAGCGGCGGCTGAGCGCCGGCAAGGCGAGGGTTCCTCGCGGCGCATGACGCGTCGCGACGGAGCGCAAGGGGGACGTCCGTCGCGGCGGTTCGACGACCGAGCGGCGATGCGGGACGCGAGAGGGATCTCGACGCGAGGTGGCGAAGGTGAAGATCACGGATCTGCAGGTCGACGGGTTCGGTGTCTGGAACGAACTGACCGTCGACGACTTGTCGTCCGAGATGACCGTCTTCTTCGGCCGTAACGAGGCGGGGAAGACGACGCTGATGCAGTTCATCCGCTCGGTGCTGTACGGCTTCGAGCCGGAGCGGCGCCAGCGCTATCTGCCTCCGGTCTTCGGCGGTCTCGGCGGCGGTTCGCTCTTCGTCCACAACGGCGATCTGCGCCTGCAGGTCCAGCGGCTGGCGCGGCCCGAATCGGATCCGACCGCCGGCGACCTGGCGGTCCTCTCGTCCCAAGGGCATCAGTACGGGACCGACTACCTCGAGCGTCTGCTCGCCGGGGTGGACGAGTCGATCTACAACAACGTCTTCGCGATCGGCCTGCACGAGATCCAGGAGCTCGCGGGACTCGACGGCACCGAAGCGGCTCCCTNNATCGCGAACTCTACAAGCTGGCGAGCGGCGTCGACCGCGTTTCGCTGATCGACGTGATGAGCGAACTGGAGCGGCGCCGCAAGGAGCTGCTCGAAGGGGTCGCTCCCGCTCCCGCCGCACCGACTCGTTCGTCCGGCCGCGCCGCCGAGAAGCCGGGCGATGTCGAAGCGTTCGGACGGATCGCACAGCTGGTGCGCCGTCGCCGCGATCTCCGCAAGCGTCTGGACGGAGGCGTCCACTCGGGACGCCAATGGGTCGCGCTGATCGAGCAGCGCCGCGATCTCGAACGTCAGGTTCGCGAGCGGAAGGACGAACTGTCGAGTCTCGAACAGCAGTCGCGCGTGCTCGAACTGGCGATTCGTATCGAGCCGACGGTGCGGCGACTGCGCGCCGTCGAAGAGGAGCTCGATGCGCTGTCGCGTCTGCCGGACGAGCGCGACGTCGACGTCGAGAAGCTCCAGAAGCTGCAGCAGCGACTTCAGGAGTACGATCGACAGCTCGATCAGGTCGGAGCCGAAGCGGAAGGGGTGAAGCGATCGGCCGATCGACTTCCGCTGAACCGCAACCTGTGGAAACAGGCCTCGCGGATCGAGGCGCTCGGCGAGCATCAGACGCTGATCGGCTCGCTCGGTCGTCAGGCGGAGCGTCTGCGCGAGGAGAGCCGGCGACTCGAGGAGGAGCTGGAGGAGTTCGGCGCCGCGAAGGATGCGGGGCGGATCGATCGCGCCACGCTCGCCAAGCTCGCCGGTCCCGCCAAGGCGGTCCGTTCGCGACGCCGCGATCTCGAGCATGCCGAACGCGATCTCGCGGCAGCCGAGGAAGAGGTCGCTCGGCAGCGGACGATGCTCGACGACGCGATGGTCTCGCACGACTGCGAGTCGCTCGGGGATTCGTTCCACGAAGCGGGACAACTGGTCCATCTGCTCAAGAAGCGTCAGGGGATCGACGAACGGATCGATCGGCTGACGCAGCAGCGAAAGAGCTCGGAAGCCGACCTCGACGAAGCGATCCAGAACCAGGTCTTCTCGCCCGAGCGGCTGTTCGTCGTCGGCGGCTTCGTCGTCGTCGGCGTTGCGCTGGTGCTCGGCGGCTGGTCGCCGTTCCTGGTCCGTTGGTTGGAGCCGAATCCGCTCCTCGGCTTCTTCGGCTGCGCCGTGGTGCTCGCCGGCCTGGGGCTGAAGAAGTACTGGGAGTACGAGGCGCAGGATCAGGTCGATCGGGCGAAGCAGGTCTTCGACCGCGCGAACGACGAGATCGCCAAGGCGAAGCAGGAGCGAGACGATCTCGATCGGACCCTTCCCGCCGGCCTCGGTCAGGTCGACGGACGTCTGAACGAGGCGCAGCGTCGGCTGAGCGTGCTCGAGAAGCTGTTGCCGCTCGACGGACGAGTCGCCGAGGCGGCGGGACATCGGGACCGGGTCCGCGATCGGGTCGAACAGGCTCGCGCCGAAGTGAAGCGAGCGGACGAACGATGGCGCGAGTCGTTGCGGGCATTCGGTCTGGCGGCCGATCTTTCTCCCGTACAGGTCCGGCAGCTCTCGGAACGGAGCGGCCAGATCGAAGCGACTCGGCAACGCCTGCAGGACACGCGCCGACAGCTCGAACAGTACGACGAGGATCTCGACGCGATCCGATTGCGAGTCATCACGGTCCACGAGGACCTCGGACTGGAACTCGATTCGGACGACACGCTCGACATGCTCAAGCAGCTCGAAGCCGAACTCCGCGGGCAGCGGACGCTGATGGAGCAGCGCCAGGAGTTCGCTCGCCAGTATCGCGAGCTGCGCGAACGACGGACGAAGGTCCATCGCCGCCTGCAGCGACTGAAGCTGCTGCGGACTCAGCTCCTGTCGAAGGTCGGTGCGGCCAACGAGACGGAGTTCCGCGGCCTGGCCGAGAAGCACCGGATCCGACGCGAGCGATTGGCCGAGGTCGAGTCGCTGCAGGGGAAGATCCGGACCGTGCTCGCCGAACAGGTCGATCGCGATGCGGTCGTCGCCGCGGTCGATCGCGACTCCGCCCCTCGACTCGAGGCCGAGTGGGAGACGCTCGGCAAGAAGATCGACGAGGTGAAGCGCGAACAGGAGCGGCTGCATGAGGTGCGCGGGGAACTGAGCCAGCAGATCAAGCAGCAAGGAGAGAGCGACGACCTCGAACGGGCGCGACTCGAACTGAGCGAGATCGAAGGGGCGATCGACGAGGCGATCGGCGACTGGCAGGAGCTGGCCGCGACCGGTCGGATCCTGGAATCGCTGCGCGAGTTCTATGAGGCGCATCGGCAGCCCGAGACGCTCAAGAATGCCTCGAAGTACCTGGCCAAGATGACCGGCGGGCGGTACGTCCGTCTGTGGACGCGGATGGTCGGCAACGCCCTGCTGGTCGACGGCCCGGAAGACGAAGGGTTGTCGATCGAGGTGCTCAGTCGCGGCACGCGCGAGGCGGTTTTCCTGGCTCTGCGACTCTCGCTGGTCGACGCCTATCGCCGCCGCGGCATCCGCCTGCCGATGGTGCTCGACGACGTGCTGGTGAACTTCGACGCCGAGCGGGCGCGACTGGCCGGCGAGGTTCTCCGCGACTTCGCTCAGCAAGGACATCAGCTGCTGATGTTCACGTGCCACGCCCACATGTCCGAACTGTTCGACGGACTCGGCTGCGACGTTCGCGTGCTGCCGTACCATCGCGACGTCGTCCATCGAGCCGCGACGGTCGTCACCAAGGCGGACGATCACGTGATTCTCGAGGAACTCGACGACGAACCGCCGACCGTGTCGCAGACCGCGATCGAACAGATCGAGGAGCTGGAACAGACGCTGGAAGAGGCGCTGACCGAAGAGCAGGTCGAGCCCGAGCCGGAACCCGAGCCGGAGCCGGTGGTCGAGCTGCCGAAACGCCGCAAGAAGAAGCGCCGCCCGAGACCGGAACCGGAGGTGATCGAGGAACCGGTGCTCGAGGAGCCGATCGAACCGGAGCCGGAACCGGAAGCGGTCACGACCGCTCGTCAGCGCAATCGCTGGGACGCCCCGGGACTCTGGTTCCAGGAAGAGTCGCTGGACTGACGCCGCCCGCCGGCAACGGCCAAGCCCTCCGCGCCCTCCCAGCCCGCCGCGTCAGCAAGGGGTCTCCGTGCTCCCCCAGCCCGCCGCGTCAGC
>DMPQ01000162.1:0-3505 GCA_003455945.1 Planctomycetaceae bacterium
CGACGGCTGTTCGGCCGACGGCGAAGCGGATGGCCGAGGAAGGTTGGTCGCCGTCGTGATGACCGACTTTCGGCTGAGCGAAGAGTTCGAACTCGGCGCCGCGGCGACCTTCGTTCCGCCGGCGTCCGGTGACCTTTATGTCCGCTGTCGCGAGGATTGGACCGGCCTGGCGGACAACGCGGGAGAGCTGAAGCTCACCTTCTCGCGGGAATGATCGGCACTCGAAGTACCCCAGTCGCCCGATCGACGATCGAGCGTCTGACAGGAGGGATCGACATGAGGATCGGAATCTCGGCGTTTCGCGGCAGGATGATCGCGGTCGGACTCGGCATCGTCGGCTGCGGCCTGACCGCCGTCTTGGCGACCTACGGCCAGGCTCGGGCGACTCAGGAAGGCGCCGCCGCGGCGCCGGCTTCGGCCGCTCCGCAAGAGACGCCTCAGGAGGGACCGGCGGACGAAGCGGGGACCAAGCCCGAACCGGTCGGTCTCGAAACGCTCCCCGGCACCGGCAACGTCGCTCCGACTCGGCTTGGTGCCGAGAAGGAAGAAGAGTTGCCGTTCGTGCTCGATCGGGACCAGGCGCGACTCCGACGACTGGACGTCGACGGCCAGGTCTGGCTCGACGCTCGGCAGAAGATCGTCGTCGTCGGCACCAAGGTGGCGCTGCAGCGCGGGCCGCTCGAGATGTTCGCTTGTCCCAAGGGGACCAAGGAGCACGAATCGGTGTTGGCGGTCGAGGCGCCGGCGTTCGTGATTCACGCCGCGCTGCTGGCCGCCGGAGCGAAGCAGGGACGACCGGTGCGATTCGAGCCGGAGTATGCGGCGGCGACCGGACAGGAGATCGACATCTACGTCGTCTGGGAACACGAAGGGAAGCCGCGGTGGCGCCACACCCAGGAATGGGTCCTCGACCATCAGACGTCCAAGCCGATGGAACATCCGTGGGTCTTCGGCGGAAGCCTGTTCGTGACCGACGAGCGGACCGGCCAACGGCACTACATGGCCGAAGCGGGAGAACTGATCTGCGTGTCGAACTNNCCTGCCGATCGAGAGCAGCCAATCGAATCAGGCGCTGCTGTTCGAGGCGAATGCCGACGCGATCCCGGCCAAGGGGACCGTCGTCACGATGGTCCTCGTTCCCAAGCCCTGATCGTTCGATCAACCGTTTCCGCACGCGCTCCGCGATGTCGTCCCCGAGATCGCGGAGCGTGCGGGAGCCTCGACGGAATCGATTGCGATGCATGACCCGCCACCGATCTCGCTGCTCTACGATCGCCTGTTCCGACAGGTCGATCGTGAGGTGTGGGTCGTCACGGCGGCGCATCGCGAACGTCGCGGGGCGCTCCTGGCGACCTGGATCTCCCAGGCGTCGATCGATCCGCAGCGCCCCTACGTGCTCGCCGGCCTCGCGCCGAATCACTTCACCACCGAGCTGATCGAGGCGTCGGGCTGCTTTGCGATTCATCTTCCGCCGGTCGACCGAGCTGCCGAAGTGATCGAGTTCGCGATCGGTTCGGGGCGCGATCGCGACAAGCTGGCCGGGCGATCGCTTCGGATCGGCGCCACCACCGCACCGCAGCTCGACGAGTTCTCCTGGCGACTCGAGTGTCGCGTCGTTGCGCGGCTGGATGGAGGGGATCGAATCTATTTCTGGGGCGAAGGGGTCGGAGGTTCGATCGGCGAGGGGACGTCGTTCGCCCCCTTGACCGAACAGCAGCTGGTCCGCGCCGCGACTCCGGAACAACTCGACCAATTGCGGACGAACCGCGAACTTGATGCCGGTCTGCATGGTCCTTGGTTCGAGCGGTGGCTCGGCGAGGTGGCTGCCGGCGCCTCGCGCGTCGTCGGCGAGATCGATCGGGACTGAACCCCGTGCGTCGAGCGGCAGATCGCCGCGCCGACGGTTCGCCGAGAAATGCCTCCGTCGGCGGCGATTCGGTCCATTAGGCGGTCCGCGGGTCGCCCTGAGGATCGAGGCCCCCGATCGGGACTCGCCGAGCCGCTCGGATCGACTACGATTCGGTGAGCGGACGGTGATTCGATCGCCGAGCCGCCTTGAAACCGCCGAACGCCCTGCCTTCATCCCCGGAGTTCACGTGCACGATCGCGAACGGGCTCACGCCGTCGCCGCCGAGAAGGCGATTCTCGTCCGCATTCTGACCGACGAGATGCCGGAGGCGGCGGATCCGCTCGACGAACTCGAAGGGCTCGCGACGACCGCCGGAGCGACGGTGGTCGGAGGGCTCGTGCAGCGTCGTCATACGCCGGACCCCGGCACCTATCTGGGCAAGGGGAAGGTCGAGGAGCTGCGAGCGCTGGTCGAGCATCATGAGGCGGATGTCGTCATCTTCGACAACGACCTGTCGCCGGGGCAGACCCGGAATCTCGAGCGCGCGGTCGAGACGAAGGTGATCGACCGGACCGAGCTGATTCTCGACATCTTCGCGACGCACGCTCAGACGTACGAGGCGCGGCTGGCGGTCGAGCTGGCTCAGCTCGAGTACTCGCTCCCGCGACTCAAGCAGATGTGGACTCACCTGTCGCGTCTGAAGATGGGAGTCGGCATGCGCGGCCCGGGCGAAAAGCAGCTCGAGGTCGACCGACGGCTGGTCGAGAAGCGGATCCACGAGCTGCGGACCGAGCTGACGACGATCGAGCGGCGCAAGGAGCGACTGGTCGCCAGCCGCGAGGGGCGGATGACCGTCTGTCTGGTCGGCTACACCAACGCCGGCAAGAGCACGCTGATGAACGCGCTCACCGACGCGCAGGTGCTCGCCGAAGACAAGCTCTTCGCCACGCTCGACACGCGAACGCGGCGCTGGCAGCTGCCGGGTTGGGGACCGGTGCTGCTGAGCGACACCGTCGGCTTCATTCGCGATCTGCCTCACCGGCTGATCGCCAGCTTCAAGGCGACGCTCGAGGAAGCGCGCGGAGCCGATCTGCTGCTGCACGTCTGTGACGGTTCCAATCCCGCGGTGCTCGATCAGATTTCGGCCGTCTATTCGGTCCTCGAGGAACTCGGGATCGAGGCGAAGGACACGCTGCTGGTCATCAACAAGATCGACCAGATGCCGGATCAGGGGACCTGGGCCCTGATCCGCAATCGCTATCCCAAGTCGGTGGCGATCAGCGCCAAGACGAGGGAAGGACTCGATCGCCTGTCGCAAGCGGTCAGCGAAGGGCTCAGTCACGGCTTCATCGACGCCGACGTCGAGATGGCGGTCGACGACGGCAAGACGATGGCCTACCTGTCGGCTCACGGCGAGGTGCTGTCGCGCACCTATCACGAGGACAAGGTCGTCTTTCATGTCCGCCTGCCGAAGCTGCACTACGGTCGACTCCTCCGCCCCGGCCTGACCGTACGCCGCCGCGATCACGATCCGCTGCCGACCGACGATTCGAGCACGCTCGAACGTTGACGCGCCGGGCTGACGGAGGCGATGATCGAGTTGGCGCTCTGCAACAACCCAACCAGCCCGAAGCGCAGCGCCGGGATCTCAGTCCC
>DMPQ01000162.1:3679-3802 GCA_003455945.1 Planctomycetaceae bacterium
GCGCCGGGATCTCAGTCCCCTCCAGCCCGATCGTGGGCCCGCGTCGTCCCCGACGCGCGGCCGTGCGACATCGGCTCCTCTAAACGACTCGCAGCTCGCTCGGAGTCGCCGTCACCTCCCCTC
>DMPQ01000162.1:3830-9099 GCA_003455945.1 Planctomycetaceae bacterium
GCTGACGCGGCGGGCTGGTGGGAGCGAGCGGCGGGTGGGACGCGTTAGAATACGGGTTCCCTCCTGCCCCGCCCTCCGGAGCCTCTCTCCGATGATCCTTGCTCGATCCCGAACTGCTGCGCGCCGGCGATTCCTGTTCGTACTCCTGCTCCTGGGGCCGCTGCTCGTCGTACCGAACGCCGCGGCTCGATCGGACATTTCTCGCCGCGCCTGGGAACTGACCGGCGACTCCGGAGCGACCTGGACGATTCGCGATGTCGCAGCCGGTGATCGCCGTGCGGTCCGCTTGCCGACGGTCAACGAACAGGAACTGGCCGATGATCGTCGGTCGTGGGACGGGATCGCCGAGTACGAGGTGACGTTCGACGCGGAACGTCTGGGGCTCGATCCCGCTTCGGGCGAGCGATGGGAAATTCAGTTCGATGCGGTCGCGACCGAAGCGATCGTCGAATCGATCGCTCCGACCGGCGACGCGACGCTTCTGGGCAAGCATCTCGGCGGCTGGACACCGTTCGCGATCGACGTGACCAAGGTCCTGACCGAACGACCGCGAGGCCCCTGGACCTTTCGCATCACGGTCGACGAAAAGATCGGCCATAACACGCAAGGTTTTCTGCCGATCATCGAGCCGCATTTCGGAGGGATCTGGCAACCGGTTCGTCTGGTGCGTACTCCGGATCGCCGACTCGATCCGCTCCGTCTGACCGCCGTCGCGATCGGGGACATCGAACGACCGGTCTTTCGGATCGACGGCGTCGTACTCGGAGCCTTTCGTCAGTCCGGCGCCGAGCGACTGGTCGTGCGGCGTTTCGCGCTACCGCCCGGCGGNNATGAGTCCTCTGCGACGGGCGAGCCGCCGGCAAGCGAAGCGATCGCCGAGTTGGCGCCGCGCGACGGCGACTCGGCTGCGTTCTCGATCGAGATCGCGACAGACGCGGCGCAGCGCTGGAGTCCCGAGCAACCTTGGCGACATCGTCTGGAGATCGAACTGCAGCAGCGCGTCGGGGACGCCTGGACGACGCTCGATCGTCTGGAGCTCGTTTCGGGGTGGCGCCGCGTCGAGACCGACCGGACGCGACTGTTGCTCGACGGTCGTCCGCTCGCGATCCGAGGCATCCTGAACTGGGGCTACTCGTCGCAGCGTCTGGGGCCGAACGTCGATCCCGAGCAGATGCGGCAGGAGCTCGATCTGATCGACGCCTGGGGCTTCAACCTGATCAAGTGTTGCCTTTGGGTCCCTCCCAAGCGACTGCTCGAAATGGCGGACGAGCGAGGGATTCTGGTCTGGATGGAGTATCCGACCTGGCATCCGACGATGACGCCGGAGTATCGGGATGAGTTGCTCCGCGAATACGACGAGTTCTATCGGTTCGACGCCTCGCATCCGGCGGTCATCCTGCGAAGTCTGACGTGCGAGACGGGGCACGGGGCGGACGAGTCGATCCTGCGTGCGCTCTACGATCTGGGCAAGGAGCGGATTCCCGGAGCGATCATCGAGGACGATTCGAGCTGGATCGCATGGCATCGGATCCATGACTTCTACGACGATCACCCCTACGGCAACAACCACACCTGGCCGGCGACCGTCGCGCGACTGGGGCGCCATGTCGACGAGAACCGTCGTCTGCCGTTGATGCTCGGCGAGGCGATCGCGGCCGATACCTGGTTCGTTCCGCCGGGCGAGGACGAGACGCCGGCGTATCAGCTCCCCGGTTTCGCTCAGGCGAATCGGGAATTCGAGTCGGACGTGGCGCGGCGCTACGGACCGTTCGCCGCGCAGAACCTCGTCGCCGATTCGCTCCGCTACGCGCTGCTGATGCGGAAGTACCAGATCGAGACGTATCGACGGCTGAGGTTCGACGGCGGCTATGTCGTCAGCGTCGTCCGCGACTTTCCGCTCGCCGGCATGGGGCTGATCGACTATCGAGGCAAGCCGAAGTGGAGCGCCGACGAGTGGGCTTGGCACGGCGATACGCTGCTGTCGCTCGCGACCGAGGGCGATCGCCGAAGCTTCGTCGCCGGCGATCCGGTGACGGGAACGGTGGTGATCAGTCACCATGGCTCCGAGACGCTCGATGCGACCGCTCTCGAGGTGACGCTCGGTGACCGCGCGCCGATCCGTATCGCGATCGAGGGACCGATTCGAGCGGGCGAACGGCGCGAAGTGCCGATCGAGATCGACTCGGCGCTCCTCGCGATCGAGCAGACCGAATCGGAGCCTTCGGACGTCCCCTTTCGTCGGAGTCTGGCGATTCGCCTGCTGACGAGCGACGACCGGGCTGCGTCTTCGGTGGGCAACGCCTGGGATCTCTGGTTCGTTCCGCGTTCGGTCCGACGCGACGATCAGCCGGTGCGGGTGCGNNCGATCGACCGCTGCTCGACGCGCTCGAACGCGGCGCCAAGGTCGTGATGATTCCCGACGGCGAAGTCGGCTCGTTCGGCACCCGTTCGCATTGGTTCCTGCGCGGAGCTCCGATCATCGCGGACCGACTGCTGGAGTTCGGGGCGCCTCGCGAATTCTGGACCGATCTGCAGCACTTCGATCTCGCCGGCGACGTCATCGGCGATTGGGAGGAACTCGATCGGATCGAGCCGCTGTTGTCGCTCTGGGACAATCACGACATCAAGCAGGTGAAGACGCATCTGCTGGTGGCGCGGATGTCGGTCGGCCAGGGAGAGCTGCTCGTATCGGCGTTGCCGATCGATCGCCCCGGAGCTGCCGGCGCGTGGGTTCTCCAGCGGCTGATCGACCAAGTCGGCGCGGCTCGTCGGGCAGACGAACCGATCGGCGCCGAGAACCTCGCGCGACTCCAGGCCGAAACGGGGCGGCGCGAGCTCCGTCTGGACGATCGGGCCTGGAAGTTCGCGACCGACCCGGAGCGTCGCGGCGGGGATGAAGGATTCTCCACGAGCGATTTCGATGATGCGACCTGGAGCGAGATCCGAATCGACAGCCATTGGGAAGGGCAAGGGCACCCGAACCTCGACGGTTGGGCCTGGTATCGGACTCGCGTCACGATTCCCGACGACTGGGACTCCGCCACCGCCTACCTCTCGTTCACCGGAGTCGACGACCACTACGTGGCGTATGTCGACGGCGAGCGAGTCGGAACCGGCGGGATCATCGAAACGAAGCAGACCGCGTTCGAGGATCGGACCAGCCACGACATCTCGCACCTGATCCGACCGGGAGCCGAACTGACGATCGCGATCGAGGTCTACGACTGGTACGGAGCGGGCGGGATCTTTCGACCGATTTCGNNGTCGATCACCACCGCGCCGCTCGTCTCGGGGCGCCCCTGGCTGAAATGACGGCCGAGTCGGGGCGTGCGATTCGAGCCGCGGTCATCGCGACGGCCGCGCGTCGACCGTCGCGACCGGCTTCAGTCGAGATGTTCGACACGCCAGACGATCTGCGCCAGATGATGGCGGCCGTGCCACTCGTAGATCGCCAAGGCGCGATCGAGCGAGATCGCGGCATTCGCCTCGGGATGGAAGTAGGCGCGTTCCCACTCGTGCGGAGCCATCTGTCGGATCAGGTCGACCCAGACCTTGTAGAGCGACATCAGGAGGTCGATCGTCGGCGACATCGGGCCCGATCGCGCCTCGGGGCGCGCGGACCAGGCCGTCTCGTCGAACGGCCGAATCGTCGGCAACTCTTCCGCCAGAGCCGCCTTGAATCGCAAGTAGCCGTGCAGCTGCGCGTCGGCGAGATGATGCACGATCTGCCGGAGCGTCCAGTTCCGATAGGGACGCTCGAGGATTCGATCGTCGAGTCCCGCGATCAACTCGCCCAACCGCCCCGGGAACGCCGCCAGATCGTCGATGCGACGAAGCCGTTGACGGGGATCGGCGCTCGTCGACGGGGCCAGCTCTCCGGCCGGAAACAGCGGAGGATCGAGAGGCGCGTTCATCAGGTCGCGTCCTGGTCGAGTAGGTCGGGCGGTGCGTCGGAACGACGATAGAGCTCCGGGTCGAACCGCTCCATGAATCGTTCGGGCCAGCGCGGATTCGCGAAGCCGTATCGAGCATACAGTCCGTGAGCGTCGGCGGTCGTCAGTCCGAAACGCCGCAGCCCCTGAAGATCGGGATGAGCGACGACGGCGTCGACCAGACGCTTGCCGATCCCTTGACCGCGGTGCTCGGGCAGCACGAAGACGTCGACGAGCCAGCCGAACGTCGCGAAGTCCGAGATGACTCGGGCGAATCCGACCTGACGACCGTTCAGATAGGCGCCGAAGCAGAGCGAGCCGGCGATCGATCGCTCGACC
The DNA here is from genome assembly GCA_003455945.1 of Planctomycetaceae bacterium. Taxonomy (GTDB): domain Bacteria; phylum Planctomycetota; class Planctomycetia; order Pirellulales; family Pirellulaceae; genus UBA11682. The sequence goes on from DMPQ01000162.1 coordinate 8,102, forward strand.
GTCTCGCGCGGAATGCCGCGCGCCCAATGCGATCGCTCCGACAGGAACCGATGGATCAGGTCGACATCCAGTCGATCACGATCGGTCGAGATGTCCGCCTCGATCATGCCCGCTTCTCGAGCCCTTCGCCGAGTAGATCTTCGCGATGAGCCAACACGTCGCGGAGCGTCCGATCGAGATCTTCCAGTCGGTAGGGCTTCCGAAGGAAGGCGAAACGCCCTCGCAGGTTCGCCAGATCGCTCGGGTCGAGATCCATGCCGCTGCAGATCACGATCGGCAGATCGGGGCGGATCGCGCGCAGGCGATGAAAGAGCTTGGCGCCGCTCATGTCCGGCAGCAGGTAGTCGATCACGACGCCGGTCCACCGGTCGGGATCGGCCGAGACCCCTTCGATCGCCTCGGCCCCATCGACGGCACCGGTCACGGCCCAGCCGCGCATCTGCAGCAGAGCCGACGTCGCGCCGAGAACCGCTCGGTCGTCATCGACCACCAGCAGACGACGCCCTTCACCGCCTCCTGCTCGCCCCTCGGGACGACGAATCGAGTCGCTCACGGAGTGCCCCCTCGCGTAAGTCGTCGAAATCCGAGTTCGTGATCGACCTGGCCCTCGATCGCGAACTCCGCTCGACCACAGCGCAACGGAAGGTCGCACCGCAGTCGCTCGACATGATCGGAGACAGGTTCCCGCACAACAACGCGAAACTGCTCAGCGACCGCACTTTTTCGGCACTTCGGACAAAAACATCTCGAAGCAACGACGTGAAACTCCCCCACCTTGACATGGCACCTAGGGATAACGAGGCACCATTGTCGCCTTGGCGGCATCGGCATGTCGAAGTGGTTGTTGCTCGCCGCCGGGTCGGCATCTCGACGTCCGGGGGCGAGTCGAGGTGCCCAAGAAACGGTAACGCCCGCACATCGACCGATTCGGTCGATGTGCGGGCGTCGATCGATGGGGGGCGGTCATCGCTCGGCCGGACTCGAGTCGATCGGTCAGC
>DMPQ01000034.1 GCA_003455945.1 Planctomycetaceae bacterium
CCCGGAGCCGATCGGGACGATCTTGAAGCGCTGATCGTTCACGTCATGATCGGCCGGGTCGAGCATGCCGTTCAGATTGACGCAGATCAGCAGACCCGACATGGCGTCGAATCGTTCGGCGAAGTTCGGGACGTGAGCGTGACCGTGATGGAAGTTGTAGACGATGCCGACATGCGGCGCATCGTGTTCGGTCCGCAGGTAACGGCAGACGGCCGCCATGTTCTCCGGCTCCCCTCCCCAGCCACCATGGTTGTAGAGACCGAGCGACAGACCGAGTCGGCGCGTCGTCTCGACCAGCGGAAGCAGCTGTCGGGCCGCTTCGGCGACCTTCTCGTCGTTCGTCGCCCCCTCGGGGCTCGGCACGATCGTCCAGATCTGCGGACGGATGCCGTACTTTTCGATCAGCGGCTCNNCGGCTCGAGCGCCGGATGCCAACTCCAGAAGGCGAAGAACTCGAGTCCATGACGGCGGTAGGCGAGAATCTCGTCCTCGAACTCGGCGACGTGCTGGTCGCGCCAGTCATACGCGACTCGTTTCATCCCGAGCTTGGCGACCATCGCCGCTCGTTCCTCGGGTCCGCGCCCGGCCGCGTCGAACGGCACGATGCACCAGGGGACCAGACGCTCGACCGCGAGGTTCTCGGCGGTCGCCAGCGGCGGAACGCCTCCCGAGCGGACATTCTCTCCCAGATGACGCACCGCGTTCTCGAGCACCTGCAGCGCCACCGGCTCGTGAAAGACGCGATGCGTCTCGTGGCCCGGACGGAAATAGAAGACTTCGCCCCGCCCGACTCGCCAGAGCATGCCGCTGCGGAATCTCTCGCCCGCTTCCCAACGCTCCTCGAACAGGACGACATCCGGCTCCGGAACATGGAACGGCTCGTCGTACATCTCGGTGTGCGGTAACTCGAAGGTCGACGGCAATCCGGCGGCGATCGGATGTTCGCTCGCGACGACCCTCAGGCGACTCGGCAGGCCGTCGTTGCGATAGGCAGGGAAACAGCAATTCGGGCGAGTCAGCTCGATGCGGATCGAGCCGTCCTCGCCGCGGACGAAGGTGGCGGCCGGAGTCAGCGGTTCGGTGCGCGCCGGAGGGCGTCGCTCCCAACCGCCGACGAACTCGACCGTTGCGCGAGAACGATCGTCGGGCGCGAGCTGCGAGAGAGCGTCCTGGGCGGCGCGTTCGTGCATCAATGAGACGAACGGCTGAGCCCAGTGAGCCGAGTGGAGACCGAGAAAGGCGAGCTTCCCCTGCTTCACCCGTTCGACGACCGGCGCGATATCCTCGGCCGTGATCTCATGATGGCGGACATGCCCCCACCAGATCAGCACGTCGCACTGATCGAGAATCTCGGTCGAGAGCCCCTTGCCGGGAAGATCGGGAGTCGCCAGGTCGGCTCGGATGCCGGGGAGTCGATTCAGGTGGTCCGTCAGATGCCGACCGAGGAACTCGTCGTATGCCGATTTCTGTTCCGGCTGTTGCTCGTCCCAGACCACGACTCGGATCGGCGCCGCGCGATCGTCGATTCCCGGCGAATCGGTGCGAGCGAGCGACGAGGATGTCGCGAAGGCGAGAAGAGCGAGCGACGCGGCGAAGCACGAACGGAGCGACATCAGGCGGGACTCCGGCGGTGGGATGGCGGAGCGAGTGAGGTGTGATGTCGCGATCATACACGGATCGATGCTCGAGGTTCCATGTCGCGGCGATCGAACCGGGCGTCGCTGCCGCGGCGGATCGAGTCGCCGGTCGCGATGGGGGAGGATGAGTTCCGCTCCGAACGATGGACTTGTCGGCGCCGTTCTCGGACAATCGGGCGACCGCTCTCCTCCCCTTCCCCATTCCCGCCATGGTCCTCTCCCCGAGGTCGTTTCATGTCGCTGTCGTTTGCGCTCCTGAAGTGGATGCTGCTGCTGTCGAGCGTCGGTTTGCCGAACGATTGGCCTGCGTTTCGTGGTCCGACCGGCGACGGACGAGTGGCTGGGCCCGCGACGCCGCTCGTCTGGTCCGACACGAATCATGTCGTCTGGCAGGTTCCGATTCAGGGGCTCGGATGGTCGTCGCCGAGCGTGGTCGACGGCGTCGTCTATCTGACGACGGCCGTTCAGGAGGAAGAGCGACTGTCGCTGCGTGCCTTGGCGATCTCGGCCGACGATGGCCGAGTGATCTGGGATCGCGAAGTGAACTCGGTGGAAACCGTTCCGTCGATCCACGCCAAGAACAGCCACGCGAGTCCGACGCCGGTGATTCATGACGGCGCCGTCTATGTCCACTTCGGCACCTACGGTACCGCGTGTCTGCAGGCTTCCGACGGCTCGATCGTGTGGATCAATCGCGAAATCGACTATCCGCCGATGCACGGTTCGGGAGGTTCCCCCGTGCTGCACGACGGGGTGCTGGTGATCATCTGTGACGGGAGCAGCGATCCGTTCGTCGTGGCGATCGAAGCGTCGAGCGGCAAGCAGTTGTGGAAGCGACCGCGATCGGTCGAGGCGCGGATCAGTCATTCGTTCGGTACGGCGGCGATCGCGACGGTCGACGGACGCGCTCAGGTGATCGCTCCGGGGCCCGAACACTTGGCAGCCTACGACCTGACGAGCGGCGAGGTACTGTGGCAGGTCCGTGCGCCGGGTTGGTCGGTCGTGCCGGTCCCGATCTTCTATCGCGATCTGGTGATCTACAACCGTGACTACGACAACCCCGAACTGCTTGCGGTCCGTCTGGGCGGTCGAGGTGACGTGACCGACACGCATGTCGTCTGGCGACTGAAACGCGGCGCTCCGAGCACGCCGACTCCGGTGCTCGTCGGCGACGAGCTCTACTTCGTGTCGGACAAGGGAGTCGTGACGTGCGCCGATGCGGCGACCGGCGAGGTGCACTGGACCGAGCGGATCGGCGGCAACTATTCGGCGTCGCCGTTGGCGTTCGACGATCGACTGCTGCTTCTGGACGAAGATGGGCACGCGACCTGGCTGGCGCTCGGCAAGGAGTACCGCGTGCTCGGGACGAACGACGTGACCGGCCGGACGCTCGCGACTCCCGCGTTCGTCGACGGGGCGATGTATCTGCGGACCGACACGACGTTGACGAAGTATGTCGATCCGAATCGATAGGCGATCGGTTCGCGTCGAAGCGAATCGACGTCCGAGCGAATCGAAGGCGGATCGCGAAGTCCCTTTCTGCGAGCGAGGAGAACCGATCATGGGGCGTTCGATGCGGGCCGGCTCTCGGCTGATCGCGTTGGGTTTGGTGATCGCGGTCGGACGAGCGGGAGCGGACGAACCGCTGTTGGTCGAGACGTTCGGTGAAGGGTGGGAGTCGCGCTGGAGCCTCTCGGGACTCGCGCCCGAGGACTATCGAGTTCGAGAAGGAGGCATCGAGGTGCGGGTCGTGCCGACCGAGCGTGACGAACTCGGCGGCCTGCTGAAGATCGATCTGAAGCGATCGACCAGCGAAACGCTGATCGGATCGGTGCGCGTGACGGTGATCGAAGGGGAACTACCGCGCGGGGCCGCGGCCGGACTGGCGGCGATGGATGGCGACGAACCGGTGTTCAGCGTCTGGAAGACGAATCAGGACGGCTACCTGCTCTTCTCGCCGGGGCTTCCGGAGTTCGTCGGCAAGGAAGGGGACGAAGAGGATCCGTCCGGATACGCGGTGAAGTACTGGCCGGCAAACGAGCAAGCCGGTCCGCTGCGCGTGATCGTGCGAGACGACTACGCCCACTTCCAGGTCGGGCCGTCGGACGACGAGCGGTACCTGAACCTGTTTCATTCGGCCATTCTGCCGAGTCGCGGCGATATCGGCTTCGCGCTCCGCGTTCGCGGCGGCGATCCGGAGCATCCGTGCTGGGTCCGCTTCGAAGAGGTCCGATTCGAGGCGAACTGAATCGCCGAGTCGCTCGAAACGCGAGCCGAACGAACGGCTCGTCGGTGAACGAGAGAGCGTGACGATGCCCGCGGCATGAGCTTCGGCCGCCGATCGACGTTGCGGCGATCGACAGATCCTGGTATCGACCCGAATCGCTTCCGTCGGCACTTCGGGGGAGCGATTCTTTCCCAGGGAACTTCGCTCATGACGATCGGCATTCGACGTTCGGCCGATCGCGCGTTCCTTGAGGTACCTTCGTCTCGTTCTTCCCCACGTCGACGTTCGCTGAGGCGGCATCATCGCTCGAGCGCGCAAGGCCGGCTGACGTCGGCGGCGACCTTGGTGATGTTGTCGGTGGCGATGTTCGGCGTTCCCGAAACGACCTCCGGACAGACGCTCGACCGGATCCGCGATGCGGTCCGTTCTCCGGACGAGTCGGATCGCCCTGCCGATGCGGAACGGAGGTCGTCCGAGTCCGATCGGGAATCGCGTCGACGAGCGAACCGTTCGAACGCCTCGGTCGGATCGTTCGACGATGCGAGCGAGACGGGATCGAGCGATGACCCGTCGGGCAACGCGGCGTGGGATCTGACCTACGCGTTCGGCCGGATGTCGTTCGCCGTGGCGCAGGGCATCTTCGTCGGCGATCCGTTTCGACCGGGGCTCGACGGGAGCAGCGAACCGCCGTCCGGCGGCGATCGCGCAGCCGCAAGCGACGGTCGCTCGATCGATTCGCTCCGCTACGAGACCGACGGATTGCCGAGCGATTCGTCGGACGACGAGGCAGGCGGCTTCGGCGATCCGATCGCACGTTTCGGTCGCTATCCGTATGCGGACGATCGCGCGGGAGGGATGTTCGAGGCGTTTCCGGGGACCGATGGCGGGCGATCGACACGAGCGACGTTGGCGTTCGTATCGGGGAGCGACTTCGATGATCTGCAGTGGTTGACGGGAGATCTGATGGTCGAGCGTGCCGCGAGCCGACTCGGGTTCGGCGGATCGCTGACGCAGGTCTTCGAATCGGAGCCGAACGGCGGGACCGACGAACTGCGGATCGGTGAGGTGCATCTGTTGTGGCGTCGCCTTCAGACCGATCGGTTCCAGTGGCGCTGGGGCGTCGGTGCGGTGATCGTCGATGACGACGAAGGGACGAACGGAGGGATCGCGGGGACGGCGCGATTCGATTGGTTCGTTCGCTCGCCGTGGATCGTCTCGGGAGAGTACGACCTGGGGCGAGCCGGTTCGGCGACCTACGAACATCTGCGGCTGACGACCGGCATTGCCTGGAAGCAGTTGGAACTCGCCGGAGGTTATGACTGGCGTTCGTTCGACGGCGTCGACTTTTCGGGGCCGACCGTCGGTCTGACGCTGCGCTGGTAGGTCGTGGCGAGTCGGCTCGGAGTGAGTCGGCCCGAGTCGAATCGGCACGGAGCGAATCGGAACTGGGCGAAGATTCCGGTCCGATCATTGGACGTCGTCGGCGGCGTTCGGCTACGCTGCGCCGATGGGCGCAAGGGGCGTCACGGCCGCCTTGTCCGAAGCGATTGCCGGCGTGTCCCGCCGCGGCTTCGTCCCGCTCGATTCCTGTTCGCTTGCGCCCGACGAATCCCTCTCTTCCTCTGCTCTTCCCTCCCGGCGTTCGGACGTCTCACATGCGGAGAGTCGGTATGCGTGTCGCGCTCGTTCGAGGCTCGATGTCGTCGCTGTTGCTGCTGATTCTGCTGTCGTTCGCCTGTTCACCTCCGGTCGCGCTCGAGAGGCCGGCGACGGTGGGCGAAGGGGAGCCGACGACCGACGGTGCCGATCCGGCGATCGCCTCCCGACCTTTCGCCTCGGGGTGGAGCGGATTTCGGGGACCGACCGGCGACGGGCGTTCCGACCAGCGACTCCCCGATCGGCTCGACAAGAACGCAGCGGCCTGGACGATCGAGCTGCCGGGAGCGGGAGCATCGAGTCCGATCACGATCGGCGATCGCGCCTACGTCACCTGCTACGCCGGCTATCGCGTGCCGGGTGAAGGGGACGGTAACCTGGCCGATCTCGAACGACGGCTGATCGCGATCGATCTGAACGACGGCTCGATCGTCTGGACCCGTTCGATTGCGGCCGTACAGCCCGAAGAGGAACGGATTCGCGATCACGGTTATGCGGCGAGCACTCCTGCCGCCGACGACGAGCGGGTCTACGTCTTCTACGGCAAGAGCGGCGTGCTGGCGTTCGATCACGACGGCAATCGGCAGTGGACGACGACGGTCGGCGGTGGGACTCACGAATGGGGTTCGGGGACCTCTCCCGTCTTGGTCGACGAACTGGTGATCGTCAACGCGAGCGTCGAGAGCGGCTCGCTCGTCGCACTCGATCGACGGACCGGCACGGAGGTGTGGAAGGTCGGCGAGATCGTCGAGTCGTGGAATACGCCGGTGTTGGTGACCGCCGCCGACGGACGGCGCGAGTTGGTCCTCGCCGTCCAGGGTGAGGTGCGAGCCTATGATCCGGCGAGCGGACGTCAGCTCTGGAACTGCGCCACCGACATCGGTTGGTACATGGTGCCGAGCATCGTTGCCGAGAACGGGATCGTGCTCTGTCTGGGAGGGCGTTCGGGAACGGCGGCACTGGCGATCCGCGCCGGAGGGAGCGGCGACGTGACCGCGTCGCATCGACTCTGGACGAGCAACAAGGGCTCGAACGTCACCTCACCGGTCGTGCGCGATGGGCATCTGTACTGGATGAGCGACAGTCAGGAGATCGCGTTCTGCGCCCGAGTTTCGGATGGCGAACTTCTGTATCAGGAGCGCGTCTCGCGGATCGATCAGGTCTATGCGTCGGCGATCCTGTGCGGCGATCGGATCCTGTACGTCGGTCGAACGGGCAAGGGACGGATCGTCGCGGCCGAACCGAGCTACGAGGAACTCGCCGAGTTCGATCTGTCGGACCGAGGGGTCTTCGATGCCAGTCCGGCGATCGCCGACGGCCGACTGCTGATCCGCTCGGACCGTCATCTGTACTGTTTCGCGACCGGCCGCTGAATCGTCGGCAAGAGACCGAGCGGAAGTCGAAAGCCACGACCTTCCGAAGTCGATCGGACCGAACCGCTCAGATCAGTTCGCGCAGGACTCGCCCGGTGCTGATCGCGATCGGGCGGTTCTCGATGTCCCGCACCGTCGTCTCGGGCGGAAAACCGAGCAGGTGATAGACGGTCGCCAGGTAGTCGGCCGGAGTCACCGGCGACTCGATCGCTTCCGCTCCCAAGCGGTCGCTCGCACCGAGGACCGCTCCGCCGCGAATCCCTCCGCCCGCCAGCGCGATCGAGAAGACGTTCCCCCAGTGATCGCGCCCGCCGGCCGGATTCACCTTCGGCGTGTGGCCGAACTCCGACACCAGACAGACGAGCGTCTCGTCGAGCAGCCCGCGGTTTTCGAGATCCCGAATCAGCGCGGCGTAGGCCTGATCGAGAATCGGCATCAGCCATCCGCGACACGACTCGGCGCACTTCTCGTGCACGTCCCAGCCCCCTCCGTTCGGCTTCGACGGATCTTCGGCGATCGGCGTCACCTGGACCAGTCGCGCACCGGACTCGATCAGGCGTCTGGCGAGCAGGACCGATTGGCCGTATTTCGTCATCCCGTACGACTCTCGAATCGCCGTCGGCTCGCGCNNTCGCGCGTCAGATCGAACGCCTCGCTCGCCTTGCCGCCGCCGAGCATCGAGAGAGCCTGAACGCGCGAGTGATCGATGCCGACCATCGACGGTTCGCGTTCGAGTCGCTCCAGACGCCGATCGATCGCATCGAGCAGACTCAGACGATTCCGGATCCGATTCAGGTCCAGATCGGCGAGCGCCTCGGTCCCCGGCACGGTGAAGGTCCCTGACGACGGGTCTCCTTCCAGGAACCACGGCTCGAATCGCTTGCCGAGAAAACCGGCGCCCGTTCCCGGCNNCCAAGGATCGGTCCCGCCGTTGTTCGCCAGGTTGACCGGGAGCGAGATCGAGGCCGGGAGTCCGCCGCGCGACTCGCAGAGCGCTCCGATGATCGACGCCATCGAAGGCCAATCGTTCGGCTTGCCGGGGGGAGCGTTCTCGCGACTCAGCGGCGCGTGCGGCATGCCGGTCAGCATCTGGTAGCCGCTGGTCGAATGCGCGTGGTCGCGCGTCACGACCGAGCGGATGATCGCGATCCGATCGGTGATCGCCGCGGTCTGCGGCATCAGCTCGCAGATCGAGACGCCGGGAGTGCGCGTCGAGATCGGACCGAAGTCGCCGCGGTACTCGCGAGGAGCATCGGGCTTCGGATCGAGCGACTCGTGCTGCGGCATCCCTCCGGCCAGAAAGAGCACGATGACGTTCTTGGCGCTCGCCATCGTCGCTCCGGACGCCGGGCGATTCAGCAGCGTCGCAAGCGACAGACCGCCGAGCCCGATCCCTCCGACTCGCAACCATTCGCGTCGCGACAACCGATCGCAGAGCGGCGCAACAGGACCGTGGATCGAGAACATCAGACGGACTCCGTGGCGGGGGCGAGACGAGCCGTTCGCGGAGCAGGACTCGTCTCGAAAGGTCGGAGCGACCGGGTGGGAGTCCGCAGTCTAGGAGACGGCGCGATGCGACTCAATCATTCTCTCGATCCCGATCGCCCGGCATCCGTCGGACCGAACGAACGTCGGCCATGACGCAGCACGGGGAAACGGCCGGACACTCGGCCAAACCGCCCGCCGCCCTGGGCAAACGGCCGACTCGGGACCATGATCGTGTCGAGGCCGGCCAGCGGGATTCGAGCCGCCTCATCCAGGCAGAGAGAGAATCGAGTTGAGCGTCATGNNGAGCGTCATCGACCCGGAACTCGGTCGCCCCGAACTCGGTTGGCGACTGGAAGCGACCTACGCCGCGCTCCCCGCGGTCTTTCATCGACCTGCCGGAGCGGCACGATTCGCGGCGCCGCGAGCGGTCGTGACCAATCATCCGCTCGGACAGGAACTCGGTCTGGCACTCGAGCAGCTGAGCGACGAACAGGCGGGAGCGCTCTTCACCGGCCAGCGATTGCCGACCGGGGCGGTGCCGATCGCTCAGGCCTACGCCGGCCATCAGTTCGGCGGCTTCACGATGCTCGGCGACGGCCGAGCGATGTTGTGGGGCGAACAGCGGACTTCCGACGGTCGGTTGTTCGACCTGCAGTTCAAGGGTTCGGGACCGACCGAGTACTCGCGCCGCGGCGACGGTCTGGCGGCGCTCGGACCGATGCTGCGCGAGATGATCATTTCCGAGGCGATGGCGCAGCTCGGCACCCCGACGACTCGCAGTCTGGCGGTCGCCGTGACCGGACAGCCGGTCTATCGCGAAACGCGACTCCCCGGCGCCGTGCTGACGCGGGTCGCGGCAAGTCATCTGCGAGTCGGTACGTTCGAATACGCCTCGGCGATTCGAGACCCTGAGGCGTTGCGGAGCCTGGCCGACTACGCGCTCCGGCGCCACGATCCCGATCTGATCGATCGGAGCGACCGCTNNGCGATCTCGGGCGAGACGATCGATTATGGGCCGTGTGCCTTCCTGGACGTCTACGAGCCGCGGACCGTGTTCAGTTCGATCGACAGCGAAGGGCGCTATGCCTACGTCAATCAGCCGGCGATCGCGCAGTGGAACCTGGCTCGGTTCGCCGAAACGCTGCTGCCGCTGATCNNCGGCGCTTCGACGAGCGGTTTCTGGAGCGGATGCGAGGCAAACTCGGATGGCAGACCGCATCGAGCGGCGATCGGGTGCTGATCGACGATCTGCTGGAGCGGATGCGGCGGGCCGAAGCGGACTTCACCGTGACCTTCGATCGGCTCTCGACGCTCGAGGCGACTCCGGGGGAGGAGGATCCGCTGATGCCGATCATCGGTGACTGGATCGGGAAATGGGAGCGGCGCGTGGCAGCGGAGGGGAGCGATCCGGTGGCCGCACGCGAGCGGATGCGACGGGCGAACCCTTGCGTCATTCCGCGGAACCATCAGGTCGAAGCGGCGCTTCGTCAGGCGACGGAAACGGGGGACCTGTCGGCGCTCGAAGGGCTGATGAAGGGGCTGACCGGTCCGTACGATCGTCGTCCCGATCAGGATCCGTACCGTCAGCCGCCCGCTCCGGGAGGCTGTCGCTATCGGACCTTCTGCGGGACCTGATCTCGGCGACCGAGCGACCGGTGCGCCGCGAGGGCGACTTATGGTTGGCCGGCTCGCGCGCGAGGATCGAACGGCGATCGTCGGGAGCCCTCCTTCCGCCGGGCCCTTCGAACGATGTCGCCGACGATCGATCCGATGGCCGATTGCAGCGGTAACGACGCCGGCGCCGGTCACGACATCTCGATGCCCTCGCTGCCGAACTCGTCGGAGCCGATCACGTCGGAAAAGACGCCGACGACGTTGCCGAACGCCGAAGCGACTCGGCGTCCCCCGTCGCGAGCGACGAAGGGGATCGATCCCCTCGCCGACTCGGACACGACTCGTTCCGAACGTGCCGAGCGTTCCTCCGAAGCGACTCGCGTCCATCGACGCCCTGCCGACCCGACGCGTCGTCCCGGTCAACGATCGGAAGCGAGCTCCCCCGCGAACGAAGCGATTCGGCCGTCCTCTGCGCAGCGATCGATCGTCGATCGACCGGATGCCGAGGCTTCNNCGAACTTCCGATCGGTCGCCAGCGCTACGAGCTCGGAACGGAGTTGGCACGCGGAGGATGCGGCGTCGTTCAGCGAGCGACCGACCGACAGCTCCGTCGCGAGGTGGTGGTCAAGCGACTGTTGCCGGAGCTCGACGGGGATCAGGAGCTGCGACGTCGTTTCTGGCACGAGGCGCTGATCACCGGAGGGCTCGAGCATCCCGGGATCGCGCCGGTCTACGAGGCGGGGATCGACGAGCGGACCGGCGAGCCGTTCTATGCGATGAAGCGTCTGGAAGGAGAGACGTTCGCCGAGGCGATCGTGACGCTGCATCGCGAGACCGACTCGCGACGACACGCCGCAAGCCGTCGCGAACTGCTCGATCGATTCGTCCGAGTCTGTCAGACGCTTGCNNACGGTCATTCTCGACTGGGGGATCGCCAAGCGGATCGGCGAACGCGACTCGGACGAGGCGACTCGGACCGACGACTCGACCGACGTCGATCGGGAGGAATCGCGTTCGGACTACGAGCGGACTCGTTGCGGAGCGCTGCTCGGAACGCCGTCGGCAATGTCGCCGGAACAGGCGGCCGGAGCGGTCGACTCGCTCGATCAACGCTCCGATCTCTTTTCGCTCGGAACGCTCCTTTACGAACTGCTGACCGGCGTCAATCCGTTTCGGACGGCGGATCCGAACGAGACGCTCGAGCGAGTGCGGCGCGCCGACCATCTGCCGTGCCGCCGGCGCAATCGTCGGATCCCTCGGCCTCTCGCCGCGATCTGCGAACGAGCCCTGTCCCTCTCGCCCGACGATCGCTACGGCAATGCCGAGTCGATGGCGGAGGATGTCCGTCGGTTTCTGGCGGGGGAGCGCGTGTCGGCGCACGATGAAGCGTGGTGGGAGCGAGNNGTGCGGACGAAGCGCTGGCGCACGCCGAATCGCTTCGGCAACTGACCGCGTCACGTGAGGCGGCGGACGCGTGGCTCATCTCGATCAGCGGCGACCTGCAGCATTATCCGGGGCTCGAACCGCTCCGGCGCGATCTGATCGATCGGGCGCGCGACCATTACCGGCAGCTCGTGCGCGACACCTCCGAGACGTCGGCGCGCCGCGGCGAGCTGGCGCGCCTGCTCATTCGCCTGGGAGATCTCGAGCGTCTGTCAGGTAACCCCTCGGCATCGGCCGAGCATCTGCGTCGATCGATCGCTCTGCTCGAGATCGACCGCTCGTCGCGCGCCGAGTCGCTCGGCTCTCGGGAGAACGACTTGCAACTCGCCAATGCATGGCTCGGGCTGGCGATGCTCGGTTCGGAGTCGCCGGTATCGGAGGCGCCGTTATCGGAGCAGAACGAAGCGGCATCGAGTGTCGACGCTCGCGCTGCGCTGGAGCAGGTCGACTCGATCCTGGCC
>DMPQ01000146.1 GCA_003455945.1 Planctomycetaceae bacterium
CCCACCGGCTACCTGCACATCGGGGGTGTTCGTACCGCCCTGTTCAATTGGCTGCTGGCGCGACAGGCCGGAGGTCAGTTCCTGCTGCGCATCGACGACACCGACGAGAATCGGAACGTCGCCGAGGCGTTGCAGCCGATTCTCGACGGCTTCCGCTGGCTCGGGATCGACTGGGACGAGGGGCCGGAAGTGGGCGGCCCGCATGCGCCGTACTACCAGTCGCAGCGCCAGGAGCTCTATCGCGCGGCGGTCGATCGGCTGCTGGAGGTCGGGGCCGCCTATCGAGATTTCGCTCGCCCGGAAGAGATCCAGGCGGAGCGGGCCGAGGCCGAAGCGGCTCAGCGTCCGTACGTGCCGAGTCGGCGCTGGGGGGCCGAAAACGAAGCCGATGCGGCTCGCTTTCGCGCCGAGGGGCGCGAGTCGGTCGTGCGTCTCAAGATGCCTCGCGAAGGAACCTGCCGCTTCGATGATCTGGTCCGCGGCTCGATGGAGGTCGAGTGGGCTCAGGAATCGGATCACGTCGTGCAGCGAGCCGACGGGACCTGTCTGTATCACCTGGCGAACGTCGTCGACGATCATGCCTTCGCGATCACGCACGTCGTCCGCGCGGTCGAGCACCTGGCCAACACGCCGCGACAGATCTTCATCGCGCGCTCGCTCGGTTATGACCTGCCGATCTACGCCCATCTGCCGTTCGTCGCCGAGCCGGGAAGCAAGAACAAGTTGAGCAAGCGGAAGCTCGACAAGTACCTGAAGCACCCCGACTTCCGCAAGCTGCACGAGCACGGCGAGCGGATCGCGTCCCGGCTGGGGCGGNNTACCCCGACGCCGCGACCTTCAATCCGGTGATCGTCGACTTCTACCGCGAGGTCGGTTATCTCCCCGATGCGATTCTGAATTATCTGTTGCTGCTCGGCTGGTCGCTCGACGATCGGACCGAAGACTTCTCGCGCGACGAGATGATCCGCTTGTTCTCGCTCGATCGAGTCGTCAAGGCTCCCGCCAGTTTCGATCCGGCGAAGCTCGACGCCTTTCAGCAGCGCCGTCAGGCGGCACTCGATCCCGAGACTCGCTATGCAGGGTGCCGACGCTTCCTGATCGCGGCCGGATGGATGACGGCCGAGCCGACCGAGGCCGAGGAGCGTCGGGCGCGCGAGGTGGTGGCGGCGGCAGGCGATCGGATCCGAGTCGCCGGCGACGTGCTCGACTACGACGAGATGTTCCTGCTCGATCGCCCGATCGCCTACGACGACAAGGCGTTCGCCAAGCGGATCTCGGGGGATCCCGAAGCGGAACGCCGGCTCGCCGAGTTCCGTGACGCCCTACCGCCCGACGACGCGTTCGACACCGCATCGCTCGAAGCGGCGCTGCAGCGATTCCTGACGGAACGCGGATTGAACATCGGACAGATCATCCATGCGCTGCGCGTCGCGGTGACCGGCAAGCAGGTCGGCTTCGGCATGTACGAGACGCTCGCGCTTCTCGGTCGCGAGACGGTCGTGCGGCGCATCGATCGGACGCTCGAAGAAGCGGCTCGGCGACGGAACGGAGCGACGACCGACGGAACGGCTCACGAGGAGANNGAGACGAAGTGATGAGTGCGGACGACGAGGGGCGACCGGTCGACTTCATCCGGCAGATCGTCAACGAGGACAATCGGACGGGGCGGCACGGCGGCCGAGTCGCGACGCGGTTCCCGCCCGAGCCGAACGGCTANNAACCTGCGGTTCGACGACACCAACCCGCTGACCGAAGAGACGGAGTACGTCGATTCGATCCGCGAGGATGTCCGCTGGCTCGGGTTCGATTGGGCCGATCGCGAATACTACGCCTCGGACTATTTCGATCGCCTGTACGAGTGCGCGGTCCGACTGATCCGTGCCGGCAAGGCGTACGTCTGTCAGCTCAAGCCCGAACAGGTCAGCGAGTACCGCGGCCCCTGGAACGCGCCGGGGAAGAACAGTCCGTACCGCGATCGATCGGTCGAGGAGAATCTCGACCTGTTCGAACGGATGCGGCGTGGCGAGTTCGCCGAAGGGGAATGCACGCTTCGCGCCAAGATCGACATGGCGTCGTCCAACATGAACATGCGCGATCCGACGATCTATCGGATCCGCCATGCGCCGCATCATCGGACGGGCGATCGTTGGTGCATCTATCCGATGTACGACTTCACCCACTGCCTGTCCGACAGTTTCGAGGGGATCACGCACTCGGTCTGCACGCTCGAGTTCGAGAACCATCGACCGCTGTACGACTGGTTCCTCGAACAGCTCGGCGAGTATCGCCCCCAGCAGATCGAGTTCGCGCGACTCAACCTGACCTACACCGTGCTCAGCAAGCGGAAACTGCTGCTGCTGGTCCGCGAAGGCCATGTCGCCGGCTGGGACGATCCTCGCATGCCGACCATCAGCGGCTATCGCCGTCGCGGCTACCTGGCCGAGGCGATCCGAACGTTCTGCTCCCGGATCGGCGTCACGAAGTACAACAGCCTTTCGGACATCCATCTGCTGGAAGAGGCGTGTCGCGAGCATCTGAACCGGATCGCGCCGCGTCGTCTGGCGGTACTCAGGCCGCTGAAGGTGACGATCGAGAACTTCCCCGAGGGGAAGGTGGAGCTGCGCGAGGCGATCAACAATCCGGAAGATCCGTCGGCCGGCACGCGGCAGCTCCCGTTCACCCGCGAGATCTACATCGAGCGGGACGACTTTCTCGAGGATCCGCCGAAGTCGTTCCATCGCCTCGCACCGGGGCGCGAGGTCCGACTGCGCTACGCGTATTTCCTGCGCTGCGAGAGCGTGGTGCGCGATGAGGCCGGAAACGTCGTCGAGCTGCGCTGCACGTATGATCCCGAGACCTCCGGCGGCCAGGCGCCGGACGGCCGCAAGGTGAAGGGGACGATCCACTGGGTCTCGGCGAGCGATTCGGTCGAGGCGACGGTCCGCCTGTACGATCACCTGTTCGCCGTCGAGGACCCGAACTCGATCGCCGACTCGGACGACTGGCGCACCAAGCTGAATCCGAACTCGCTCGAGGTCCTCACCGGCTGTCGACTGGAACGGGACCTCGCGTCGGCCGATCCGACGCAGCGTTATCAGTTCGAACGCTCGGGCTACTTCTGCCTGGACGCGCAGGACTCCACTCCCGGCGCTCCGGTCTTCAACCGGACGGTGACGCTCAAGGACACGTGGGCCAAGATCCAGAAGCGCGAGGGGCAAGTCTGAGACGAGATGCCGCTCGGCGTTCCGACGAGGCGACGTTTCCCCGGGGAGTGGAGTCGAGGGGAGCTGTCGAGCGGTGCCGCCCCCTGACCCCAGATCGTCCGCTCCCTCTTTCTCCCGAACAGGAACGCATCGATGTCGTTGTTGGTCGTCGGCTCGTTGGCGCTGGACAGCGTCGAGACTCCGCAGCAGGTCCGCGATGACGTGCTCGGCGGATCGGCTACCTACTTCTCGTACGCCGCGAGCTACTTCACCGATGTCCGGCTGGTCGGCGTCGTCGGCGACGATTGGCCGGCGGAGCACACCGAGATGCTCCGCTCGCGCAATGTCGACACCGCCGGCATGCAGGTGATCGCCGGCGGCAAGACGTTCCGGTGGCGCGGCAAGTACCTGACCGACATGAACGAGCGCGAAACGCTCGAACTTCAACTGAACGTCTTCGGATCGTTCGATCCGGTCGTCCCCGAGAGCTTCCGCAACAGCCGCTTCGTCTTTCTGGCCAACGCCGCGCCGAAGGTGCAGCAGCGGACGCTCGAACAGGTCGAGCGACCGCAGCTGATCGTCGCCGATACGATGGACTTGTGGATCCGCGAGACGAAGGACGATCTGCTGCAGCTGCTGAAGCATGTCGACGGCCTGGTGCTGAACGACGGCGAGGCGAAGCTGCTGACGCACGAGGAGAATCTGATCCGGGCCGCCGAGAAGATCCTGACGCTCGGCCCGAAGTTCGTGGTGGTGAAGAAGGGAGAGCACGGCGCACTCCTCTACACCGAAGAAGGACCGTTCGTGCTGCCGGCCTATCCGACCGGAGCGGTCGTCGATCCGACCGGAGCGGGAGACAGTTTCGCCGGCGGGATGATGGGCTTTCTGGCTCATCGCAATCAGGCCGATCCCCAGACGCTCCGCCAGGCGCTCGTCTACGGCACGATCGTCGCGAGCTACAACGTCGAGGACTTCAGCCTCGAACGGATGAAGGGGATCGAACGCGAGGATCTCGATCACCGACTGGCTCTCTACCGTCAGATGATGATCTTCTGACGGCCGCGCCTCGGTCGACCTGGCCGAGGCGAGTATCCGTTCCGACGCGAGATCCCCATGCAGTCGCTTCGCGCATTCGTCGCCGTCGACCTGTCGCCGTTCAATCGTCAGGCGATCGCCAAGGTGATCCGCCGTCTCGATACCGGCGACGGCGGCATCAAGTGGGTCGAACCGGATCAGCTCCATCTGACCGTCCATTTCCTGGGCGATGTCCGGTTCGCCGACATCAAGCCGGTCTGCGATGCGGTGCGCGAAGCGGTCGCGGAGTTCGATCCGTTCGACATGCAGCTGCGAGGGATCGGCGCGTTCCCCGATCTTCGCGAACCTCGCGTGATCTGGGTCGGCATCCGCCGCGGGCATGAGGAGCTGGTTGCGCTGCAGCAAGCACTCGACGCTCCGCTGGCGGCGCTCGGTTATCCGTCCGATCGGACCCGCTTCCGACCGCACGTCACGCTCGGGCGAGTCAAGCGGCTGGGGGATCCCGAATCGCTTCGCGCCGGTCTGACGGATCTGGCGGAGGTCGATGCCGGCGTCTGTGCGGTCGACGGACTGACGATCTATCACAGCGAACTCGATCGTCGCGGCCCCCAGTACGCGACCGTCGCCGAGATCGATCTCGGCTGGCGCTGAGCGGCAGCCAGCGGACTCCGAACCTCTTCAAGAAAGACGCGTCGTCCCGACGTGGGCCCGCGTCGTCCCCGACGCGCGGCCGTGCGACGCCGGTCGTTCACGAAGCTGCACAGCGCTTGCGACATCGCAAACCCTCGGCTCCGGACGAACCGGATCGCCGCAATGTCTACTCAGGAGCGACGCTGCTGA
>DMPQ01000478.1 GCA_003455945.1 Planctomycetaceae bacterium
GAGGGCGTGTGACGGCGACACCGTGCGAGCTGCGAGGCGTTTCGGGGACCCGATGTCGCTCGGCCGCGCGTCGGGGACGACGCGGGCCCACGATGGGGCGATGCCGCTGACGGGTTTGGTCCCGGCTCGTCCCTCCCTTGACCGATGCTCGGGGCTGCGGGACAAGAGAAACTCGGTTCTGCGCCGTGGGCGAGACCGCTCCTGTCTTCTTCCGCGAGTCGTGCGATGTTGCGAGCTGCGTTGCGTCGGATCCTGTTCGGTCGTTCGGCCGGTTGGCGACTCGGGGGCGGCATCTTCCTCGGTGGCCTGATCGGACTCGTGGGCAGCGCCGAAGCGAGCGACTGGTGGCAGTTCCGAGGAGCGCGACAGGACGGCATCGGCACCGAGACCGGAATGCCGATCGCCTGGAGCGAGTCGGGAAACGAGATTCGCTGGCGCACGCCGATCGTCGGCCTCGGCTGGTCGACTCCCGCGATTCGCGACGGGCTCGCCTGGGTCACGACGGCCGACCGCGAAACCGGCTCGCTCCGGCTGATCGCGATCGAACTCGAAGCGGGTGAGATCGTGCGGGATGTCGAGGTGTTCCGCAAGGAATCGCTCGGCCCGATCCATCAGAAGAACAGTCACGCATCGCCGTCGCCGATCGTCACCGCGAGCGAGGTTTTCGTTCATTTCGGCGCCCACGGAACCGCCTGCGTCGAACTCGACGGGACTATCCGCTGGAGTCGCGTCGAGGACTACGGGCATCATCATGGCCCGGGGGGATCTCCGGTCCTCTTCGAGGGAACGCTGATCCTGACCTGTGACGGAAATCGGGAACAGTTCGTCGAGGCGCTCGACATCAGAACCGGCAAGTCGGTCTGGCGAACGAAGCGAGAGCATTTTCTTCCTTCGCGAACCGACGGCACGGACATGCCGGCGATCGGCTTCTCGACTCCGCTGATCGTTTCGACCGAGGCCGGTCCGCAACTGATCGCCGTCGCCGCCGATCATGTCTCGGGTTTCGATCCGCGGACCGGACGCGAACTCTGGTGGTCGACGTACGAGGGTTACTCGAACGTACCGATGCCGGTCGTCTGGCGTGACCAGGTCTTCGTCGCGACCGGCTACACGGCGCCGCAGCTCCACGCGATCCGCATCGGAGGGAGCGGCGACGTCACCGATACGCATCGCGTCTGGACGTTGGAACGAGGCGCGCCGGCGAACCCGACGCCGACGCTCGTCGGGGACGACCTGTACGTCCTCAACGACTCGGGGGTCCTGATGTGCCTGTCGGCCGAGACGGGGGAGCGGCGGTGGCAGGAGCGGATCGGCGGCAACTTCTCCGCTTCGCCGCTGCTGGTCGACGGCCTGCTCTACCTGCAGGACGAGAACGGCCGCACGACGATCGTGCGCCCCGGGCCGAGCTACGACGAAGTGGCGGTCAACGAACTGGATGGGCGAACGCTTGCGACGCCGGTTCCGGTCGAAGGGGGATTGCTGATCCGGACCGACAAGGAACTGCTTCGGATCGACGGCGCCTCCGAACGCTGACCGCTGGAGGGGGACCGGATCGAACGGGAGCCGGGTCAAGAGATCGATCGGCGCGACACCTACGACCGGGCAGCGTGCCGGCGGCTAGTGGTCGATCCGCGGCGACGATGCTAACGTGCCGAATCGTTCGAGTCCGATGGAATCGGGCTCGATCGAGTGCCGCTCGTTTCGCCTCGGTCACCGGCTCGTTCCGGTCACCGTGATCGACCGTTCGAGCCGCTCCCCGTGTGTGTCCCCCTCTCGTCCGAGGTCGTCGTCCGTTGCAACCGATCCGCCGTCTCGAAGAGTTCGATTCGCGTCTGCGCGGAGCGTGCATCGCGGTCGGCAACTTCGACGGCGTTCATCACGGTCATGTCAGCCTGCTGCGGACCCTGCGCCGGACGGCGAACGAGATCGGCGGGGNNCAGTTCGATCCGCACCCGCTTGCGCTGCTCGATCCCGAACGAGCCCCCAAGCCGCTGACGTGGATCGAACGGCGCACCGAACTGCTGGCGCGGCAACAGGTCGACGCGGTCATCGCCTATCCGACCGACCTCGCGCTTCTCGGTCTGACCGGTGACGAGTTCTTCGAACGGATCCTGATCGATCGCCTGGGAATGGCGGCGATGGTCGAGGGGCCGAACTTCCGATTCGGCAAGGGACGAGGGGCGGACGTCGCGCGATTGGCCGAACTCTGTCGAGCTCGCCAGGTCCGCCTGGAGATCGTCCCTCCGCTGAACGACGACGGCGCCTACATTTCGAGTTCCCGGATCCGAGCGGCGATTGCCGCGGGAGACGTCGCGGCGGCCGGGCGCTGGCTCACCGAACCGTATCGCTTGCGAGGTCGAGTCGTGCCGGGAGATCGACGCGGCCGAGAGCTCGGCTTTCCGACGATCAATCTGTCGGGATGGGAGACGTTGGTGCCGGCGGGAGGCGTCTATGCCGGGCGCGCCCGGTTCGACGGAAACGTCGTTCAAGCGGCGATCCATGTCGGGCCGAATGTCACCTTTCGCGACGTCGACCTGCGAGTCGAGGCGCATCTGCTCGACTGGTCGGGCGACCTGTACGACCGGATCGTCGAACTCGAGTTCGTCGATCGGGTTCGCGGCACCGAGAGATTCGCCGATGCCCAGTCGCTCGTCCGGCAGATGACCGCCGACATCGAAACGGTTCGCCGACTACTCTGATCGCTTGATTTCGGGCGCTCGGTCGATTCGATCGGCGACCTGCTTCGTCGTCCTTCCCGCCGCGAGACCGCTCGGTCCGCCGGCTCAGCCTGATCGGAACCGCTCATGCCCGTGATCGATTGGTCCGCCTTCGGCAGCATCGTTCGTTCGGCCGACTCGTTCCTGCTGACCAGTCATATCCGACCCGACTGCGATGCGCTCGGGAGCGAACTCGGTATGGCGGCGGTCCTCGAAGGGCTCGGCAAGCGAGTCCGGATCGTCAACGGTCAGGCGACTCCCGACAACCTCGCCTTCATCGATCCGACCAAGCGGATCGAGGCGCTCGGCGAGACGTTGTCGGTCGAACAGGTACTGGCTGACGACCCGCAGGTGCTGATCGTGCTCGATACGAGCGCCTGGGCGCAACTCGGGCCGATGGGAGACGTGATCCGCGGCACGAAGGCTCGCAAGCTGATCGTCGACCACCATGTGTCGGAGGACGATCTCGGCGCCGAGCTGTTCAAGGACACGACCGCCGAGGCGTGCGGCGTGCTGGTCGTCGAGGCGTCCGATGCGCTCGGCGTTACGCTCGACAAGCTCGCCGCGACGGCGCTCTTCGCGGCGGTCGCCACCGACACCGGCTGGTTCCGTTTCGGATCGACTCGGCCGCGAACCTACGAGGTGGCGGCGCGACTGTTGCGCGACGGGGCCGAACCGGCGGCGATCTATCGGGATCTGTACGAACAGGACACGCTCGGACGAATGCGTCTGCGGGGACGAGTCCTGGGACGGATCGAGACCGATCTCGACGGCCGCTTGGCGTGGACGCACATCCTGGCGAGCGACTTTGCCGAGACCGGGGCCGTTCCGTCGGACACCGAGGATCTGGTCAACCTGCTGCTGGCGATTCGCGGCACCGCCGCGGCGGTGATCTTCGTCGAGCAGCAGACCGGCGGCTTCAAGCTGAGCTTCCGGAGCCGCTGCGAACTGGATTGCAGCGAAGTGTCGGGAGTCTTCGGCGGCGGAGGCCATCGCGCGGCGGCCGGCGCCTTCCTGAAGGGGACGCTCGACGAGGTGCGGACCTCGGCGCTGCACGCCGTCCGGCAGCGCATGCGAGCGACTCGAGACTGATCGAGTTCAGCGCCGCGCCATCTGCGGCACGGACGACGAACCGGACGGACGGCCTCTC
This sequence comes from Planctomycetaceae bacterium, assembly GCA_003455945.1. Taxonomy (GTDB): domain Bacteria; phylum Planctomycetota; class Planctomycetia; order Pirellulales; family Pirellulaceae; genus UBA11682. The sequence continues at coordinate 3,868 of DMPQ01000478.1, forward strand.
GACTCGCCCGATCATGGAGGGGATGACGACCGACCGGTCGCCGCGATGACGAGGCTCGGTCAGGTCGTCCCTTCGCCCAGTCCCGCGAGCGCCGCCTGCAGATACTCGGCTCGGGCCCGATTCCGTTCGTCGGAGCCGAGCGGACCGCCGCGCAGTTTCTGCAGGTGAGCCGGCTGGGTCTGCAGGAAGAGTCGGTTGATCAGCGGGATGTCGAGCTCGTCGTTCAGCTTCAGATGGACTCCCATCCGCAGCTTGCTCAGCAGGTGCATCGTCTCTTCGCTGCTGATCCGATTCGACTTGCGCAAGGTCTTGAGTGCGGTCCGCACCTGCTCGGTCAGTTCCTCGCGAGCCGAGGCGATCAGGAAGTCGCGCGCCTTGCGTTCGTAGTCGATCAGCGCCGGAACGACTTCACCCACCTGCTCGAGCAGTTCCGCTTCGGAGCGGCCGAGCGTGAGCTGGTTGCTGATCTGATAGAAGTCCCCCATCGCCTGCGAGCCTTCGCCGAAGAGTCCGCGAACGGCCAGGCTGATCTTCTGCAGGCTCTTGAAGACCCGTTCGATCTGGCGCGTCTGGACCAGCGCCGGCAGATGGACCATCACGCTGACTCGCAGGCCGGTACCGACATTCGTCGGACAGGCGGTCAGGTAACCCCAGCGGTCGTGAAAGGCGACCTGCAGCACTTCCTGCAGCAGGTTGTCCCAGCGATCGATCGACTGCCACGCCTCGGCGATCTGCAGCCCGCTCTTCATCACCTGCAGCCGCAGATGATCTTCCTCGTTGATCATCACCGCCAGTCGCTCGTTCGGTTCGAGCAGCAGGCTGCGCGCTCCTTCCGCCTCGGCCAGTTCGCGACTGATCAGCTGCCGTTCGACCAGAAAGCGACGATCGAGTTCGTCGAGCGATTCGACGTCGATCCGCTGCAGTCCGGCAAACTCGGGGCGCAGCTCCAATCGGCGCAGCACGAGCGACTCGATCCCCGCTCGGTCGATGTCGGTGCAGCGACGGATGAACGGGAAGTCACTGAGGTTTCGAGCCAGGCGGATGCGGGTGCTGACGACGATGTCGGAATCGGGACCTTCCGCTCGCAGCCACTCGCAGGTCTGTTGCGACAGTTCGTCGAGATTCACCGCTGGCCTTCCTTCTCCAGTCGCCGGATTCGATCACGGATCTGCGAAGCGAGTTCGTAGTTTTCGCCGTCGATCGCTTCCTTCATCTCTCGTCTGAGACGGATCAGTTCGGTGGCGACCGCGGCGTCGGCCGGAGGCTTGGGGGGCCGCTTCCCGCGATGCCGCACCTCGCCGTGGATATTGACGATCAGCGATTCGAGTTCCGCCTCGAAGTGAACATAGTCGTGAGGACAGCCGAGGCGACCGTACTTGCGGAACTCGTAGTAGGTGATGCCGCAGACGGGACACGCCTTCTGATCGAGCTTCGCCATCTCGTCGGACGTCTGGCCGACCGACAGATGCTGCGCCAGCGCCTCGCCGACCGTCCCGGCGCCGCCGCTCGGCTTCAGGTACTGCTCGGCACAGTCGGCACATAGATGGAGCGCGACATGATCCCCATCGGTGATCTCGGTGATGTGGAAGGTCGCCGCCTTCTCGCACTTCTGGCACTTCATCCCGACCGACCCCTTCTCCGACCGCCCCGGCCCCTCGTCCGTTAAGGGACTCGTCCCTCCGGCGACCTTGCGCCGAAAGCACGCGTCACCTTCACGAGACCGCACGAACGCGAGCGACGCAAGCGGGGAGTCGGAGGAACGTCGGCAAGCGAGGGATGACGGCCGATCCGGCTTCACGAAACCGGGTCGAACCTGTCCGACGACAGGGGAGCGATGGGGCAAGAAACGAACGACCGAGGCCCGTTCGTCGCGGCCTCGGTCAGCGGTGGTCCGGTTCGGAACGGCTCGGTAGGCCCGCGCCGATCGAGACCGCTCAGCGTTCGCTCGCCATCGCACCGTCGACGATCGGCATCGCCGGCATCGGCACGGCCGGCATGGCGAGCTTCGGCATCGGGATCGCGGTCGGCATGGCGGACGGAATCGCGGTCGAGATTCCGTTGGGGAGAGCGGGGATCGAACCGATGGGGGCGCTCGGAGCGTTGGTGCGTCCCGAGTCGACTCGGGTGATCGATTCGATCTGATTGCGGACCAGGTGAGGCATCCAGAGGGCGCGGTCGACGAGTTCGAGGAGCACGTTCGGATCGAACGGCTTGCGCAGGTAGTAGACGCCGCCGGCATCGTGCGTCCGGCGAACGACATCGGGGAGCTGAACGGCCGAGACGAACATCAGCGGCACGTCTCGATTGAGCGGCGTCTGCTGGATGCGATGCGCCAGATCGATGCCGCTCTGCCCTTCGAGGTTGACGTCCGAGATGACCAGGTCGAGCGAGATCCGCTCGGCCGCCTTCATCGCCGCCTCGACGTCTCGCGCACAGTGTGCTTCGTAGCCCGACAGGTGCAACGCCGCCGCGACGCCGGTCAGCGTCAGGGCATCGGCGTCCACGATCAGGATCACGGGTCGGCCGGAGAATCCGTCGTTCATCTGGGGCCTCGATGCTTCGCGTTGCGGAACCGGCCGATCCTTCGGCAAGCGGGCATCCTGCGCGACGGCACCTCGAGTTCCGACCGACGACTCGCCTCGTGCCTCCGAGCGACGCCGTCCGATCGTCTGACTCGTTTCGACGCTCCCGACGCCACGACTCGATCCCGTTACCGCGCGCCGGTGATCGTGGGCACAGAGCTCAAAACCGGCGATGTCGTCGTGAACCGTCGACTCGAATGACGTCGTGCGACCGACCCCGGTCGCAGCGTTTGTCGAACCGAGCACGAAGACCCCTTGCTGACGCGGCGGGCTGGAGGTCACGGAGATCCCGGCGCTGCGCGTCGGGCTGG
>DMPQ01000171.1:0-209 GCA_003455945.1 Planctomycetaceae bacterium
CTCCACCCGGAGCAGCGTGCGGCTGGCCGGATCCATCGTGGTCTCCTTGAGCTGCTGGGTCGACATTTCGCCGAGACCCTTGAAGCGAGTCACCGTCAGCCCCTTTTCTCCCGCCGCTCGGACCGCCGCCAGCAGTCCGCGCAGGTCGTCCAGGCCGATCTCGTTCTCGCCGCGACGCAGCACGTAGCGACTGGTGTCGAGTCCGGTCT
>DMPQ01000171.1:218-3067 GCA_003455945.1 Planctomycetaceae bacterium
CGGCCGGCATCAGCGTCTCGAGATCGAACCCCATCTGCCTGAGCTCGTTCAGACAGTGGTTGATCGTCTTCACCTCGTGAAGCTCGTTGATCACCAGGCGATCCGGATTCCGATCGTCCGTCTCGCCGTCCGTCTCGCTCTTCGCTTCGGGATGCGCGTCGAGGAACTGATCGAGTTCCTGGCGAGTCGTCATCCAGAACTCGTTGCGTCCCAGAAAGACGTGATAGACCGGCAGCCGTCCCGTCTCGAGGTTCATTCGGACCGCGTGCGTCCTCAGGCTGATGCCGCGTCGCTCGAGCGCGATGATCGAATCCTCGAGCACTGCCAGCGTCCGGCAGAGCGCGATCATCGCTTCCCCTTCGATCAGTCGCCCGTCGCGCGGATCGAAGATCGAATCGTCGAGCCCGCGCTGCAGGAGTTGCGACTTCATCTCGTCTTCGCTCTGGACGTAGTACGTCTCCTTCTTCGACTTGACGCGGAAGAGCGGAGGCTGAGCGACGTAGACGTGTCCGCGTTCGATCAGCGTGTTCATCTGCCGGTAGAAGAAGCAGAGCAGCANNTCGGCATCGGTCATGATGATGATCTTGTTGTACCGCCGCTTCGAGAGATCCTGATCCGATCCGACGCCGCAGCGGATGGCGTTGATCATGCTCTGGACCTCTTCGTTCGCGAGCACCTTGTCCTCGCGCGCCTTGTAGGCATTGATGATCTTGCCTCGCAGCGGCAGGATCGCCTGGAACTCGCGCAGACGTCCTCCCTCGGCGCTGCCGCCTGCCGAATCACCCTCGACCAGGTACAGCTCGCAACGCTCCATGTCGTTGCTCAGACAGTCGCGCAGCTTGCCGGGAAGTCCGCTCCCGCCGAGCGCACTCTTGCGGCGGACCAGCTCGCGGGCCTTCTTCGCCGCTTCTCGCGCTTCCGCCGCCTGGATCCCCTTGCGCAGGATCACCTTGGCGGTCGACGGGTTCTCTTCCAGGTACTTCGTCAGGAAGTCGCCGGTGACGCTCTGGATGACGCTCTCCACCTCGCCGTTGCCGAGCTTGGTCTTGGTCTGACCTTCGAACTGCGGGTGAGGGACTCGGACCGAGATGACGACCGTCAGCCCTTCGCGGAAGTCCTCGCCGGTGACGTTGATGTTCTTGAACAGGTTATTGGCGCGGCCGTAGTTGTTCAGGCAGCGAGTCAACGCGGCTCGGAAACCGGACAGATGCGTTCCGCCCTCATGCGTGTGGATGTTGTTCGCGTAGGTGTGAACGTTCTCGGTCAGTTCGGCGGTGTACTGCAGCGCGATCTCGTAGCCGATCCCGTCGGTCTCGCCCGTCAGGTAGATCACTTCCTTGTGGAGCGCGTCGCTCGAACGATCCAGGTACTCGACGAACTCGATGATCCCTCGTTCGAATCGGAACTCCGCCGACTCGCCGTTCCGCTCGTCCTTGAAGCAGATGCGGACACCGCTGTTGAGGAACGCGAGTTCCTGCAGACGCTTGTGGAGGACGGCGTATTCGAACTTGGTGTTCGGGAAGATCAGCGGATCAGGCTTAACGTGGTTCGAGTTCCGTTCCGATCGCTGTTGCCGGCGCGGCGAACCTGCCCGGTCGGCACGCCTCGCTCGTACTCCTGCTGAAAGACGCCGCCGTCGCGACGGACTTCGACGTTCGCCCACTCGGAAAGGAAGTTCACGACGGTGACGCCGACGCCGTGAAGACCGCCCGAAGTGACGTACGCTCCCTTCTGGAACTTGCCGCCGAACTTGAGGACGGTCATCACCCCCTCGAGCGTCGACACCTCGCGTTCCATCTCCTGGCTGAGCTGTTCGTGGATGTCGACCGGAATCCCTCGGCCGTCATCCTCGACCGTCACCGAGCCGTCGGTGTTGATGGTGACGCGGACCGTCGACGCGAACCCCGCCATCGCCTCGTCGATCGAGTTGTCGACCACCTCGTAGACCAGGTGATGCAGCCCGCGGAGCGTCGTGTCGCCGATGTACATGCCGGGCCGTTCGCGAACGTGATCGCGATCGGACAGGTGCTGCAGGTCGGCCGCCTTGTAGTCGGCCTTTCCCTTGGAGGACGACATCTGCTTCTCGGAGTTCTCTTCGGGCTGGTTCATGCGAGCGTTACCTTTTGGATCGAGGATGCCGTCGGCGTTCATTCCGTTTCGCCGATGCGGAATCGCAGGTCCTTGATCGGGACGTTGTAGGCTGGGGGAGCGAGACGGCGGAGGATCTCGCGTTTTCGGAAAGTCAGTTCGGTCAGCGAAAGGGAATCGGCAACGACGACCTCGAGGACCCCTCGGACCAATCGTCCGCAACGGGCCTTGCTGCGGAACTCGTCAGGGACCGCGGCCGACCACGCCTGTTCCAGTTCGCGGCGCTGACCGAGCTGAGCGAACTCCTTGCGGGCGAGCAGTCGACGGATCGCGGTGCGGGCATGAGGGAGCGTCGAACGGGTCCGCCGNNATATTCGAACGTCGACGCAAGCGACGGCCGCTCAGCGACGATCGCGAGCCAACGGCATGATCACGTACGCATAACCGTCGTCGGTCGTACAGAGCGCCGCGCGCTCGGCCCCCTCGACCTCCATCGTGAAGGTGCTCGACGAATCGAGCGCCCGCAGGAAGTCCAGAAAGAAGCGGTAGTCGAGCGTGATCGAGAGCTTCTCTCCCTCGTACGCGATCGGCAGATCGACCTTCGACTCGCCGATGTTCGCACAGGCGAGATCCAGGCTGACCGTGCCGGCATCGAAGGCAAAGTCGACGCCTCGCGATTCCTGATCGGCGACGACGACCGACTGGCGAATGGCGCTGATCAGCGCGTCGACCGGCAGGGTGATCCGAACGGCATCGGCTCC
>DMPQ01000392.1 GCA_003455945.1 Planctomycetaceae bacterium
CGGTCGGAGGTTTTCTCACGGAGGCGCTGAGGGACGGAGACCCCTTGCTGACGCGGCGGGCTGGGAGGCGCGGAGCCAGAGGACGCGGAGATGAGAGGCACGGAGCACCCCTTGCTGGCGCGGCGGGCTGGCAGGACTCGCGGTCCGCTCCGTGCCTTGGCGAGCCTCGGTGTCTCCGTGAGAAAACTCCGACCGGTGCCTCCGATCCCCTCCGCGGTCCGAGAACCGACGAGTCGACTTTGCGACCGCGGCTACTTGCCGCGACCGACGATCGTGCCGACGCCGATCAGCAGGACGCCGATCGTCGGCGCGATCCAGTGCCAGAGCCCGCCCAAACCGAAGTTCGGCAACCCGAGCTGCGGCAACAGCAACGTCACCGCCACCGCAATCAAGGCGAACGGAGTCAGCCGAAACCCGCCGAGAAGCGCCGTGACGACCATCAGCAATCCGAGCACACCGGGGCCGAGCGAATCGAAGAATCGTCCGACGACGGGAAGACTCAACGGAGTCGTTCCGCCGATCGTCGCGCTCGTCGCCGCGGTCGCCGCCTTGACGTCATCGACGTTCACGTTTCCCTCGCGAATCGACTCGCTCGCCTGCGAGATCTGTTGCTGAGCGGCGTCGCCGATCTGCTGCAGTCGTTCGGCATCGAGCAGGCCGTTCTGTCGCATCCAGAAGACGCAGCCGACCAGCAACAGCGCGCCGATCGCGAATCGCAATCGCCCGCCGAACCATCCGGCAAGCATCCCTCCGAGATCCGCCTTCGGTTCGTCGAGTTCGCGCTTCGGTCGCCCTCCGCGCGCCTCGGCGAGCATCATCTTGACGCGAGTCCGTCGCGCGAACGCCTCCGCCGCCGGCAGACTCCCCTTGAGCGAAGCGATCGTCAGTCGCGCCTCGTTCGCCATCTCGACCATCGCGCCGGCGAACGCCGCCGCTTCGCGTTCCGCCTCCGAGTCGCTCTTGCCTTGCGCCTTGAGACTGGCTCGCTCGACCTTCACGAGGACCTGCTTCTGACGATCCTGCCGGACTCGTTCGGCTCGTTCCTCGAGACGCCGTACGAGCGCGTCGCGGATCGGCCGAGCGGTTCGGCGGCCGGCCCCCTTCCCTTCGTTCGCGAGAACCGTGCGCATCGCGACCATCGAGTCGTAGTCCCAGACCGCCTCGAACGCCTCCTCCCAATCCTTCCCGGCCGCGTCGGCGACCATCTGCTTGACGCGATCCTCGTCGGTTCCGTCCAACCGAATCTCCCGCAGGATCCCCTCGATCTCCGCAACGATCCCCGCGCGCTTCCGATCGATCGTCGCGGCCACGATCGATCGCCAGGCGAGTGCCGTTCCGATCGCGGCGACGACCGCGACGATCGCCGGTAGCGTCAGACCGGCGGCGACGACGAGCGCGACGATCACCAGAGCGCCGAGCCCCCAGGTGATCCGGTCCCCCAGACGCGACCCGGCCAGAGTCAGCCGCACCCGCGACGAGACGGGGGAACTTCGATCGACGAGCGTCCCGGCGATCAGCCCGACGACCGGAACGAGCAATCCATAGAGCGCCACACCGAAACCGATGCGCCATCCGATCAGCGAACCGATGAGCGTGAGAACGACGGCGACGGCGGCAAAGGCCAGGGGAAGCCCCAGGCGAATCGGCGTCGTCGGTACCGCCGCAAATCGACTCGTCGCCTCGATCAGCCGCCGACTCCGCTCCTGCCGCCGAGTCGCTTCTTCGGGAGTCGACCCGAGATACTTCTCGAGCGCCGCGATCACCTCCTGGAGGTTCGCGTAGCGCTCCTCCAGTCGCTTGGCCGTCATCCGCTCGACGATCGCTCCGAGTTCCGGAGCGACTCCCGGAACGACTCGGTCGGGGCGCACGATCGGCTCGGTCTTGTGCTTCGAGATCATCTCGTCGACCGACTTGCCGGTGAACGGCGGCTTGCCGGTCAGCAACGCATGAAAGGTACAACCGAGCGAGTAGATGTCGGCACGCGCGTCGACGCTCGATGCGTCGTCCGCCTGTTCGGGAGCCATGTAGGCGGGGGTGCCCATCCGCGACCCGGCTCCGGTCACGTTCGAGTGAGCCGACGCGAGCATCGGGTTGAGCCCCTCGTCGGCATCGTCCGATTCGGTCATCGCCGACGTCTTCACCAGCCCCAGGTCGGCGACCTTGACGAGTCCCTCGTCGTTGAGCATCAGGTTCGCCGGCTTGATGTCGCGATGCACCATGCCGTTGTCGTGAGCGAACGCCAGACCGCGAGCCGCCTGAAGGACCAGCGTCGCCGCACGGCGCGGTTCGAGGCGCCCTTCCTTCTTCAGCAGGTCGTCCAGCGAGCCGCCGCGGACCAACTCCATGCTGAAGAAGTTGGTCCCCTTGTCCTCGCCGAGATCGTAGATCTGCACGATGTTGTGATGGACCAGCTGAGCCGCGGCGTACGCCTCCANNGAGCCACCGCGCGCGGACTCGACGTCCACCGCCCCTGCATCGTCTTGATCGCGACCTGACGATCGAGCGACAACTGCGTCGCGAGATAGACCGAGCCCATCCCGCCGCGACCGAGTTCCTTGATCAGCCGATAGCCGCCGAGGCGCCCGATGGCGGCTCGATTCGATTCGCTACCGGCACTTCGATCGTCGGCCGTCATCGCCGAACCGGCATCGCGCGTCGCCGCCGGACCGGTCAACGTCGAGCGAGCATGCGTCGAGACCTGAGGGGACGAAAGCTTGGAGGGCGATGCCGATGCGGCCGTCGNNGCCGGCATCGTCGGCTCGTTGTCCATCCGAGTCGCGAGATCGGCAAGCTCACGCCCTTCGGCGATCCGCTGCACCTCGAACCGAAAGCCCTCGTCGCCGGCGCTCGCATCAGCCTTGATCTCGAGCACGAACGTCTGACGGCATTTCTGACAGGACGGACGAAAACGTCCGGCCTTCACCGTCTTGATGACCATCACGTGGGCGCAGTTCGGACACTCGACCTTCGCGGCCATGGCGGGGCAGCCTGAGGAGAAGAGGTCACTCGGAGAGGTTTCGGACGGCCCTTATGCTAGTTCGGCGCAGCGGCCGATCGCCAGCGTCATTGCGTCCCGAGCGGGGAAGAGAGACGGAGACGCTGAGAGACGCGGAGAGGGTCCGGAGGCACGGAGCGGAATTTCTCACGGTGGCACTGAGGGCCGCCAAGCCACGGAACGGACCGCGAGTCTTGCCAGCCCGCAGCGTCAGCANNGTCAGCAAGGGGTCTCTGTGCCCCCGTCTCAGTGCCCTCTTCTCCGTGCCCCCGTCTCCGCGCCTCTCACCCCGCACTCACTTGATCGCGTGCGTCTGCAGATCTTCGAGGTCGACGAACTCCAGGGTCGACAGGTGAGTCGCTTCCAGATCGACTCGCGGCGCCCGCCCCGCTTCCAACGCTTCGCGCCAGCGCAGCACGCACAGACACCACTTGTCCCCCGCCTGAAGTCCCGGGAACTCCCATTCGGGGCGAGGGGTGCTGAGATCGTTTCCGCGCGCCTTGGAGAAGGCGAGAAACTCGTCGGTCATTTCGGCACAGACCAGATGCAGCCCGAGATCGGCCGCTCCCGTCTCGCAGTAGCCGTTCCGATAGAAACCGGTCATCGGATCGGTACAGCAGCAACGGAGTTCGGATCCCAGAACGTTGCGCGCTCGCGCCATGCGTCGGCACCTCGATGGTGAATTGGCGAAACTCTGCTCATTCTAGCGACCGATCGTGCGCGAGTTGAATCGAACGACGACGAGTCGACTTGACCGGTTCGGAAAGGCTCGACGACCGCGAAGACCGTATCGTCCACAGAATGCGATCCGATCGGGAAAGCTTCGACGCGCCCCGAGTATCGGGACGATCACGGTGGGGTCGCTGCCGTCTCACGGACGACGGATCGCTCCCAGGACGGGACTTCGATCCGACGGCATCTCCCCTGCCCTGCTGCCGTGAGCGTACCGATGAGCGATCTCCCCCGCTTCCTGCTGTTCGTCGAAGCGACTCCAGAAACCGATGCCGCGCCGGGTCGCTGGCGCTTCTCGCTCGAAGGGATCGAAACCGATCTTCATCTGGAAGCGGACGATCCGGAGCCGGGAGCCGGCCTCCCGCGCCTCGAACTTCTCGCGCTCGTCCGCGGCCTCGAAGCGCTCGATCAACCGAGTCGCGTGACGCTCGTCACTTCCAGCCGGACGCTTGGCCGAGGTCTTCGCACGGGGTTGACCGCGTGGCGCGAATCCGATTGGCAGTGGGAGCGATTCGGCGAGATGACTCCGATCAAGGACGCGGATCTCTGGCAACGCGTCGACGCGGCTCTGAAGTTCCATCAGATCAGCAGTCGCACCTTCCGCCTCGACACCGCCCACGCCCCCGGACCTCCGCATCGCTCGTCGGTCCCGCGGCGCATCGATCTGCGCGACGACTCGGATGCCGATCGTGTCGACGAGTTCGGATCGGCCGAGCTGACGTCGGCCGAACGCCCTCTCTTCGAGTCGAACGACGACGCGAGCGGCGCGACGAACGACCGGACGAACGACACGGTCGCTCCGTCGCGACGTCGCGCGGCCAAGGCCAAAGCCGATGTCGACGCGGCCGACGACGATGATTCGGCGACGGTCGAGCGAGGCCCGGTACCGGCCCCTCGTTTCTCGCGACGCGGCGGGCGACGGACGCGTTACGTCGGAGCGGGTTGAGCCGCCGAAGAGCGCTACGAGCGAGTCGCGTCGATCAGTCCCACCAGAAATACCAGTAGCGACTCTCGACCAGTCCCGCGGCGAGCGAAGGAAGAGTGAGCGTGCCGTTCTCGATGATCGACTCGCAATAGGCGATCTGTTCCTTCGCGAGACGGAGCGCGTCGCGCCGCTCGATCGGCGGCCGTTCGACTTCGCACTCGACGACGTCGCCGGTGATCGCGATCACTTCGGAACCGAATCGCTGGGCCCAATGGCGATGGACCGCAACGTGCTCGGCCGGCCACGGGCAATCGTTCCAACCTCCCCATCGAATCGCGGCGAAAAGATCGGCCGGATCGTCCAGCGGCACCAAGCCGATCAGCACCTGGCTCTTCGGCAGACCGCTGTCGACGTTCAGATGCGTGACGACTCCCATCTCGTCTCCCGCATCCTCGACCCACGTCTCGATCTCGCCCGGCTTCGGTTCGAGGTCGTCGTTCAGACGTTCGAGGAACCAATCGGGAAAGACGACGGTCGCCGCTTCGTCGAGAATCTCGCGGAGCGAACCGGGCACGACGATCGACTCTTCGAGACGACGTCGATCACTCTCGTCGCCGAGCAGGACCGGATAGAGGCCGGTCGACTCGAAGCGACTCCGCAACCTCCGGCGTTCGGCCAACGCATCGGCTCCGGACACGGCGATCAGTTCGATCGATTCCATCCCGTTGACTCTCTTCGGTGTCGCATCGCGTCAGCCATCGATTCCGACTCGGTCCCCGATTCGCTCCGTCGCGGCAGGAAACGTTCCGTCTCGCCGCAACGGCGGCTCATGATAGGCGAAACGAAACGAGAATTCCCCCCAGGTCACCGCGTTCACCGTTGTGCGACCGCCGCCGGTCGCAACGAATCGACGTGGGCCCGGCCACTCCGTGGCCGATGCAAGGTTTCGTCGCGCTGCCGAACGAGTTTCGCAGCCAGTACGGTGTCCGAGCCAACCCGACCTCGGGCACGGAGTGCCCGGGGCCACGTGGTCGCCGTCCGTCCGCCGTAGTGCGACCGACCCCGGTCGCATGGTTTTCCGAATTGAGGCACTGGGACCCCTTGCTGACGCGGCGG
>DMPQ01000307.1 GCA_003455945.1 Planctomycetaceae bacterium
AGATTCTCGAGGCGTACTGCGACACCGACGGCATTCCGACCGTCGCGGGACTCGAGACGCTGCGGCCGATTCTTGCCTGCCTGGTGCGCGCCGCGCATGCGGCCGAAGCGATCGGGATCGAACTGCTGGTTCACGAACTCGGCGGTCTGTTCGACGGTCTGGTCGAACAGGCGCTGCGGCTGAGCGCGAACGACCGAACCGCGCTCGGTGGCGATCGCGGTCCGTTCGGCTGGAGCAAGCGGCTGGCGCGACAGCTGCTCGACCGAGTCGGCGATGACGAACTGCGACTGCTCGCCTATCGGGCCTGGGGAGTCGGTCGGCGCGAAGCGACGTCGTACGTCGAATCGCTCCGCTCCGCCTCGACCGCCAGCGCGTGGGCCGAGACGTCGTTGCTGCGGAGCGACTGGTCGCGCAAGGGGGCCAAGCTGCTGCTGACGCACGCCGACGGCAAGGTGTCGATGGAGCTCGAGACGACCGTCGCCCTGTTGTCGGGCGAGTGGACCCTGCGACTGGATCGGAACGGTCGCCGTCTGAAGCCGATCGACGACTGGTCGGTCGTCTGTTGGCATGACGACGACGGCGTGGCGTACCTGGAACTGGAGCTCGAGTTCGAAGGGGCCAAGATCCAGCGTCAGGCATTGCTGGCCAAGGAGGACCGAGTCCTCTTCCTGGCCGACGCGCTGCTGGCGGACGATCCCGCATCGTGGGACTATCGCGCCACGCTGAGCCTGGCGAGCGGCACCGAGTTCGCTCCGGCGGTCGAAACGCGTGAGGGAACGCTGACGCGCTCCGACAACTCGGGCGAAACGACGACGGTGGCCGCCGTCGTGCCGCTCGGGCTGCCGGAATGGCGCCGCCCGGCGACCGACGCCGGCCTCGAACGATCGGACCGCGAACTCGTCTCGTTCGCTCACTTCGAAGGGCGTCGCGCCTATTTCCCGCTCTTCCTCGATCTGAAGGGAGCGAGGGCTTCGAGTCCGCTGACCTGGCGACGTCTGACCGTCGGCGAACAGTTGCGGATCTGCGATGCCGAAACGGCGGTGGCGTATCGCGTGCAGGTCGGCTGGGAACAGTGGATCTTCTATCGGAGTCTGGCGGAGGCGGCGAATCGGACCTTCTTCGGCCAGAACCTGGTGGCCGACTTCTTCGCCGGACAATTCGATGCCGAAGGGATCGTCAACGATCTGCTGAGCATCGAGGAGGGGAACGAGGACGAAGCGGAGGACGCCGCGGAATGAACGCCGCGCGACCGCACCGGTCGTTCGTGCGCAATACGGTCGTCGTTCGGGCGATCGGATTCGGGAGCAAGCCGCGGTGAACGACCTGTCCGATCCTCTCGTCGCTCGACTTCGATCGAATCTGGCGTCGGTCCGCGCTCGCGTGTCGGCCGCCGCCGAGTCGGTCGGGCGCCATCCTTCCGAGATCACGTTGGTCGCCGTCTCGAAGTACGTCGACCTGCCGACGACCGAAGCGCTCGTGGCTGCCGGAGCGACCGCNNTCTCGGCGAAAGCCGACCGCAATCGTTGGTCGAAAAGGCGGAACGCCTCGGCTCGGTCAACTGGCATCTGATCGGGCACCTGCAGCGCAACAAGATCCGACGGCTGCTTCCGGCCGTTCGGCTGATCCACTCGATCGACAGCGAACGGCTCCTCGACGCGCTTCAGGCAGAATGCGTCGCGTCGAACCGGACGGTCTGCGGTCTGCTCGAGGTGAACCTGACGCGCGACTCGACCAAGACCGGCGCCTCGCTCGATCAGCTGCGGTCGTGGCTCGCAGCGCGAGAACGCTGGCCGGCGATCCTGCTGGAAGGGGTGATGGGGATGAGCTCCTTCGATGCCGATCCGGATCAGGCCCGGCGCGAGTTCGCCGAGATCCGGACCNNCCGCGATCGGCTGGCCGCCGAGTCGGGGCTGGAACTGCCGATCCTGTCGATGGGCATGAGCGGCGACTTCGAACAGGCGATTCGCGAGGGATCGACCTGCGTTCGAGTCGGCTCGGCGCTCTTCGAAGGAATCGGCTCATGAGCCGCTCGCCGCGTCGCGACGAACGCCGAGCGGAACGGAGCGGGAACGACGGAGCCGCCGCGGCGCCGCCGATCGTTCGAGTCGGCGAGCTCGAACTGAAACCGGTCGGCGACGGCACCGAGATCGCGATCAAGGGGATGCCCGGGTCGCGCCGCCCCGGACTGCGAGGGATTCGTGACGGTGCCCTGCGAATCGGCGTGACTCAGGTCGCGGAAAAGGGGAAGGCGAACGTCGCGATTCTCGAGACGTTAGCCGACGCGCTCGGCATCCGCGCCGGACGTATCCGCATCGTCTCGGGAGCGACGTCGTCGCAGAAGCGGGTCCGCATCGAAGGGCTCCCGCCGCACGACCTCGCACCGCTCCTCGAACCACTGGACATCGACGATGCCGACACGAACGCAGCACGCTCGTAATCCGCACTCGGGAGGTTCGCGATGATCGATCTCGGCGGCCATGCGGCACTCGTGACCGGAGGGAGCCAAGGGGTCGGCGGTGCCGTCGCGCAGCAGCTGGTCCGCTGCGGGGCATCGGTCGTCATCCATGGCCTCGAGGCTCGGGAAGTCGAAGCCCAGGTCGAAACCTGTCGGCGTCTCGTTCCGCTCGGGAGCGACGCGGTCGTCGCCGGGATCGTCGGCGATCTGATCGCAGGACAGCCGGACAACATCGCCCGACTGATCGCGGAGGCGTTCGAGCGGGTCCCGGCGATCGATCTGCTCGTCGCCAACGCCGGAACCTACATCGACCTTCCGTTTCTCGAGATGCCCTACGAGCGTCTCGATCGGACGATGAAGCTGAACGTCTACGCCTATTTCCTGACGGTGCAGGAGACGGCTCGGCGCTGGGTCGCGGCGGGGCGTGGAGGGCGCGTCGTGCTGGTCGGCTCGATCAACGGCCGCCTCTCCGAAGACGTGCATGTCGCGTACGACGCGAGCAAGGGAGCGGTCGAGGCGATGGTCCGCTCGATGGCGGTCTCGCTCGCGCCGCTCGGCATTCGAGTCAACGGCATGGCACCGGGACTGGTCGAAACGCCGCTGACGGCACCGGCGCTGGCCGATCCGACCTTTCGCGAGTGGATGCGGCGTCATACGCCGAACCGCCAGGTCCCGGGCCCGGAGGCCTGTGCCGGAGCGGTCGCGTTCCTGTTGTCGGACGACGCGTGGCATGTGCACGGGCAGATGTTGCTGGTCGACGGCGGGATGAGCGCATGGCAGCAGCCCGATCCGTAAGCGACCGGGAATCGCGCGGCCGCACCGGACGCGGTCCGTCGCGACTCGGCGGCGAACGCTTTCGCGCAAAGCTGCGGAGGACCGGAGCGAACTCCGATCCTCCGCAGTCGATCCTTCGCGGTCGATCGCCAGTGAGTCGATCGCCAGCGCTTCGATCGACAGCGCGTCGGCCGACGCGTCAGACGGCGACCAGCGGCTCGNNAACTCGACCTCCTTGGCCAGACGCTTCCGCGCGACGTGCAGCCGCCGCTTGATGGTTCCGACCGGCGCCTCGAACGCGTCCGACATCTCGATCAGGGTCTGCCCGCGGACGTAGAACGCCTCGAGCGTCTCGCGATCGAGCCGGCCGAGCCGACCGAGTCCGGCGCGGAGCTCCGCCCCTTCCTCGCGCCGGATCGCATCCGCCAGCGGGCACCGCTCGTCCGTCTCGCAGGTCGCCTCGAGCGTCTCCGGTTCGGCCGACACCTCCGGCCCCCGCCGCATGCCGCGGTTGATGGCGGTCCGGTGCGTGATGGTCCGCAGCCACCCCGCGAAGCACTCCGGTTCCCGGAGCTGCGCGAGCTTCTCGATCACCTGGACGAAGACGTCCTGCACCAGCTCCTGCGCCTCGGCGTCGTTTCCCAACCGCCGACGGGCGATCAGGAACAGATGCCGCTCGAAACGCTCGAAGAGCTGGCCGAGCGCGTCCCGGTCTCCGACCTGAGCGCGCCGGACGAGGGCGGTCACGATGAGCTTGTCGTCCTGAAAGGTCATGGTTTCGGTCTCTCGGCTATCGATCGGGCACCGTCAGGGGAGTGCCGATCGTCATCGTTGCGGTGAGTCCGCGGCCGCGAGCGACCACCTCTCGCAGGGCGAGGAGCGGGCGCGGCACGAGCGGACGGAATGCGGCTGCGTTTCGGAACCGGCTCGGCGAGCGGGGAAACGGTCAGGCTGATGCCGGACCGAAATCGCACGCCAAGCGGGGGCCGTCGACGAAGCGGACGAAGCGGAAGAACCCAGTCGGCGGGACGTTTCGCCTCGAGGCGAAACGGTTCGCGTCATCGGTTGCGATCCGCTCCGTGCTGCGCGACCGGGATCCCGCACGGGATTCCGGCTTCGCCACGGCGCCGACGGGCTCGGGTTGTCGGACGGACGGCGCTTTTCAGCAGCCGGCGGTCGACGGTTCCCTGAGTCCTTCGCAGCGGTCGAACCGATCGGATCGCGTCAGGGTCGACGTCGTCGTCCCCGTTTTCCGCGTCCGACTCGACATGGGCCACGACATCCGATAGCGACAGCTACGGTGCGGGCGTTGATGGAGGCGTCCACGCAACGGAAGCAGGCCCGCGGCGCCGACGACGCCCATGTTGCCCGCGGCCTTGGCAGCCGAGACGACGATGGCGTTGACGATGGCGTTGATCGCGAACATCACACTTCCTCCCTGTGCGTGGAGCACAGCGCGAGAGTCAGAAATCCGGACGTCTGTTGCGGAACCTCGAACGGCCTGGCATGACCGCCGAAGGGAACGACCGAAACCGATCGGCGTTCTTCCTTCCGCTCCGGCGAGCCGCCGGGAACCTCGCGGTTCGATCGGTCGGCCTCCCGGTCGCTCCGACACCCTCCTTGGGCCTCGGAGCTCGGCGAACGTCACTAGAATAGTCGGCTCTCGTTCGCCGAGACCACGGCGAGAGATCGCTTTTTTTGCGTCTCTCGCCGGTTTCGGCCCCCGAGCCGACGATTCCGTCGAGCCAGGTGCGGCTCAGGCCCCGAGTCGTTTCCGACGCTTCAGCTTCGCCGAGCGGCAGAAATCGAAGGGGGATGAGCCGCGTCCGGCAGTTCGCCCGCCGAGTCGAACGCTTGGTCGACCGCGACGAAGAATGCTGGACTCTTGGTTAGACGTCGTTCGCCCGATCGGGTTCGCGACCGTTCCGATTTTTTTCCGGCGTCACTCCGCGGCGTCTCGCTTCGGAGCGTGACGGAGACCGAATGACGGCAACGAAACTTCGAGGGTTTCGAGACCTGGCCGCTGGCGATGCCGGCGCCGATCGACTCCCCCTCGCCGTCAGCGTCAACGAGCTCGCGGAGTCCGCCTTTCGCCGGTTCACCATTTCCTTGACCCGCGACCGACAGGTCTGTCACGCTGGCGTCGCAGGTCGGCCGTCACGCCATCTCGAACAGGACAAAGGAATCCGATGAACCGCCTCCACTCGGCTCGCCGGTCGTTCTCGGCGCCCCTTCGCCATCGCTTGGCGGTCGCTCTGCTCGCGACGACGCTCGCGACGCAGTCAGCCGTCGCGCAGGACCTGTTCGATGCCGATCGATTCGGCGGCTTTCTCGCCAGCGGCGAATTCGCTCCGGCCGAACGGATGGCCGGGGGACTGCCGGCCGGCGAGGAGCGGGATCGCCGCTGGGCCGAACTGGCGCGGGCTCAGGCGGGGGTCGGAGCTCGGACCCAGGCGGATCGGACCGCTGCGCGAATCCGCTCCGAGGCGTTCTTCGCTCAGGCGCTCGGCGACGGCGACTCGTCCTTCTCCGGCGGCTTTCTCGGCGGTGGTTCCGGCTCGGGCCCCGCAGGTCCGGCCGGGCCGGGGGGAGCGATGGGGGGTGGAGGTGGGATTCAGGCCGACTTCGATCCGCTGATGGAACTGATCACCTCAACCATCGCGCCCGACAGCTGGGAAGAACTCGGCGGCACCGGGCGTCTTCAGGAATTCGAAGCGGGTGTCCATGTCGACCCGACCGGTCGCCTCGATCGCGTCCTGATCGAAGAAGGAGTCGGGACGCTCGACGGCGCTCGCGAAGCGGCTCGACGCCGTTCCGGAAACACCGAACTCGGTCGCGAGTCGGGGTCGCGCAAGGTGAGTCTGACGCGTCTGGAACGCGAGGTGCGAACGCGACTGGCGCGAGGCCAGGAGCCGACCGAAGCGATGCGGAACCTCGCCGGACTGACTCGGATCGATGCGCTCTACGTCTATCCCGAAACGGGAGAACTGGTCCTGGTCGGACCGGCCGGCGAATGGCAGGCGGACCGCGAGGGGCGAACGATCAACGTCGCCACCGGCCGACCGACCCTGCAGCTCGACGATTTCGTCGATACGCTTCGAGCCGTTCGTGAAGGGGCAGGGGTGTTCGGCTGCTCGATCGACCCGCGTCCCGAGAATCTGCGGGCGACCCAGACGTATCTGGCCGAGCGAACCGGCAACGACAAGCGATGGCGCGACGGTCTGCGAGCCGCGCTCGGTACGCAGGTGATCACGATTCACGGGATCGATCCCAGCGGCCACGCGGCGCGGTCGCTCGTCGCGGCCGACTATCACATGAAGCTGGTCGGGATGGGAATCGAGCCGGGCGTGCATGGCGTCGACGACGTCCTGTCGCTGATGGCCGCCGCTCCCGAACGCCCCCGCGACGCGAACGTCATCCGCTGGTGGTTCTCGCTGAACTACGACCGGATCGTCGCGACCGAAGCGCGCGATGCGTTTCGACTGGAGGGAAATGCGGTCCGAGTCCTGTCGGAGAACGAACGGCTGAACGAGGCCGGGGAGCGGATCGGGACCGGGACGAGCGACGATCCGACGCGCACCTTTGCCGCCTCGTTCTCGGAGCGATTCGATCGGCTGTGCGAGAAGTATCCGGTCTATGGTGATCTGCGGAACGTCTTCGATCTGGCGATGGTCGCCGGGCTGATCCGGGAGCACGATCTGGACGTGCGTGTGGGTTGGAACCTCGGCTGCTTCTCGGGCGAGGGCATCGAGCAGGTGACCTACCGCCCCGCAACGCATGCGGTGCCGACCGAGGTCGAGACGGTAATGAACGTCAAGGAGTTCCGCCGTCGCGACGGAAACCGGACGGTGCGCGAGTCGCTGCTCGGTGTGAGCGGCGGCGTTCGAGCCGACATCGCGAGCCATCTGACCTCGATCGAGACGGCGACCGACGACTACGGCGATCTCGACGCACGCCGTCAGGCGGGAGAGCCTGCCGAATGGGATGCTCGCCGCTGGTGGTGGGACTGACTCGGGGTCGACGAGCCCCAAAAGGCTCGCCGGAATTCATGGCCCCGACAGGTCAGTTCGCGTCCCTCGCTCGAAGACCACCCCGGTAATCTGGCGACTCTGAACAGGACCTGACGCGAATCGACCAACGTCTCGGTTCTCCGTTCGGGACGGCCGATAGACGATGGCAGCGAGAGGGCGGTCTCGCGCCGTCGTCTGACGTGCGCCGCTTCGGACCACCCCCTTCGCGAACATCAAGGCGGTTCGCGATGTGGTGCAGGCAATGCCGACAGGACGTGGCGGGAATCCCGTTGCCCCCTCGCGGGCAACTCGGGTGCGCCCGTTGCGGCCAGGCGATGTCCGACGCCTCTGCCGCTCCCGGCTCGCCGGTCAAACCTGCGACGAGCCCCCAGCATCCGATGAACCCGACCGATTTCGGCGGGGCGTTCGGCAGCGAACTCCCTCGTGATCTCGGCCGCCGGACCGACGAGGCGGTCCGCTCGCTCCGCCGGACACTCGATCTGCTCGATCGCGCGATGGATCGGATGATCCAACAAGGGGACGACGACCCGTTCGGCGATTCCTTCCTGCCGCCGCAGGAGTCACGGCCGTCCTCCCTGACGGCGCCGATGCTGCCGGTCGACGAATCGCACGAGTCGATCGCGCGTCTGGCCGAGATGATGCGAGCCGATCTGAACGGACTGCGCGAATCGCGTCCCGTTCCTCCCCCTCCGCTCCCGGCCAGGCCGCCGGCGACCTCGAATCGGCAAGCGTCGATTCCGGAAGCGAGCGAACCGATGCGCACCTCGGCGCCGCGAGCCGAGGGGGCGTCGATCGAACGGCAGCCCCTGAACGAGCCGATCGAATCCGCATCGTCCGACTCGGTGCGGGGCGAGACGCTGGGGCGTCGCGCGATCGCGGAACTCGATCGCGAGATCCGGACGATCGAAGAGATCCTTGACGGCTGGCAACCGCGTCGGGCGCGACGTCAGGATGCGTCGGAACCGAGTCTGGCACGGCACTTCGGCGATGAGCTGATCGAGTCGCGACTGCAGAAGCGTCGCGAAGGATTCCGGTCGCAGATCGTGACGGGGATCCGCCGCATCCGACTGAGCGAGCGACAGGTTTCGTTACTGCTCCTGGCCAATCTCGGCTTCTTCCTGACGGTCACCCTCACCGGTCTCTGGTCGAACATCTCGCCGGGAACCTGGTCCCCCGGTTACCTGCTTTCGATCGCGATCACCGGACAGATCGGCACGCTGGTCGGTTTGGCGTGGATGCTCTCGCACACCCGCACCACGGCGGAACAGCTCGAAGGGGCGGAACGGGAGTTCGAGGACGACTGGAGTCGCGCTTCGCACGAACGTCGGCTGCAGCGTTTTGCGGCCGCGGCCAAGGCCGAGGGAGCGGCTCGCGCCGGCGNNCTCGCCCCGTCCGGCTCCCGTTCGCTCCGATGCCGACCGCGTTGCCGAAGAGCGTCGAGGATCGGAGCGAGCGGCGATTGCCGAGCGGTTCGAGCGGAACGACACGGCCGAGAGCATCGACGAGTTGGCTCAGCGAGCCCTCCGTCACGGCCATCTCGAGACTCGCTCGTACGAATCGATCGACTGACCCGGCCGACTTCGGACGCGACGATCGAGCGGCGGATCGATCGAACCCTCGATCGGCAGGGCCGATGCGCGATCAGGCGCTTCGGCGAAAGTCGTCGATCTTCAGGATGCGGGGTCCGGCGAGATCGTGTGACTCGCGAACCGATCCGGTCGCGGCTCGCGGTCCGACCATCGGCGGCAACAGCTCGCGTCCGTTGCCGAGGACCAGACGTTCGATCGCTTCGCGATCCTGCTCCCAGGCCCCGATGACGACGACGGTGTCGTTCTCGTCGGCCTGGTCGAGCACCCAGGCGAGCGCCTTGAGCGTGTCGGGGGAAACCAGATCGCGCGCCTCGCGCTCGTAGCCGTCGAGCACGTCGTGCAGGACCGGCAGAGCGCGGTGTCGCAGTTCGGGAGCGACCGACAAGGCAGCTCGATCGGAATGCCGCTCGACGAGCGAGCCGAGCGACGAACGATGTTCCTGGGCGAGGGACTTGTCGACCTGACAGACGCACCAGACTCGCCCGGCCGCGGTGCGGCGCAGCGTGTCGAGCGTCGCCTCGACCCGATCCGGCAGCGTCGCCCGGTCGAGCAGAACGCGCGGTCCTTGGCCGAAACGCGAGACGGTTTCGAGGGTGCCGTCGGCCGGTTCCCCCTTTTCGATGCCTCGCACGATCGTCGGCAGGTCGATCCCCAAGCTCAGCCCCAGCGTGATCGCAGCCAACGCGTTTTCGGCGACATGATCGCCCGGTCGCGTCAGCCGGAGCGGAATCGTCTCGCAACCCGCTCGCACCGCCACCAGCTGGTCCCAAGCGGTCTCTTCCAGTCGCTCGCCTTCGATCGCTCCTTCGCTTCGCAGCGCGTAGGTGAGCGCCGGAAACGGCAGCTCGTCGAGCAGTTGCCGGACATGCGGACAATCGGCGTTGGCGATCACCATGCCGTCGGGACGGAGCAGGCCGAGCGCTCGGCGGATCGCCTTGCGGTAGTTGGCCGTGTTGTTGTGACGACCGCGATAGTCCTCGGTCAGCCCGGTCAGCACGACGACATCGAGTTCGGTACCGGCCCAGGTCCGACGAGCCAACTCGAAGGCGCCGAGTTCGAGCACCGCGTGCCGGAATCCGCAGGCGGCGGCATCCGAGAGACCACTGACGATTCGCGGCGGAGTCGGAGCCGGGAGCGCGTCGCGATCATTCGGCGCCGGATCGTTCTCGAGCAGCTCGTACCCCTCGTCGTCGATCGAAGCGTCGATCGGATCGGGCACGAACCAGCGTTCGTCGGAAGCGACTGCCGCCGGACGCCCCGCTTCGCGCAACACCGACTCGATCAGACGAACGACCGACGTCTTGCCGCTCGATCCGGCAACGCCGATCAGATGCAGATCGCGCGACGGACGATCGGCCAGCAGATGGCACAGATGCCCATACGCCTCGCGCGTGTCTTCGACGACGAAGACCGGAACCGATGCGGGAACCAGACGCTCGGCGAGGATGGCCGAGGCACCGCGGGCGACCGCCTGTTCGATGTCGTCGTGGCCGTCGCCGTCGACCGAGGCGAGCGCGACGAAGAGATCGTCCGGTTCGACCTGCCGCCAAGCAGCGGAACAGGAACCGAATCGGAACGACTCGACTCCCGATCCTCGGACCGTCATCGGCAATTCGGTCAGCGCGATCCGCCGCGGGGACGACAACTGATGCATCTCTTCGGCCTCCTTGCCGAAAGCGATCGAATCTCGAGGCCGACCGCTCCGCGATCGGGCCTGTCCGAGCGGCTCCGCCACTCGATCCGAACCGACTCGCCCGTCGCTTCAGATGCGGGAATTGTCAGGATTCGGTCGGGCGAGTCAAGATTGACCGGCGGCCGTCGGAGCGGAACTCGCCGGTCGCTCGAATCGCGCGAAATCGGCCTTGCGGAGCCGAACTCCCGTGGCTCGGCGGCGATTCCGAGTCGGCCGGACGCCGCGGTGGTCCGGCAGGTCGATCGCAAGCGACTAGCGTTTCCAGACCAGGCCGACGTCGTCTCCTTGCCCCGGTCCGCCGTCATCGATGCGGTTGCCGCCGAACTGATACAGCACGACCTCCGTCGCCGTCAGTCGATACGCGAACGGCTCGCCGGTATTCGGATCGATCGTCCGCTCGCCGTCGACTCCTTCGACCAGCCCCTCGAGCGTTTCGGGAAACGGCTTGCCGGCGACTCGCCGTTCCGCCAGACGGATCGCCAACCGCACGATCGCTCGATCGGCGACGATCCGATTCTCGGCGCGATCGATCGTCAGGATCGAGCCGGCCATCAGTCGCACGAGCATCGCGGCGACCTGATCCGAGGTCCGGTCCGTTCCGCCGAACAACGCTCTCGCCGCCAGCCCGACCGGACTTTCGAGCGCCTGATCCAACCCTTCGACCGCCTCGTTCAGTTCCGCATCGATCGCCTCGAGTTGTCGTCGCCGCAGGCGAGCATCCTCGATCAGCAGGCATTCCTCCAAGCGGTCGTAATGCGTCTGGCTGCGTCGCAGCACCAGCTCCCAATCGAATCTCAGTCGCTGCAGCGAGTTCAGCCGTCCGTCATCCGTGATCGCCTCGGGGATGATCCCCTGATCCATCCGATTCGCCAGATCGACGATCATCATCCGCTCGAACTTCAGGGAATGAGCGAGCGATTCGATCGCTCCCAACTCGTCGAGCTGTCGTCGGATCTCGGCGAGATCGGGTCCCATCTCGGGAAGTCGATCGAGCCAGATCCGGTCGGAAGCGCACGCCATCCCTTCGATCGCGAACCCGACCAGCTTCTCGATCAACGTCGGTCCGCGCGAGACGACTCGGGCCAGCCGGTGCATCGTCAGCAGGTCGGCCCACGCATCGTCGAAGCGATCCTCGCCGATCGCCAGATGCACGCGCGCCTGCAGACAGCGCGCGATGTCGCGATACTGCTGCACGTCGCTCAGCAGGATCATCCAGACCCCTTCCTCGCCGCCGACGCGGGGAATCCAGTACTGCGGTCGACGCACCCCCTCGGCGATCTTCGCCAGCGGTTCGGCATTCGTTTCGATCCAGTCGACGACCGACGGAGCATCGTCGCGCGTCCAGGGACCTTCGAGCGCCCG
This sequence comes from Planctomycetaceae bacterium, assembly GCA_003455945.1. Lineage (GTDB taxonomy): Bacteria > Planctomycetota > Planctomycetia > Pirellulales > Pirellulaceae > UBA11682. The sequence goes on from DMPQ01000307.1 coordinate 11,905, forward strand.
ATCCTGTTCCGTCTGCAGCACGACGATCTCGTTGCGCCCCTGGCGAGCGAAGGCGGCCGGGCGATAGGTCGGGTCCCGAATCGGCAGCTCGATCTCGAGTCGTTCGCAGATTTCGGTCAGCTCGCGCCCTTCGGCCTGTCCCCCCATCGCTTCGATCAGCAGCACGGTGTCGCCGACGGCGACGACGTCACCCACCCTNNACGAGGCGCGACCGTCTTGGTGCCGTGAACTTGCCGTGGTCATCAGGACGGCGAACGCACCGATCGACAGACAACCGACCAGCGCGAAGGGGATCAGGCGAGCGACCATGAGAAGCGTCTCGACGACGGCCGGCGAAAAGAAGCGAAGCGGCTCGTCAGTCTCGATCCGCGTTCGCCGAATCGCAAGCGGATTGTCGCCGCCGTCAACC
>DMPQ01000395.1 GCA_003455945.1 Planctomycetaceae bacterium
CGAAGCCGACCTCGGGCTCGGAGAGCCCGGGGCCACGTCAGGCGCCCGCGGTTCGGTCCCGGCGTGATCGAATCGATACGCAGAGGTACCCTACGATCGACGATGTGGACGGAGGGGACTGAGACCCCTTGCTGACGCTTCGGGCTGGGAGGCACGGGGGGGACCTCGGTCACGCATTCGGGTTGGGCGCGGAGTTTTTTCGTTATTCTGCCGACGGACGCTTCGATTTGGCGAAGAGATCGGCCCCGCTTCGACTCGAACCTGCAATGACCGGTCTCGAGCAGGAAGAGCTCCAACGACTCGTCGATGACTGTCGGCGGCAGGATCGTAATGCGCAGCGAGCGCTTTACGAGCGGTTCTACGCGCGCGTCCGTCATTTGGCGTCGCGTCTGGCCGGCTCGGACGAAGCCGAGGACGTGACGCAGAACGTCTTCCTGCAGCTCTTCCGCAACCTCGATCGATTTCGGGGCGAGGCAAAGTTCGAGACCTGGTTGTATCGACTGACGATCAATGAGGCGTTCCAGCAGCGGCGACGTCGGCGGCGTTGGAACATGGCTTCGTTGCGGGACGAACAGACGCCGGCTTCGGGAGGCGAAACGCGGCGACTCGATCAGCGGGAAATGCTCGATCGGGCGTTGGCCGGGCTGGCTGAGGATCTGAGGATCCTGTTCGTGCTTCGTGAAGTCGAATCGCTGTCGTATCGTGAGCTGGCCGAAGCGACGGGGATCCCGGAAGGAACGGTCGCGTCGCGACTCAATCGAGCAAGGCAGGAACTTCGTGAACGAATGCGTATCCTCGGCTGGGACGACTGATGTCGGCTGCGAGCGGACACGCGCCCTCCTTTCGGCTCATGTCGACCGCGAACTCGTCATCTCGGCCGATGCCGCGATCGAGACGCATCTGTTGGGGTGCGAAGCGTGTCGTCGGATCCGAGACGATTACCGCCGCTTGGGCACTCTCGTCGCTCGCCCCGACGACGAGCGGAACGCGAGCGAGGCGGAGCGGCGATGGCGGCAACTGGAAACGGCGTTGTCGTCCGATCCCCCTCGTCCCGCCTGGTGGCGTTCCGCGATCGAACGACGAGGGCCGGCGCTCGTCTCGCTCGCCGCGATCGCGGCACTCCTGCTCGTCCCCCTTTCGCTCTCGGTGCTCCGCTTCGGCAGCGTCGATCGGAGCGCGCGAAACGACGAAGCCGTCGCCGACCTGTTCGACGACTACCTGGAACGGTTCGGTCGCTCCCCCGAAGCGGCTCAGACCTTCATCGATACGGCCTATCCGACCGACCGAGTGCCGGTCGATTCTCGCGATCCGCATTTGGCCGAGTCGATACTCTTCGCGCACCGGACGTTGCCGGGACTCGAACTGGTCGACTTTCGCTATCACCATCTGCCGTGCTGCGACTGTCTGCAGGGATCGTACCGCCGGCGAGACGGTTCGTTGGTGACCGTCTTCGAGCATGTTTCCCGTTCCGAATGGGATGCCCATCAGGTCGATCGTGTCGTCCGCTGCGGCGAATGCGAATGTCGCCTGTCGCGACCGACCGGACCGATCGCCGCCTCGTGGGAGCATCACGCCCACACCTTCACCGCCGTCGGGATTACCGACGAGAAGGAACTCGAGATGCTCGTATCGCGCCTGTAGTCAGGAAGGCCTTCGGAGGGGCTGAGTCAACGCTCGGCTGCAGCGACGATCGGTAGAGCGACAAGGCGTCTTGCTGTCGGCAGCGCGAGGTGCTCCCGTCGGCCGGCGTGCGAAGACCGATCAGTCGCCGTCGCTTGCGCGAGGTTCCCGAGCAGCGCCGAGACTTGTTGCCGGATCCGGACGATGCGCGGCGACATAAGCCCGCCACTCCGCTTCCAACGCTTCCCACGGCAGATCGTAGATCTCGACGATCGCGCGGCGATATCCGATCTGCTCGGCTCTGGCAGGAAGTTCGAGCAGCTGCGACGGCTCCCCGCGACTCGCCAGAAACCGAGTCAGCGTCAGGCTCTCGCCGTAGACCGCCGCGAGTCGATCGGTCGGCGGCATCGAATCGATCGACAGCAGTTCGACCAACGGGACCTGACGCCCCTCGACCCACGCTTTCTCGCAGTCGTCCCAATGGCGTCGCTGCTTGTCGAGCGAATCCCACCACATCGCCACTCCTTCATCCAGCCAGAGTGGCGGAAGCCGGCCGCCGAACCGATCGGCCAGCAGGACGTGGACCAGTTCGTGCGGCAGCGCCGAGAACGATCCGTCCGCAGCGACGAGCAGATCGATTCGGCGTTCCATCCCTCCACGCGGAAGGCGCCGAACGAGACTGCTGCCGGTCGTCCCCCCTCCCGCTCGGCCGACGACCGACAGGTACGAACCACGGTCGCGATGCAGCACGATCTCGCACGGCGGAGACCATGGCGGCACGTCGTCCCCTCCCCAGACCTCGTTCCATCGTGCGATGGTCCCGGCGCAGATCTCGAGAACGTTCGCTGCGGTCGGCCCTCCGCGGTACGAGCGCACCCGAATGGCCGCTTCGATCCGGTCGTCGCTCGCGACCGTCGGTCGTTGCCATGCGAGCAGAACGAGCAGCACGAGGCCGAGCCCCTGAAGAGACGTCGCCCCTGGTGCACCGCGCCAAGGGCGTCGAGCGTGTCGAGCGTGTCGAGCGGATCCCATCGTGCCCCCTGGAGTCGCTGTGAGCGGCGATCACCGACCGAAGCGGGGGCAAACCAAATCACGTGCCGAATGGCGCCGTGCGTTGCGGGAGGCTCCGCGAGAAACGGTGCCTACCGAGGGAAAGACCGAGTGTCGCGAGGAAAGAAATCCGCCGACGGAGTGCGCGACAGGAGTTCAGTGGCTCGGTGAGGTCACGATCGAGGCAGAGTTCGCTCGAGAACGAGGCACGACTCTCCGCGGAAATTTTCGGAACGACGCGCGAAGCAAACCGCCTCTCGCTGCANNGTCGACCGACCTTCACGATATCCGAGGAGAATCGAGATGCGACGCCTGATGACGATGCTGATGTTGGCCGGCGTGTTGGCGGTGACGGCAATGCCCGTCCATGCCAGCGCGGGGATTCTCGATCGCCTGTTCGGTCGAGGAACGACGAGGTCGATGGTCCCGGTGCGAGTCGATTCGGGACGGCGGTTCTCGTACGAGCCGGGAGCTTCCGCGGGAAGCGCCGCTGCGACGCGCAGCTCCAGCAGCTCGACTCCGCGCTACCTGATGCAGAAGTCCGATCCGAACAAGTATCGCGTCAACTGAGCGACGCGAGCCTGCACATGCCGAGTCGACGACGACGATGCGAATCGACGGGCGAGGCGTTCTCCTCCTGAACGCCTCG
>DMPQ01000064.1 GCA_003455945.1 Planctomycetaceae bacterium
TTCCGCGAAGACCTGATGTACCGGATCAACACCTTCGAGATCCGACTGCCGGCGCTCCGCGAACGAGTCACCGACATTCCGCACATCGCGCGACACCTGTACGAGCGATTCCGAGGACCGGTCGATCCGTCGACCGACGTCTTCACGCCGGAAGCGATCGAGGCGTTGCAGCATCACACCTGGCCGGGAAACGTCCGCGAACTGGCGAACGTCGTCGAGCATGCGACGATCCTGTGCGATCGTCTGCCGATCGACCGCGAACATCTGCCGCGCGATTTCGACGCGCGGCAGGCCGCCAGCGGCATCCGCAACGTCATCGGTCCGATCAGCCTCAAGGACCTGGAATACCAGGCGATCGANNCGCTTCCCCCGAGCGAAAGAGCGCCTGAGAAGCAGCGAGCCCTGCCGGAAGCCTAACCGAGCGACGACGGAGTGCGGCGGCCGGAGATACCGGCTGCCGCAGCGTTCGTCTGGCGAGGCTCGTGTCGCCGGGCTCGTACTGCCGGGCTCGTATCGCACGGCTCGCATCGCGGCCCCCGCAGCGCCAGCCTCAGTCGAGCTTGCGCACCACCCCGACGACGACTCCCAACGGAACGACGTCGCGAACGTAGATCGGCTGCATCGACGCATTGGCCGGCTGCAGACGGATCCGTCCGGTCTCGGGGAACCAGTACTTCACCGTCGCTTCCCCTTCGTCGGTCCGCGCCACGACGATGTCTCCCTTGCGAGGAGGCTTCGACGGATCGACGACGACGTAATCGCCATCGGCGATCTGCGCCTCGATCATCGACTCCCCCATCACCTCGAGCGCGAACGTGCCGGGTCGATGCAGCATCTCGCCGAAGTCGATCCGCTGTTCCTGCTCGACCGCCTCGTGCAACGACCCCGCCGCGACTCGTCCGGCCAGTGGGATACCGGCCGGAGGGGTCGGCGGTTCTCCCTTGAGTTCGATCGCCCGCGACTTCTTGGGAGAGCGGCTGATCAGCCCCTTGCGCTCCAGAGCCCGCAGATGGCACATGACGCCGTTGGGCGAGACGAATCCGAAACGATCGCCGATCTCGCGGATCGTCGGGCCGTAGCCGCGCCCCTGGATCAGTTCGCGAATGAAGTGATAGACCTCGCGCTGTCGCTCCGTCAGTCGATCGAGCATCGGACCGGTTCCGTGTCGCCAGGAGGCTGAACGAGGCCGAGCGAACGCCGACCTCAGACTGAATATCAGTCTACCGGTGAACATATCGCCACTCAAGTCGACACGATCGGTCCGAATCGTCGTCGAACCGCCGCTTCGCTCCCGGTCGAGCGACTCAGCGAGGGGCGTCGATGCCGGGGAGTCCGTCGAGGCTGCGGACGTTGTGGGCGGCTCGATAGTCGGCCACCCCCTGCTCTCCCTTGGATTCGGCCCAGCGGACCAGAGCATCGCGCTCGTCGACATAGTCGTAGCGCGGAATCGAGTAGCCGCACGAGTCGGCGATGCGCGAGAGTCGGATCCGGATGACGGCGCGAGCCCCGGGAGTCGCCGGAAAGAGGCTCGCCGCCTCGTCGAACTGCGGGTCACCGATCGGGATCGCGACGCCGGTCCCCTGCAGGCGAACGATGCGCGGAGGGCCGGCGAACGCACAAAACATCACGGCGATCCGACCGTTCTCGCGCAGATGCGCGATCGTCTCGACGCCGCTGCCGGTCAGATCCAGATAAGCGACCTCGCGCGGCCCGAGAATGCGGAACGAGTCCATTCCCTTGGGCGAGCAATTGACCAGCCCGTCGGCGGCGAGCGGCGCGGTCGCGACGAAGAAGATCCGCTGCGCCTCGATCCAGGCCGCCAGTTCCGGCTCGATCCCGTCGAACGTCCGCCCCATCGCTGATTCCTCCGAAGATCGCCGAGGGGAATCGAGCGACCGACGATGCCTCGCATCGGCCCCCCTCGAGCCCCGAGCGACATCCTACCGATTCGCGGCGGCTCGGCGGCAGCGGTCGGCAGAGAGATGGCGCGTCGGGGAGTCGAACGAGACCGACGTCGGCGAGACCGATCGCTCGGGAAGCGGCTTCACTCCTTCGGCGGCGCGAAGACGTTCTCGCGCTCCAGCGGTAGCTGGAACCCGTCGGAGATTCGAGTCATGTAGAGCCCGCGACAGAGCCACCAGAAGGTCGACATCGCCTTGTCCGGACCGAGGTCCCGTTCGAGCGTCCGATAGTCGCTCGCGGTCAAGGCCCACGGCGTCGCCGTCAGCTTGCGGGCATAGTCGAAGGCGCGCTGCTCCGCTGCCGGGAACGCCGACCAGTCGCTACCGGCCAGACGACGCGTCCGCTGAGCCACCTCCTCCGGCGACAGTCCGGCCACCTCCATCAGCATCTCGCAGTGTCCCATGCAGTAGTTGCAGCGGATGGTGCGAGTCTGGATCCAGAAGAGACTCTCCTCGAAGACCCGATCGCCCGGGAGTTCGGCCCACATCGTCCGCGTGCAGATCGACCACGGAATCTGCAGCTCTGCCGCGTAGCCGTAGGTGATCAGACTCCAGACGATGCGAGTCGGCCGAACCGCCATGGCCGGAGGGAGGCGTCCCTTGACCTCGTCCCAGGTCGGGATCGGGAGCCGCGGTTGTCGCTCGCGCTGTCGTTCGAGACGCTTCTGGAGCTCCTCGTACGAGAGGGAGCTCCAGGCGGGGTCGTCCGCGACGACATCGCCGACTTCGGTCGAGGCAAGCGGCTCGGCGACCTGCGGCGTGAGCGGCGCCAGCTGAAACGCATTTTCGGCGAAACGGACATCGAGCGGCGGAAGCGGACCGTCGGGCTCGAGGGGGAGCCCGAGGCCGAGCACGATCCGATCCTGGAAGTTGCCGTACGCCGCATGCAGGACCATCGCCGCGACCTGTTCGTCACCAAGCCTGCGGCGGATCCGCTCGAAGAGCGCGTCGTCGATCGACGGCGCATCGACCGTGAGCCATCGGGCGAACTCGAGCGGATCCCGATCCCCCTCGGGCCATCGCTCCGACGCCCCCTGCAACGTCGCGATCGTCTCATCCGTCGCTCCGGCGCGCCGCAGATCGTCCAGTGCGACCGCCTGGGAATAGTCGCAGCGGTTCTCGCGAGCGACGACCCAACGGAACTTGGCGCGGAGCTCGGGATCGAGAGGACTCCGAGTGCGATGAGCGTGGTCGAGAACGAGCATCGCGGCGGCGGTCCGCGGGAGATGCGTTGCGACCGCCTTGGCCCAGTTCGGCAGCGGCTGCCCCGAGCCTTCGATCGCCTGCGGCATCCTGCGCCAGCATTCGTCGTCCGACAGCAGCGGGACGAACGGTGCCGCTGGATCGACGACGACGTTCGCAGGCGCCGCGCCGNNACTGACCAGCCGACCGCAGGTCGCGGCCGCCGATCAGCTACGCCCCGAGCCTCCGACAAGTTCGCCCCCGCACGTCAACCTGCGAGAAACCGCGGCCGCGAGTCGAATCGACGGGGAGCAACCGACCTCGCCGTGGGCGGTGCAGGGAATGAAGCGCAGAGAGACTCCCCGCGCCTGGCAGCAGTCATGTAACCGTCCCACGAAGTGCACCTTGGCGCGTCGGACAGCTCGCGGATTGCTCTTCCTCCGGCACGGCAACCGCTCACGTCCCGGTGCAATGATCGGAGCCGACTGATCTGGACTCGGCAGGTGGTTCTGTGGCTCCTTACGGAAATGAGCCGTGTTCCCCCTCGAACTCGAACGCGCGATAACGCCGGCGGTCAAGGCATTCGTCGAATCGATGCTCGACCCTCTCGAAGCGATGGAAGAGAAGAGTCGCCAAGCCGATTCGCGAAGTTCATCGCGCCCGACGAGCACCGAACACCAGCATGCCAAGCCGAAGCGGGAGCCGATCCCCGAGGGGAAACCGCGCGGCGGTCAACCGGGGCACCTGCGTCAGCAGCGGACGCTCGTCCCGCCAGAGCAATGCACGGCGATCGTCGACTGTCCACCGGACGGATGCCGCCGCTGCGGCGGCGAACTGACGCCCGATCACGCCTCGCCGCTGCGGCATCAGGTCTGNNGGCATCAGGCCTAGGAACTCCCGCCGATCGAACCTCAGATCACCGAACTTCGCCGACGACGACGGCACTGTTCGTGTGGCGACATCTCGACGCTTGTTCTGTCGCCGCCGGACGTTCACGGCGGCCTGTGCGGGCCTCGTCTGGCCGCGTTCACCGGCCCGCTGATGGGACACTTCCGGCAGAGCTAGCGTCGTGCGGCTGCAATTCTAACCGACCAGCTGAACGTTCCCTGTTCGCCGG
>DMPQ01000083.1 GCA_003455945.1 Planctomycetaceae bacterium
GTTGGGCCAGTCAGAGCGCGCCGTGCCCCCGACCTCACGTTCTGCCGCTCGACCTTTCGCCCACCGCGTTCCGTCATCGGATTGCGGTTCTCCGCTTCGATCGAATCGTTACGTTCGGACCTGATTTCTGACCTGCGGGTCCTTAATTGGCGTCATCGGCGACTGCGGGCGATTGGCGCGGCTGAAGGCGGCCTAGTTTTCGGCGTGTCCGNNTTCCTCGCCCGCGATCGATCTCGATGCGTTCGCGACGCTCCCCGGTCAGTTTCTGTGGCTGAATGCCGACGGAACGATTCGGTTCGTCTCGTCCGAGTTGCGTCGTCGGCTGAACGAGATCGGCATCGTCGCGAACTGGTGCGGACGATCGATCGTCGAGGCGGATCGATCGAGTTTCCCTTGGACGTCGGCGCTGAGAGCAACGTCCGGGACCCCGCGAGCAGGAACGCTCGATGCGAACGGCGAAGGGCTCGAGTTCGAGCTGGTTCCGTTTCGGCTGACCGGAAGCGATATCGCATGGTTGGTCCGCTTCGCACCGCAGGTTGCTCTGACGCCCGCCGGTCCGCTCGACCTCGAGCTCGCCTGTCGCCTGCTCGACGAACTCCCCGTCAATCTGATGTATGCCGACGCCGATCGGACGCTGCGGTACATGAATCGTCAGTCGCGTCAGACGCTCCGCACGATCGAGCATCTGTTGCCGACCAAGGTCGAGCAGCTGATCGGGTCCAGCATCGATCGGATGCATAAGGATCCTCGTCGCGTGGCCGACCTCCTGGCGACGATCCGCAAGCCCCACCAGGCGCTCATCTCGGTCGGCCCCGAGCGTCTGGCCTTGAACGCTCGTCCGATCGTCGATGCCGAAGGACGAACGACCGGATTCATGACCGTCTGGTCGGTCGTCACCAATCAGGAGCGGCTGCAGCGCGAATCGAAGGGGCTGATCGAGTCGGTCGCCTCCGGATCGACCGAGATCGCGGCGGCGATCGGCGAGATCGCGGAAAGCGTGGAACGGACCGCCGAGCTGACTCGCCTGGCGACCGAACGGACGGAAGCCGCCGATCGCGAGATGGCTCACCTGCGTGCGACCGGAGTTCAGATCGCGAANNCTCAACGCCACGATCGAGGCGGCGCGAGCGGGTGAGGCGGGGCGCGGATTCGCGATCGTCGCTTCGGAAGTGAAGGATCTGGCGCGACAGACTCGGGATGCGACCGCCGACATCGAGCGGACCGTCGCCACGATCATCGCCGCGATCGAAGCGGTCGCCGCCGGTTCACGCGACACGCGCGAGTCGATCCGCAACGTTTCGCAGGCGACCACGACGATTGCCGCATCGCTCGAGGAACAGAGCATCACCGTCAGGGAACTTAGCGGACTCGCCGAGAAGGTCTCGTCCGGAACCGACTTCGAGATTCGGCTCTGAGGCATGTCGCGGCCGACGGCGATCGGCGCACCGATCCTCTCCGTACCCTGATGGCGACACCCCGTCCCGATCATCGATCGCGGCGGGGTGTTGCCTTTCTCCGGCACCGCTCGAGGTTACTCGTTCCCCTCGGCCGCCGTGCGTCGCATCCGGTCGGCAAACCGTTCGATCCAGTCGCCGACGATCGCATCGCGCAGTTCTCCCGAGCGCCTCAGTGCCGCCGGATCGTCTCCCCAGTGGAACGACAGCCAGCCCGACGCAATGCGTCGCGAGCGCTCGAGAAACTCCAGCGCCTCATCGGCCGAACAGCGGAGCGGAAACGTCTCTTCGATCACGATCGGCTTGCCGAGGTCGAACCCTGCCAGCGTCTCGATCGCCTGGTCGATCTTTCCCGTCTCGGGATACAGATGGACGGCCAGGAAGTCGAGGTGGCGACCGATCGCTTCCGGTTCGAAACCCGATGTCAGTCCGGGACGCGGCAGACTCCAGTCGACCAGTCCGATCGTGATCAGGTGGCGCGAATCGACCTCGCGGATCGCCGACACGAGCTTCTCGGTCCACGCGGAGGCGATTTCGCGCCGCTCGCGACCGCGCTGCTCCAGCGTCACGAACTGCACGAAGTGCTTTCCGGCAAAGTCCGGTCCGAGCCACGCTCCCGCTTCGCGGCTCCCTCCCGGCACCACCGGCTCGTTCATCAGGTCGTAGCAGAAGATCGCCGGGCTCGATGCGCAGCGTTCCGCGACGCGGCGCCAGAAGGTCGCCTGAGCCGCCCAGCGCCCCGTCTCGTCGAGCGCGTCGTACCACGGCGGGACGTCGGCGCGGTGGTAACACCCCAGTCCGGTCAGATCGATCCTCAGTCCGACCCGCGTACAGGCTTCGATCAGTCGCATCAGCCGATCGAGTCCGGCCGCATCGAGACGATCGGGGGCGAGCAGGAAGCGGCCGGCCTGCAGGTGGATCCGGACGACCGTCGCTCCGGTCTCGGCGATCCGTTTCAGATGCGTTTCGACCAGTTCCGGTTCGTCCTCCCAGTAGTCCTCGATCAGGCGCCCCTGAGGATCGTGGTCGTAGTTGAACCCCCACGGCACGAACGCGCGGTCGGTCCCGGAAAGCCGAAACCCTCGCTTCGACGCATCGACTTCCACGAACCGCTCGGCATCCGACGGATCCGATGGTCCGAACCGTTGCGCTTCGCACGAGCCGGCGGCCGACGTCGGTCGCATCGTTGCGGAGAGGGCGAAACTCCCGGTTCCTGCGAGCATTCCGGCCAGTGACGCCAAGATCGCTCGCCGATCGGGAAACCGACCGCTATCGTTCTTCGGACCGCAATCGGTACGCATGTCGGCGGCTCCTCGAGCGTTTCGTTACGGGAAGAAGGGGGAGCGACGATCGTCGGGCGGCGCCGCCGTCCTTTCCGATTCTCCCGAAAGTCGCGTCATCACGGAACCGCTGGACCGTTGTCGCTTCCCGAGGCTCTCCCTTGGCCGAACTCCCCGTTTCCACCGGACTCGCCGATGCGGTCGACAGGCCGCCGGCGACGCTCGAGCAGTGGGTCGCGACGACGCTCCCCCGCGCACTCGCCTTTGCGCGGTCGCTGGTTCGCGATCCGCATGCTGCCGAGGATCTGGTTCAGGAGTGCTACGGAAAGTTGTGGCGCCACCGGGAGCGATACGACCTGATCCGCGACGGTTGGAAGATCCTTCTCCGTTCGCTCACGCACGCCGGGATCGATCGTTCGCGACGCGAGCGGCGTTCGACGGCGGTCGAGTCGGAGCGGATCGAGGATCCGTCGACCGGCACCCACCGCAATCATCGATTCCCCGATCCGGCCCGCGCGGCGGAAGGAGCCGAGCTCGACGAGGCGATCGCCGCGGCGCTCGAGACGCTGACCGAACCGCAACGGATCGCGATGCAGTTGAGGTCGCTCGGGAGCGAAATCAGCGAGATCGCCGAGACGCTCGGGATCAGCGAAAACCACGCCGCCGTCCATCTCCATCGCGCCCGCAAGCAACTCCGCGTCCGTTTGGCGAAGTTCCTGTCGGCCGACGAACCGACCGCTCGCTCCCCCGCCGAATCGTCCTGACCCGCTCCCCTTCCCTCCCCGATTCGTCTTGCGCCGCATCGCTCGACCACGCCGCCGAACCACGGACTTCGACACCATGTCCTCCGCCGACTCTCGCGACGATCGTTCGGACTCGACCGAACCGCGGCGCTTCGCCGATGATCGCGATGCGCGCTCTCGCCCGCTCGACTCGTCGGCGTCCTCCGCGGAGCTCGATCCGGTCGAGCGACTGGTCGGCGACTGGTACGACCGTCAGGCGCGCCGTCTCGACGTAGGAACGCTGCAGCAGCGAATCGTCGACCAAGCGACCGCAGCCGCGACCTCGAGGTCCGCGGACCGAGTCGACGCGACCCGCACCGATCGCGAACGGCGTTCGAGCGGCGCGCGTCGAGCACGTCCCGGGCGATGGGGGATTCTGTTTGCGGTCGCGGCCTCGCTCCTGCTGGTCGCGATCCTCTGGCCGCAGGTTTCCGATCGGACCGTCAGCGCGTCGTCGATCATCGCCGATGCGACGCTCGTCCATCAGCAACCGGTCGAGCGGCGATACGAAGTGCTCACCGGTCCGGTCGGCGATGACGACTATCCGACGTCGATCCTGCAGCAGGTCGAAGTCGTCACGTACGGTGATCGCTTTCGGGTCGAGGTGAATCGTCGGGGGCGGAGCTGGATCTGGGGGGAGGGAGACGACGGATCGATCTGGATGGTCCTCGGTCCGCGCGCCGCGGTCGAGTTCGCTCCGGACGAAGTCGGGCCGCCGCTCAAGCGACTCGCCGAGTTCCAGTCGCTTGCGCTCGGCTCGCTCCTGGCCGAACTGCCGCGCGGTTTCGTGCTGACTCGCACCCGATCCGACGACGGGAGCACGTTCATCGTGCGAGCGGAACCGCGACGTCCGCGCAACGGCCCCGGACTGCGCGAAGCGACGGTCGAGATCGACGCGGCGACGCGCGAGGTGCGAAGCATGACGCTCGTTCGCCGGATCGGTGATCGCCCCGATCTCGTGACGCGCTACCGGCTGGTCGGGACCGCTCCGACCTCACCCGAGATGTTCCTTCCGGAGGGGCATCTGGAGGATCGCCACCGGATCATCGATCGGAACGTACCGATCGAACGCCGTCGCGAGATCCTCGCCAATCGCCTCGGCCCGATGGTCGATCGGTGGACCCGAATCCCCTGAATCGCGGCCGTTGCCGACCGCGATTCGCTTCCGTCGCGCTTACGGCTCGCGGACCGAGCGGTCGAGCTGTCGGATCAGCGGGTACAGGACGTACTCCAGCACGCGACGCTCGCCGACTCGGATCTCGCAGCCGGTTGCCATGCCGGGCATCAGCGCATCTTCGGGCACCCCATCCAGCCGACTGTCGGGATCGATCGAGACGCGGCCGCGGAAGAACGTGATCGGCGTCTCGGCCCGCTTCTCGGTGAACGAGCCTTCCGAGATCGTCCGCAGCTTTCCTTCCAGATAGCCGTGCTTCTGGTACGTGAACGCTTCGAGCTTGATCTTGGCGGGGTCCTGCAGCTGCAGGTAGCCGATATCCTTGGCGGCGATCTCGATTTCGACCTCCAGCGGAACGTCGACCGGAATCAGCTTGATCAGCGGCTGATCCTCCTGAGCGACCGATCCGGTGGTCCGCTCGGCGATCTCGAAGACGACATATTCCTGATCGGGAAGGTGTTCGGGAACGACCAGCTCCACCAACTCTTCCAGCCGCAGCGCCTTGGCGAGCTCCTCCTGCAGCTGACCGACTTCCTGCTGAGCGACGACGCGCTGTTCGTCGACCTCGCTCAGGAACGACGCGTCGAGGGTGGCGAGCTTTTCGCGCGAAAGGGCGATCCCTTCGTCGAACTCCCGGATCCGCGCCTGAAGATTGTCGAGGATCGTCTGTTCTTCGAGCAGCTTGAGTCGAGCGTTCAGCAGTTCGACTTCGGACTGCGAACCGCGATCGAAGAGTTCCTGAGCCTTGGCGGTCAGGCGTTCGAGCAGCTCGATCTTCGACGAGACCGAGGCGAGCTGAACCCGATTGGTCGCCGCTTCGGCCTCGGCCTGTCGCAGTTCGGCCTGGATCTCGGCTCGCTTCGACGTCTGTTCGCGTCGCCGCGACACGAACAGATGAAGCTGTTCGACCTGGTAGTGATCGGCGCCGGTTGCGGGAATCTCGTACTCGGTCCCGTTCCGTTCGGCTTCCAGCCGCGCGAGCGCAGCTCGCTTGGCGGCGATTCCGTCCTTCAGCTTCGCCACCTCGGCTTCCGAAAAGGTGCCGTCGAGAATGGCGAGCGTCTGCCCCGGGCGAACTCGGTCGCCGAAGCGGACGCGGATCTCGCGGATCACGGACGACTGGAGCGGCTGGATGACGATCGGTTCGACCGTCGTCACCAGACGCCCCTGCGTCTCGACGATCCGATCGACCTTGGTCAC
>DMPQ01000294.1 GCA_003455945.1 Planctomycetaceae bacterium
GACTGTGAGCCTCCGGACTGTGAGCCTCCGGGACTTCTCCCTTGGCCACTGGCGGACGAGCTGGTCCCTCGGTCCGGGCTCGGTCCCGACGCTCGGCCCGAACCTTCCTGTTTGCCGTCGTTGCCGACCGACCAGGAGTTCGGCTTGGTCGACTCCGGGGTGACGAACGAGAGCGGGATATCGGGGATGATCGACCATTCGGCGGCGGGGCGCGGCAGGAGCCAGGCGGCGAGAACGATCGCGGCTCCCGCAGCCGAACCGAGCCCGAGCCACGAGAGCATGATCGAGTTGGGGAGTTCGATCGCGCGCTTGTTCAGGTAGCGCATCAGGCCGATCAGGCTGGTCGTCATCAGCAGCCCGAGGCTGCCGATCAGATAGACGACGAACAGCAGAAAGGCGAACCGGCGCATCGTTTGGTCGGACGCCGGGATGAAGCCTTGTCCCAGACCGAAGAGCGGCAGTGCGAGCAGCGCGAAGTAGATGACCCACAGCCCCGGCGTGTTGGCTCGCCGCTTCCGCAGCCACGCGAACGGATCGAACGTCGGCGGCGGCGCGGAGGGAGCCGGGTTCGCCGAGGGGGCGGCGGACGGTTCGGGAACCGGCGGGTTCGCGAGCGAAGCGAGACGCTTCCAGCGTCCGCCGACGTTGTCGAGCAGTCCCTTGGCGGTGACGTCGCGACTGAGATCGACGAACGTCCCGTCCCAGGTCAGCTTGTGGGCGAAGAACCAGGCGGTCCCGATCAGCAGGACGTTGATCGGCATGCTGAACGCCGCCATCGGGCCCGAGAGCTGCACGAACCGAGTCATCGCCAGAAGCATCACGCCGCCGAGCGCCAGGCCGTAGCCCATCGCATAACCGGGGCTTTCGGAGATCGCGATCCGCGAGATCAGGACCGACGCGAAGGTAAAAAGACTCAGGATGACCGCCAATCGAACCGGATACTCGCCGTGATAGAACACGGCACTCAGAAAGAGGGTGACGCTGCCGACGACCGCCATCACGAGCGCCGGCGCAATGACGGCAAGCACGATTTCGGCGACCGATCGCTGCAGCGAGTTCATGGCATCGATCCGGTGGACGGCGACGATCAGGACGGGGGAGCGGCGAAGGACGGCGCGCACCTTTCGGGACTTCGGCATTCTATTCGGCTGGCGTCGACCGATACCAATGTCGGGTGAAGCTGGGCGAAGAGAGGTTGAGCGAGCGGCTTGCGTTCGAGGCCGGAATATCGCCGGCCGGAGCCGTTGCCTTGTAAAGCCGAGCCGATCGCTTAAGCTAACCCGTCACACTGCGGGTGCCTCGGGCACCCCGGTCGGCGCGATCCGGTACGGGGCCTGATTGCCGGGGGATAGGTTCGACGACGATCGTCACGTCGCACGAACCGCTCCGACATGCTCGATCTCCGCCTGCAGGCGGAGCGTCGCACGGACACCGAGGTAGCCGCCCGAGACATGAGCGATTTCCCTCTCGGCTACGAGCGAGTCCCGCCCACCACGTGGGCCTATCTCTCTTCGCTCCTCCTCCTGGCCGTCTACTTCAAGTTCAATCGCGCCTGGAGCATCCGCAACGTCGACCTGATCCTGGTGATCCTGCTCGCGCCCGGTCTGCTGTTCGTGCATTTCGGAGCGGTCGGACGCGAACGGGTGCGAGGCGAGATCGCGAGGATTCTCGCGGCAAGCGAGACGGATCCGGCGACCGCCGCCGAGCAGCCGGAAGGGGCAACTGCCGACGGTTCCTCCTTGTCCGACGCCGCTGGTGACGACAGAGATCCGATCGCTTCCCCCGNNCCCCCGACGACTCCGGATCCTCGACCGATCGGACCGCACCGGTCGGTCCCACGAATCGCGGCTCGGATCCTGCGGACGAATCCGACGCACCGCGCGCTTCGGCCGAAGATCGATTGCGCGAGGCGATGGCGGGAGCCGAGGGGAGTGGTGACGCGGCGGACCAGACGCTCGAAGGGCGAGATCCTCGCTTCGACGTGCTGCGCGATGCGGTCGCAAGCGACTATTTCGCGGCGCGGCGTCTGGAGCATCGCGGCTATCTCTGGCTGTTTCTGATCGGCACGCTGATGCTGATCCGCATGCTGATCGACCCGATGCTGGTCCGTCGTCCGCTGCTCGAACCGAATCTGACGAGCGGCGGACTGACGTTCATGGGCGTGTCGATGCTCGTCTTCATGCTCGCCAATCTGCTGACGGTTCGGCCGGTCCGACACGATCTCTACTTCGCACCGGAACTGACCGAGACGCGACTGTGGCCCGAGGCGGAAGCGGCGGCGCCGATTCTGCCGGACGGCCCCGGCTACCGGCTGTTGTCGCGCGCACCGATCCTGCCGACTCTCGTCGATACGACTCGCGCTCCGCTCGGAACGCAGCGGGACGAAGTGTCGACGTCAGCGACCGTACTCGCTCGGCTGACCGTCACCGTCTCGCTGTTGGCGATCGTGATCGGCATGCTGCTGATCGGGACGCTCCACTTCGAGAACTTCCGGATGGGAGTCGGCATCGCGACGCTCTTCCTGATGCTCCCCTACACCGTGCAGATGACGGGGCGAGTCAATCATGTGCTGCCGGCGGCGCTGCTGATCTGGGCGCTGGTCACCTACCGATTGCCGCTCCTGTCGGGCGTGCTGATCGGCGGCGCCTGCGGACTGGTCTATTACCCGCTCTTCCTGCTCCCGCTCTGGTCGAGCTTCTATCGCGAGCGAGGCTTGGTCCGCTTCTGGATCGGCTGCGGAACGAGTCTTGCGATCCTGGCGCTGATGCTCTGGGTGACGGGGAGCGAAGGGTTCGATCCGATCCGCGGANNCGGTCTGCGCGAGATGTTCGGACTCAGGCTGCCGCGACACAGCGGTCTCGAAGGGATCTGGGCGCTCGGTTGGGAGCCGGTCTTTCGGTTGCCGATCATCGCCGGATCGGTCGCGATCGCGGGAGCGCTGGCGCTGTGGCCGAGTCGCAAGAATCTCGGCACGCTGATGAGCGGCAGTTGCGCGGTGATGATCGGCGTGCAGTTCTGGCAGGGGCATGGGGGAGGGCTGTCGATGGCCTGGTTCCTGCCGTTGGCTCTGCTGGCGATCTTCCGCCCGAATCTCGAAGAGAAGACCGCCGCCGGAGGGCTGCGAGCCCGTTCCGGCCGCTCCGGTCGCTCGGCCGTCGGCCCCGGCAAGGCGGCATAAGCCGACGGGCCGACGCCTCCCAGCCCGCAGCGTGAG
>DMPQ01000370.1:0-17240 GCA_003455945.1 Planctomycetaceae bacterium
CGATCGCCTCTCCGCCCTCACGCTACCGACGGCAGCGCGAAACGTCGCGCGAAACGTCGTGCGGCGAGACTTCATGACCTCGGCGCTCTTCGTGGTTAGCGAGGTATTTCTAACCACCGAAAGCACAGCGCCCACGGAGCCGATTCGGACCGAGGCGGGAAGGGATTGCGCCAAGGCCGACTCCGCACTCGATCGCTGTTCCGATCAGTCGACCAATCAAGGTGTTCTCGAAGCGGTGGTCGTCGTCGGACATCGAGGGCTCCTGACAACTCCGGAACAATGCTCGAGGATCGATCCGGCTCCGCTTCAGGTCATCGTGCACCGCTCGACCGATGCGCTTGCACCTGTCGAAAGCCCGCCGTTCGTTCGGACCGTGCGAACGTCTCGTGAACCTCATACCGATTCGGTTCACTTCGCCGACACCGCGGGACCAGGTGCCGATCAGCGGTCCGGCTGAGGTGAAACCTGCAGGTCGTCGGCGGCTTGCTCCGCTTCGATCCGATGTCGAATGTCGTCGATCGTGGAGCGAAGTCGCTCGAGCGACTCGTTCGACTCTCGGGACAACTCGACGCGATTCGTTCCCGAACCGTCGTTTCGAGCCGCCGCCATGACGACGGCGATCTCTGCTCGTTTCGCTTCGAGTTCACTGATCAGCGTCTGTAGCGACTCGAGCTGAGCGGTAAGGACATCCGACTTTTCCTGCGCCGTCTCCCGCACCTCGGCGTCCTGAGCCCCCTGGCTATCGACGGTCGCCTTTGCAAGCTCCATCATCAGACGCATTCGCTCCGCTCGCACCTCTTCCAACTCCCGATCGATCCGCGCCAGTTCCGCATCGATCGGTTCGACGTTGTCGCGCAGTTCGTTTTGCCACTCGTTCACCGTCGAACGCCAACCAGCCGTCGGCGAAGCGGCGACGAACATCGTCGCGGCCAGTCCGATGAGACCGGCGGGAAGGAGGACGACCAGAGCGATCGCGCCGGCGACTCGGAGTCCGCGTCCCGAGTGCGAACCGGGCGAGTGGCTGTCCGGATTCGTCGGCTCGGGNNGGGCGAGCCGCCGACGGTGAACGCCCACACGAGCGCGATCACCCAGGGAACGAACGACCAACCGAGGAGAAGCACCAGAACGCCGATGGCCGTCGCATTCCGATGACCGCGACCGATCGCCACGAACCAGGGAAGGAAATAGACGAAGAGCCCCAACAGAGCGATTCCGGCTACGATCAACATCAGTCGAACATCGATCCCGTCCATCGCCACCCGTCCGTTCGGTTGCGTGTGCCGAAGCTTATCGATCCCCGTCGCTCATTCTGTGCTGCCGCGATCGGAGGAAAGAAGTGGGGACGGAGAAGGTCGCTGAAGCGACCTTCGAAGGAAAGTCACCCGGATTCGTTGCGTTCGAAGGGGTGGCCNNCCCCTGCGCTTGGCGCTGCGGGCTGGGGTTCGCCTCGCTGGCGCTTCGGCGTTGTTATCGCGGTTTGTCGCATGGGGCCATGTCGGTCCGAGTCGTCCTCGTCTTTGCGACTCCCACCGCGGAGTCCCGCCGATCGACGCCGCTGACCCCATCGTCGATTGCCTCCCGACGGATCTCGGGGTACTCCTGAGATCGGTTCGAGCATCGGATGTGCGAATTCGGACGGAACGCTTCGGTGGTGTGTGCCGCACGGCGCAGGCTGAGGCACGAGTTCGACTCCGACCTGGGCGGCGACGCGACACAAGCCTCGCGATGCCTTTCAGCTCGCTTCCGATTCCTGATCCGGCTCTTGATGCTTTGATTCGGGCTCGTGTCGATGAGGGGACGGACGGTCGCCTCACCGATTTCGGAGCGCGAGGAAGGAGACACCATGCTCCCGACCTCCTTGAGTCTCGTCGGCCTCTTCCTGATGGTCTCCTTTGCGGCGACCTTCGGTTTCCTGCTCGGTGCCTGTATGGCCGGCGGGAGTCGACGCGAACTCGAACTCCGACTCGCCGAGTTGCGAGTGCTGCTTCAGCCGCGAATCGAATCGTCCTCCGGCGATCGAGAGATCGATTGGGAAGCGGTCGGCATCGTTCTCGATCTCGAGCCGGCTCGTCTCTGTCCGTTCGATCGGCGAGTGGAGCCGAGTCCCGCGAAGCCTTCAGACGCAACGCAAGGCGCGATGTCGCACCCCTTCGACGATCGTCTGATCTAGATCGGATGAAGTTCGGACGCGATCGTCGAAGGAACATTACCCGGATTCGTCGCGTTCGAAAGGGCTGCCCCTGCGCTTGGCGCTGCGGGCTGGGGTTCGCCTCGCTGACGCTTCGGCGTTGTCCGATCGCCGCCGCTCATCGTTCGGTGGAGCAGATCATTTTCTCGAGCGATCGGATCGCGCACAATCGAGCCGTCTCGATCTCGTCACATGCGGCTTCGTTCCGCTGCGCGAAAGGCGTTCCCATGCAACTCGGTGCGTTCTCGGTCAGCCTGACGGTCAAGGATCTCGCCGCAAGTCGCGACTTCTACGGCAAGCTCGGCTTCCGGCCGTTTCACGGCGAAGCGTCGCAGGGTTGGCTGATGCTCCGCAACGGCGACGTCGTGCTCGGATTGTTCCAAGGGATGTTCGAAAAGAACATCCTCACGTTCAACCCGGGCTGGAACCAACAGGCCGAATCGGTCACTCCGTTTACCGATGTCCGAGAACTGCAGCGGCAACTGCGCCAGGCAGGTGTCGCCTTCGTTCAGGAAGCGGACGAATCGACCGACGGACCGGCGAGTTTCGTCGTCGTCGATCCGGACGGGAATCCGATCCTCGTCGATCAGCATGTGGCGAAGGGATGAACGAGCGACGCCGAGCGTCTTGCGCGAGCCGCTGAGCAAACTGCGCAAGCCGTCGGGCCGATCAGAAGGTGATGATCTCGGGGAGTCGAGCCGCGTCACCGGTGCTCGCTCCGAACGCCGTCGCGTCGTCGTTCCGGTCGCACGGTGCCGCGAGGTCGCAAGGGGACTGGGCGGCCGGAATCGTCGCGACCGCCGGCAACGGCGATCGGCCGCTCGCGGAGCGACCGGACGGACGCAACATCGGCCCGAGCTTGCGATCGATGTCGGCACACCAGGCGTCGGGTGCCAGGCCGTTGTAGCCGGTCTTCATCAGTCGCTTGCCGGTCGCGTCGAGCAGCAGGACCGACGGGTACCCCGACACCCCGTAGCTCATCGCGAGCACGCCGTTCTGCCGAGCCTGTGGAGCGGGGAGCGTCCGGTTGCGAGGGAAGTCGACCTTCAGCAGCACCACTTGTTGCCGCGCCCAATCCTTGAACTCGTCGCTCGCGAAGACCTGCTCGTCGAGAGCGATGCAGTAGCCGCACCAATCGCTGCCGGTGAAGTCGGCCAGGATCGGGCGCCCCGTCATCTCGGCCAACACCTTGGCCTGATCGAACGAGACGAGCCAGGTTTCGCCGTCGATCCCGGCGTTCCCCTTCAACACCGGGACGCCCTGACTGATCGGGCCGGTCGGGCCGGTTCCGCAGCCGAGCATCGCCACGATCGTCAGGATCGGAAACAGAACGGGACGGAGCGGGTGCGCGGACATGCGTCAGGTCTCGAATCGCGGCGACGAACGAACGACGAGTTGTTCGAGTTTTGGTCGCGATTCGGTGGCGCGAGAGGCGCTGAGGGAGATTTGTGGGGGAGTCGGTTCGGGTCGTGCACGGAGACCCCTCGCTGACGCGTCGGGCTGGCTGGGTCGTCGACAGGTTCGGACCCGGCGTGGNNTCGCTGACGCGTCGGGCTGGGGATCAGCCGAAGCGTTCGGGGCGGAGGAGCGAAAGGTCGATTTCGGGGCGCTCGCCGGTCAGCATCTGGCCGACCAGGCGACCGGTGATCGGCGCAAGACTCATCCCCATCATCGCGTGGCCGGTCGCGACGATCAGGTTCTGCCAGTTCGGTGCCGCTCCGAGATACGGCAGACCGTCAGGCGATACCGGACGGAGTCCGACCCACGGCTCGATTCCGTCGAAGTCGTCGGTCCGAAACTCGGGAAAGTANNTCGTCCCGTCCCGCGATCTCCATCGTTCCGCCGAACCGCAGCGCCTCGCCGAGCGGTGTCACCGCGACTCGCGCTTCGGTCAGGATCGAGCACAATCGCGGCAACTGCCGAGGCCGAGCGACCGTCAGCGAGTAGCCCTTGCCCGCCTGCAGCGGCACCTTCAGGCCGAGCTGCCTTGCAATCACCGGCGACCAGCTTCCCCCCGCGATCNNCCCGCGACGACGAACCGATCTCCGCGGATCTCCCCCCGGTTCGTCGTGATCCCTTCGATCCGTCGTCCTGTGCGGAGCCAACCGGTCAGTTCGTGCTCGAAGCGGAACTCGACTCCCGCTTCCTCGGCACGTCGTTGCAGCAAGGCCATGAAACGGGACGGATCGAAGTGGCGGTCGTCCCGATGGTGGATCGCTCCGACGATCGACATCGTCACGCCGGGATCGAGGGCGGCCGCGGCGGCGGGATCGAGCACGTCCGCCTGAAGCCCCAGTCGCTGCGCTTCGCCGGCCGCATGCGCCTCTTCATCGAACGCTTGGTTCGTCGTGCAGAGCATCAGCAGACCGCGCGTCACCAGACCAAAGTCACCGACCTGCTCGACCAGCTCCTCGTACGTCCGGCGGCTCGCCAGATGCAGATCGCGCAGCAGCGGCCCGCTCCGCTCGACATGCTTCCGGTTGGCGCTGCGCCAGAACTTCAGTCCCCAGGCGAAGAGTTCGGGGGAGAATCGCGGGCGGATCCGAAACGGCGACTCGGGGTTCCACATCCAGCGGAGGCCCTGACCGACGACTCCCGGGGCCGCAAGCGGCACGACGTGACTGGGGACGATCATCCCGGCGTTGCCGAACGAGCAGCCGTCGCGCCGCGCCGGCTTCCGCTCGACGACGGTGACCGCCAAGCCGCGCCGAGACGCCTCGTGCGCGATGCATAGGCCGATCACTCCGCCGCCGATCACGACGACTCGCTCGCTCACGCGTCGAACCTCCCGACTAGCGACCGCGAATGCCCCAGGCGAACGGATCGTCTTGGGCGAAGATCATCGTCCCTTCGGCATTGACCCACGCTCGACCGATGATCGTCGGCGAGATCCTCGCGTCGGGTCCTTCCAGTCGCCGGTAGCTCCCGACGAATCGCGTGCCGACGACCGACTCCTGGACCCACGACGTCTCCGGAGCCAGCTTGCCGTCGGCGGCCAGACAGGCGAGTTTGGCCGAGGTGCCGGTGCCGCAGGGGGATCGGTCGTACGCCTTGCCGGGGCAGAGGACGAAGTTGCGGCTGTCGGCATCCGCCGCTCCCGGAGGACCGAACAGTTCGACGTGATCGACGTCGGGATAGCCTTGCTCGTTGACCGCGCGACGAATCGCCCAAGCACGTTCGGTCAGCATTTCGACATGATCGACGTCGATCGACAGCGACGGCGTGTCGACCAGGAAGAACCAGTTCCCTCCCCAGGCGACATCGCCGACGATCGGGCCGATTTCGGGGACGTCGACGCGGACCCCCTTGGCCTGTCGCCAACTCGGCNNCGGCACGTTCTCGAGAGCGACCGAGCCGTCGGCAGCGAGCGTCGCCGTGACGACTCCGACCGGCGTCTCGATCCGATGCGAGCCGACATCGATGCGCCCGAGGTGCCGGAGAGTCGCGACGAGGCCGATCGTGCCGTGTCCGCAACCGCCCAGGTAACCGACGTTGTTGAAGAAGATCGTTCCGGCGACACACGACCGATCGTGCGGTTCGCAGAGGAGCGCGCCGACGAGGACATCGGAGCCGCGCGGTTCGTTGACGACCGCCGAACGGAAGCGATCGTGCTCGTCGCGAAACCGCTTCAGCCGTTCGGATATCGGTCCGTCACCGAGATCCGGAGCTCCCGACACGACGACGCGCGTCGGTTCGCCGGCGGTATGACTGTCGACGTACTTGACCTGAGTCATCGGGAGCGACACTCGTGTGAGGCGGCCGCACGCATCGTCCAACGGATCGCATCGGCAACCGTCGTCGGACGGAGTCGCGCCGTTCGAGGATCGCGACCCGTTCCGCCGACATGCCGTTGCGTCAGAGCTTCGGCCGCTCGTCGAGCCCCTTGCGGATGATGGCCATCACGCGCTGCCGCTCGGCCCCCGAGAGAACCTTGCGCGGAGCGCGGACCCATTCCTTGCCGAGTCCCGCTTCCTGGACGGCGAGCTTGATGTACTGCACGAACTTCAGGTCGGTGTCGAGCTTCATCAGCGGCTGGAACCAGCGATACAGCTGACGCGCCTCGGCGTATCGCTCGGCCTTCAGCAGATCCCACAGACGCTGGTTCTCGGCCGGAAAGGCGATCCCCGATCCGGCGACCCAACCGTCGATCCCGAGCATCGACGACTCCATGATCAGATCGTCGACGCCGGCGAAGAGCGCCAGGCGATCCCCCAGGAGCTGCCGGATCTCGATGATCCGCCGCGTGTTCGCCGAGCTCTCCTTGACCGCGACCAGATTCGCGACGTCGCTCAGTTCGACCAGCTGCTCGGGAGTGATGTCGACGGTGTAGCCGACCGGGTTGTTGTAGAGCATCCACGGAACGCTCACCGCGCCGCCGACGGTGCGGAAGTATTCGTGCGCTTCGGCCTTGTCCGCCTTGTAGACCATCGGCGGCATGATCATTAGCCCCGCCGCCCCGCGCTTCTCGGCTTCGCGGACATAGTCGACCGCCGCTCGCGTGCTCGACTCGGCGACGCCGGTCAGCACCGGGATCCGACCGGCTGCGACCTTCACCGCCGTCTCGACGACCGACAGCTTCTCGGCGTGCGTCATCGTCTGGTTCTCGCCGAGCGAGCCGCAGACGACCAGGCCGGCGATCCCCGAGTCGATCAGCGCCTGGTGATGCCGCGCAGTCGCGTCGAGATCCAGGGACTGGTCCTCGCGAAACTGAGTCGTGACCGCCGGAAAGACCCCCTGCCAAGTTGCCGCCATCACCCGATCCTCGAAGCATGAGTGGTTCGCGAGTCCGCCTGTCGACTCGCCGTCGTCACGTGCCGAATGGGGCATGATAACCGGGAGATTTCCGAGCGGGGACCGCCCGGCGAGAAAGGTTCGACCGGTCCGATCCGGGCGCTGAAGGAGACGTCGCTCGGACGGGATCACGATCCGGAAGCGCAGCGGAAGGGAAGTTGCCGCGAGAGGGGTTCGGAGGGGGCGACCGGGAGCCTTGCGAGCGGCGAACGGACGGGGCGAGGCAGTCTTGCGCCGCGACGCCGGGGCGATTAGGCTGTGCGTCGCGAAGGAACGAGCGGCCGATCCAGCGGTCGCTCGCGCAGCTCCGAACGACGACCGAAGGAGGTCGTGACGGATCGGAGCGCGGCGATCGTTCTCGTCGGGATGCCCCGCTGATGACTCCCAAGGAAGTGCTCGCCCTCTGTCGCGAGAAGGACGTGAAGGCGGTCGATCTGCGATTCACCGACTTTCCGGGGCGATTTCTCCATCTGACGATTCCGGTCGATCGTCTGACCGAAGAGGTCTTCGAGGACGGTCTCGGCTTCGACGGCTCGGCGGTCCGCGGTTGGCAGGTGGTGAACGAGAGCGACATGCTGATCGTTCCGCAGCCCGACACCGCTTTCTTCGATCCCTTTCCCGAAACGCCGACGATGGTGCTGATCGGGAACATTCTCGATCCGCTGACGCGCGAGGACTACAGTCGCGATCCGCGCAACGTCGCTCGCAAGGCGGTCAACTACCTGCTCAGCACCTCGATCGCCGACACCGCGCACTTCGGTCCCGAGGCGGAGTTCTTCGTCTTCGATTCGGTCAGCTTCGATCAGAGCGCTCACGAGGCGCACTTTCGCGTCGACAGCCGTGAGGCGGAATGGAATCGCGGAAGCGGCGCGGCGGGCCTCGGCGGATCGGTCGGCGGCGGCAATCGCGGCTACAAGATCCGGCACAAGGACGGTTACCTGCCGGTCCCTCCGCACGATCATCTGATGGATCTGCGCAACGAGATGATGCGCGCCCTGACCGAAGCGGGACTGAAGGTCGAGGCGCATCATCACGAGGCGGCGACCGCCGGGCAGTGCGAGATCGACATCGAGTATCGCGATCTGGTCCGGATGGCCGACCAGATGATGATCTACAAGCACGTCGTCCGAAACGTCGCGTGGCGAGCCGGCATGACGGCGACCTTCATGCCCAAGCCGCTCTTCGGCGATGCCGGCTCCGGCATGCACGTCCACTTCTCGCTCTGGAAGGAAGGGCAGCCTCTGTTCGCCGGTCCCGGCTATGCGGGGCTCAGCGACCTCGCGATGTACGCGGTCGGCGGGATCCTGCAGCACGCCGCGGCGATCCTCGCGTTCTCCAATCCGACGACCAACAGCTACAAGCGGCTGGTGCCGGGATTCGAGGCGCCGGTCAACTTGGCGTACAGCCAGCGAAACCGTTCCGCCGCGCTCCGCATTCCGGTCGTCAGTCAGAATCCGGCGGCGAAGCGGATCGAGTTCCGCTGCCCCGATCCGACCTGCAATCCGTACCTGACCTTCGCCGCGATCCTGATGGCGGCGATCGACGGCATCCGGAACAAGCGGCATCCGGGCGAGCCGCTCGACAAGAACATCTACGACCTGCCGGCCGAGACGCTGGCCAAGGTCCCGACGACTCCGAAGTCACTCGATCAGGCGCTCGCGGCGCTCGAAGCCGATCACGACTTTCTGCTGCGAGGGGATGTCTTTACCGAAGACGTCATCCGGATGTGGATCGACTCGAAACGCAAGCACGAGGTGCGCGAAGTCGAGATGCGACCGCATCCGTACGAGTTCTGCCTGTACTACGACGCTTGAGGCACTGAGGCACCGTGGAGACACCGAGGCGCTGAGAGGCACGGCGGAGGAGTGAGGCACGGAGCGGTCGTCGTTCTCACGGAGGCGCCGAGAGCGCTGAGGCACGGTTCGGAGGTGGATTCGCTACGGTGCGGAGCGGGGCTTCAGGTGTTCGTCGAGCCACGTGTAGATCAGCGCTCGCGTTTCGGCGGGGACCGAGTGCCCTCGGCCGTGCACGAAGAAGGCGAACTCGTCATCGGCGTTCAGCACGTGCCAGATCTCGGCCACTTCCATCAGCATCAGCACGCGCTGCCGCTGCGTGGCGCGATGGCCGTCGTCGAGCGCCGAGACGTCCAGAAACGCCCGCGGTGCGACGAGCGCCATGATCTCGTGAAAGTCGATCGCCGGCATTCGCCGCTCGAGCAGTCCGGCGCGAATCGGTCGGAAGTAGACGTACCACCGATCCCGCGACCATTCGAGAACATCGGGATTGTGACGAAAGAACGCCGCCGCGCAGTTGTCGGCGGCTGCCTTGATCCGTTCGTCGTAGGCCGCCAGGAAGATCGTCCCCTGCCCTCCGAGCGAATGCCCCATCGCACCGATCCGAGTCGGATCGACCTGCTCCAGCGTCTCGAGCACGTCGATCGCGATCGCGTGCTCGTAGGTGAACTTCCCGACGCTCGTCCACTCGGGATGTCGCTGATGAAAGGCGGTCGTGTCGTAGGCGCCGAGCGGCGGGATGCGACGCCCCGAAACGAAGTGTTCCGGCGCGATCACGACGTAGCCTCGGCGACACAGATGATCGAGATACGCCTTGCTCGAATCGTCGTCGAGTCCGGCCGCCTGCTCGATCCCTCGCGGATAGGTCCCGTGCAACGCGACGATCGCCGGCGTCGAGCGGGCATCGGTCGCCGAGATCGGCACCCCCAGATACGCCGTCGCTCGCTCGTCCCGTTCGACCGCATACGACACGAGATGACGGACGTAGACCCCTTCCACCTCAACCGATGCTTCGTAGCGAAGCTCGAGCGGCACGCGTTCGGGCTTGGCGTCGTCGCGAATCAGCTCCAGAAAGCGTCGCTTCAGAACCTGACGCCGCTCGGCCCAGGCCTCGGGCGAGTCGATGCCGTCGGTCAGATCGGTCCAACTCGATTCGATCTTCGGCACCTCGAAGAGACGCGGATCGAGACGCTCCTGAGTCGCGGCCGACGCGGCATCACCGAGCCATCCAACGAGAGCAAGCATCAGAACACGAATCCGGTCGTACCGCATCGGTCGTCGTCTCCTGCACGGGGGGCTCGGCGATCTCGAGCTGACGGGGGCGGTCGCACGACGAGTTCGGCTGGGGCCCCAAGTGGGCCCGCGTCGTCCTCGACGCGCGGCCGTGGGACTTCGGTCGTTCGAGACGCTGCGCAGCGCGTACGGTGTCGTCGTCGCACGCCCTCGGCTCGAGGACGAGCCGGGGCCACGGCGGGGCAGCGCCGTTGCAGTGCGATCGGGGGCGGTCGCACTACTTTGGTCGCACAACGACAAGGCACTACGACAAGGCACTACGACGGTCGGACGACGATCAAGTCACCCGAGGATGCTGCGGATCACTTGGCCGCGGCTGATCGGCAGGGGGCGATCGAGCACGTCGCGGATCTCGGTGTCGGGGGCGTAGCCGAGCGAGTGGAAGATCGTCGCAGCGACGTCGGCCGGGCCGACCAGTCCTTCGATCGGGAAGGCACCCTGGTTATCCGAGGCGCCGTGGACCGTTCCGCCGCGCACGCCCCCTCCAGCCAGCGCGATCGAAAAGACGTTCCCCCAGTGATCGCGTCCCGCTTGAGCGTTGAACTTCGGCGTCCGACCGAACTCGGCCATCGCCACCACCAACGTCTCGTCGAGCATCCCGCGCTCTTCGAGATCCTCGATCAGCGTCGCGAACGCCTGATCGAACGGCGGGCCGAGATTTTCCTTCAGCCGCTGCGTCTCGCGCGCGTGACTGTCCCAGCACGGCGCATCGGCGGGCTCGTCGGCTCCGCGGAACCAATTGACCTGAACGAGCGTCACCCCCGCCTCGACCAGTCGCCGCGCCATCAGCACGCTCTGGCCGAACTGAGTCCGTCCGTAGCGATCGCGCATCGCATCGGGTTCGCGAGTCAAATCGCAGGCCGAGAAGCTCGCCGGGGCGGTCAGCAGGTCGAACGCTTGCTGCGTCTGACGATCGAATGCGTCGAACGCACCCAGACGATCGAGATCGCGCAGCCGAGCATCGAGTCCCGAGAGGAGCGACGTCCGCGACTCGAAACGATCGAGCGGCACCTCGACCGGCAGACTGAAGTCGGGGATTTTCGAGCCGGGGGTGTTCGGTTCGCAGCGGAACATCCACGGATCGTCGTCGGCGCCGAGAAACCCGGAGGTCTGACCGGGCCAGACCGACTGGTCGGTGTTGAAGATGTGATGCGGCAGACGGACCGCCGGCGGCAGGACTCGCTTCCCACGATGCAGGTGCTGCACCACGGCGCCGATCGTCGGCCAATCGTTCGGCGCGCCGGGATTCGCGTTCTCGCGATTGAGCGGCTGGTGCGGTACGCCGGTCATCATCGCGTACCCGCTCGACGAGTGCGCATGGTCGCCGGTCTGCACGGCTCGCAGGACCGCGATCCGATCGGCGACCCGCGCGGTCCGTTCGAGCAGCTCCGCATATTGCACGCCGGGGACCCGAGTCGAGATGGGGCCGAATGCGCCGCGGATCTCTTCGGACGCCTGCGGCTTGGGATCCCAAGTCGAATGCTGCGGCGGGCCTCCGAGCAGGAACAGCAGGATGCACGATTTCGCCTTACCGACCGCGCGAGGCGTCAGTTCTTGGGCGACGGTGCGACCGCGGAGGAGATCGGGGAGCGACAGGCCGACGAGACCGAGGNNCGAAAGACCATCGCAGAGCCGAGGTGCGCGGCGCGGGCCGCTGCCGTCCTGAAGGCTGAGCATCGCGAGTCCCTCGCGGAGCAGGTGGGATATGGGGGTGGGAGACCCTCAGTTTGAACAGATCCCCCGGCGCGACTCAAGTCGATTCGGCCTCGAACGCCCGCCGACGCTCCGCTCCCCCGGCGCCGACCCGCTTAGACCGCTCGCCCGAACGTCTCGGTCGCCGGCGTCTCGCCGCGAAGCACCTGTCCCAACTCGATCAGCCAGGCATCGATCAGGGTCGGCAGATGCGCGTTCGCGTGCAAGGCGCGCTGGACCTCGAGCACGACCTGGATCGCATCGGCGGCACGCCGAGCGATCGCCGGATCGCGCGTCTCGCCGGCGCGGTGCATCCGCTCCCGATAGAGATCGATCGCCAAATCGAGAATCCGCTCCAGTCGCCGGCGCCGCGCGCGCGCTTCGCTCCCCGCCCCTTCGACGAACTGGATCAGCTCCTTGCAGAAATCGCCGTCGGTCGGATCGTCGCTTTCGAACTGCCGGAGCAGGCGATCGCGAAACGCATGCAGCGCCTCGTCCAGCCAGTCGAGAGCCGTGCGGACACTCCCTTGCGACAGCCGAGCGGCGAGTCGTCGGGCGTCGTCGTCCGCTTCGATCGGCAGCCCCGCGAGCACCTCGGCGACCTGCGCCTCGGTCAGCGGATCGAAGCGGATGATCTGACTGCGCGACCGGATCGTCGGCAGCTGTCGATGCTCGCTCGTTCCGACCAGGATCAGGACGGTGCCGGGGGGAGGTTCTTCGAGGGTCTTGAGCAGGCAGTTCGAGCCGGCTTCGTTCAGATGATCGGCATCGTCCAGGATCGCGACCTTGCGCCGACCGACCGCCGGCTTGAGGGCGATGTCGGCGAGCAGACCTTCGCGCATCCGATGCTCCCGATCGCCGATCAGCAGCTCGACCGGAATCTCGCTCCGATCTTCGGGCTTCTCGATCACGTGCAGGTCGGGGTGCGAGTCGGCGGCGAGCATGCGACACGATCGACAGACGCCGCACGGGTCGAGCGGACGGTCCTCGCGCACGTCGTCGCGACCGGAGCGGTCGCCGCGAAAGTCGGGGCCGCCGCAGAGAATGCCGGCGGCGAGCCAGTTCGCGAAACGGCGCTTGCCGACTCCCGGATCTCCGACGAACAGAAAGCTGCTCGCCAATCGCCCGCGTTCCCAGGCGCGACGGAACCGATCGCACAGCTCCTCGTGCCCGATCGGTGCGAACGGTCGTACGGTTTCGGATGACATCGACCGAACTCCGGCGGACGAAAAGGTCAGCGGCGCGGTGCCGATCGATCGGTTTCGGCTGTCGACGCGTGCAGGTAGCGTTCGGCGGCGGCGACGACGCGACGATGCACCTCGTCGGCATCGGCTCGCGCGTCGATCGTCACGACTCGCCCCGGCCAGATCGACTCGAGCGCCAGAAAGCCGTCGCGGAAGCGTCGGAAGTAATCGCTCCCTCGCGCCTCGATCCGATCGGGCGTCGAGCCGACTCGGGTCGCTGCCGTTTCGACATCCAGGTCGAGGACGAAGATCAGATCGGGCACGGTCGTTCCGACGGCGAAATCGGCAACCGCCAAGAGATCCTCGAGCGGCATCCCCGAACCGAAGGACTGATAGGCGACGTTGGCCGAAACGAAGCGGTCCGAGACGACGGTCTTGCCGGCAGCGAGCGCCGGCGCGATCGTCTCGGTGACCAGCTGAGCGCGCGACGCCATATACAGCAGCGTCTCGGCGCGCGAGGCGATAGGGAGGGACGAGGGGACCAGCAGCAGGTCGCGGATCCGCTCGCCGAGTTCCGTCCCTCCCGGATCGCGGCATTCGACGACCGTCCGTCCCGCCGCCTGCAACCAGCGGACGAAGCGAGCGATCTGAGTCGACTTGCCGGCACCATCGATACCGTCGAACACGAAGAACATCGGCGCGGAGTTCCGTCGGCGAACGTCGGCCATCGAGCGGAAGCAACGATCGCATCGCCCCGACGCCGACGACGTAGTCTAGCCGACATCACCCGAACGCGGCGTCGTGGGCCACGATCGGCCTACGGCGAGGGGACGGGGTGTGAGATCGCCGGGCGAGCGGCACGGAGGCTCGTGCTGCGGTAGGCCGGCCATCTTGCGTGACGTCTTTCCTTTCGCCGATCGGCAGCGGTTCGCCGATCGGCAGCGGTTCGCCGATCGGAGCTTGCGGCGGGAAGCGAGACGTTTTCCTGATCGCTGCGCGATTCATCTCATGTCGTCGAAACGGCGTCCATTCGGAGGTCGCTTCTTGGACGCTTCGGTTTCCTGGTCTAAGGTTGGCGGTCGCATCCTGGGCAAGGGGCACGGCATCGCGCCGAGACGTCCCCCTGATCGATGCGATCCGTCCGACCGGCTTCACGTGTCGACTCGTCCTGCGAGCGGCCCGGTCTGGTTCGGACGGGATTCGAGTGCACGAAACACAGTGGCCTCGGTTCGGCCGAGCGACTGTCCCTTCCGCACGCGGCAAGAGGTTTCGGACATGAGCGGGTCGTTGCGTCGTTCGATCGTCGCGGGCGTCTGGTGCGTCGCGACTCTGATTCCCGGCTCGGCCGAGGCGGGACCGCTGCTCGACTGGCTCAAGGGGCTCGTCGGCGCCAATCGACCGACCTATCAGACCGCCTACATGCCGGCTCAGGGGTGCGAAACCTGCACGATGACCTGTCAGCGGACCGTCGTGAACTACGTGCCGCAGACCGAGTATCGGACCAATTGGATTCAGATCCCGGTCACCTCGTATCGCCCGGTCACGTCGTCCGATCCGGTCAGCGGCTGCACGCTGACCTGCATGCGCCCCTGCACCACATACGAGTGGCGGTCGCAGCGGATTCCGGTCACGAGCTACCGTCCGGTCTATTCGACCGTGACGACTCAGCGTCCGGTCACGACCGCGATGCTCCCTAACCAGATGGCACCGTACACGCTTCCGTCGAGCGGTTGCACGACCTGCGCCGGCGGAGCTCCGGCTGGCGCGATGACCGGTCTGCTGACGCCGGGGACCGCGTACGGCGCACCGGCCGCCACCTATCCGGCGACGACCTATCCGAGCGGCGTTCCGGCGACGAACTACCCGGGGGCGACTTATCCGAGCGGAGTCGCTCCGTACGGAACCGGTACGCCGACTCCGGCCGATCAGCCCCCGACGCTCGCTCCCGGCTCCTACCCGCCGGCTCAGCGCCCGGTGGTCCCCGGCTCGAGCATCGTCGTTCCTCCCGGAACCGGTTCGGTCGATCCTTACGGCGCGGTTCAGTCTTACGGTACCGCGCAGCCCTACGGCACCGCGCAGCCCTACGGCTCGCCGACGTCGCAGTACGGCTCGGGGACGGCGTACGGCAGCGGGACTGCGGCTTACGGAAACGGCACGACGGACCTGTCGGGATCGATCGGCGGTCACAGCTCGGGCGGCACGGCGACGACGCCGAACGGCTCGACTTACGGCGGATCGACGTACGGCGGGACGAGCGGGGCGGGAGCGACCGAGACTCCGGCGCGAGGACCTTCGAGCGGCAACGGCTCGACCTACGGCAGCGGCTCGACAGGTAGCTCGAACAACTCGACCGGAAGCTCGAGCAATCGGAGCGGGAGCGGCAGCAGCTCCGGCACCGGCAATTCGAACTCCGGCAGCTCGAACTACGGCACGACCAACACCCGCTCGAACGGTTCGACCTACGGCAGCGGTAGCGGATCGACGAACAACAGCGGTTCGAGCTCCAATCGCTCCGGCAGTTCGACCTACGGCAGCGGCTCGAATTCGAACGGTTCGACCTACGGCACCAACAACAACGGATCGAACACCAACAACTCCGGTACCGACAGCGGCTCGACCAACAATCGTTCGAGCGGCTCGACGTACGGCAGCGGTTCGACGCCGAGCGGNNCGACTTCGGGGACTTCGACCAGCGGCGAGAGCACGATCCGTCCGACTCAGGATCCCGCCCCTGCCCTTCGCGTTTCGCCTCCGGGGACCGAAGTGCCGGAGATCGGCGATCAGCAGACCTGGTCTCCGGTCGTGCGGCCGTGGGACTACTCGCCCATCCGACAGGCGGTCTACCGCGGCGAGGATGCGTCGGGGACGCTGATGCCGGCGGTGCATCGTCAGCCGATCGAGACGCCGTCGGTCGAGCAGCCGAGCGATCGCGGAACGGACGCGGATGCGTTCGGACCGGCTGCTCCGCCGCGGATGAACTGGCGGTCGCTCGGTCGCTGAGAACGGGCGTCATCGCGTCGCCGGGTCGGCGAGAGCGACGGCGGCGAGACGAAGAACACGAACGGGCCGAGACGCGGCATGTCGCGCCTCGGCCCGTTCGCTTTCTTGTCGGTAGGCAAGCGGTACGAGAGGCGCGAGGGCCGATCGACGTCGCGACGGCGGCGATTCGGCTTCTTGCCCGATCGGAGCAGATCGGGCGTCTCGCGTGACCGAGTCGCTCGGCAGGATCGTCGTCAAGGGGTCTCGGCGCCACAGCTTTCCAGCGACTGGATAATCCGGGGCGGGTTTACGAAGAGGGAACAACCTACGAAAATCGTTCGCAGGCCGTTCGTCGCGTCGACCGATCCGAGGTCGGCTCGCCGGAACAGTCGGCGCACCGAGTAGGAGCGAGACAGGCGGATCGAGCGGCGAGGGGAAGAAGCCTCGCGGCGATCAGGAGCGATTCCGCCGTTTCGATTGCGAGCGGTCGGGGGACGGCCTCGACGCTCACCTCTAAGCACCTCGGAAGGATCACTCGTGCGCACGCAAGCCTCGCTCGGCTCGATCGGTCGGTTGGTATCCGGAGATTCGGACGATCCGTTCTCGCTGCTCGGTCCTCATCGGATCCGCGAGCGGGATCGGTCGGCGGTCGCCGTAAGAGCCTTCCTCCCTCGGGCGCGCCAGGCGTGGGTCCTTCACGAAGGGGAGCGGGGTGCGAGTCCGATGCGTTGCATCCACCCTGCCGGCGTCTTCGAAGCGATCTGTCCGCACGAGGACGATCCGGCGAACTTCCGCTATCGACTCCGCATCGACGCAGCCAACGGCGAGAGCATGACTCAACACGATCCCTACGCCTTCCCTCCGCTCCTTTCGGACTATGACCTCTACCTGTTCGGCGAGGGGAAGCATCTCGATCTGCATCGTCGGCTGGGCGCTCAGCGCCGTTCGATCGACGGAATCGAGGGGACGAACTTCGCCGTCTGGGCTCCGAACGCTCGCGCGGTCAGCGTCATCGGCGACTTCAACCAGTGGGACTCGCGTCGTCATCCGATGCGCAAGCATGCCGCCAACGGGATCTGGGAGCTCTTCGTTCCCGAGGTCGCTCCGGGCTGCACCTACAAGTTCGCGGTCCGGCAGCAGCATGGAGGCATCGTCGAGAAGGCCGATCCGTTCGGCTTCGCCGCCGAAGTCCCTCCGCGCAGCGCCAGCGTCGTCGCCGATCTCGAACGCTACTCGTGGCAGGACGGCGAGTGGCTGGACCGCCGCCGCCGCTGGAATTACCTGCACGAACCGATCTCGATCTACGAGGTGCACCTGGGG
>DMPQ01000370.1:17258-17398 GCA_003455945.1 Planctomycetaceae bacterium
GACTTCATGTACTTCGTCGATCATTGCCACCGGAACGGGATCGGAGTCATTCTCGACTGGGTGCCGGCTCACTTCCCCAAGGACGATCACGGGCTGCGAAGGTTCGACGGAACGGCACTCTACGAGCACGAGGATCCGCG
>DMPQ01000015.1 GCA_003455945.1 Planctomycetaceae bacterium
CGGACGCGTCGAGGCTCGACTCCGGTAGTAGACGGAGCGGACTTCGCCGCGCCGTTCGGTGACGATGCCCGATCCATCCCGCACTCGCGATCGCTGGTCGATCCGAGCCGATCGATTCGCCGCTCCGGCGGCACTGATTCGAGCGCGACCGAGCGTCGCGCGGACTCCCTCGCGGCAGCACGATCCTACTTGGGGAAGGAGGGTCGTGCTGCTTTTCGTTTCTTGTCCGACAAGCGTCGCGTCGGAACCGCCGTTGCGGTGGGGACGCACCCGCCGTCACCGACGCCGCGCGACCAGTCGCTCGTAGACCGTCTGATAGTCGCGGGCGCTGCGCGACCAGGACCAATCGCGCGTCATTCCGGTCTCGACCAACTGCCCCCGCACGTCGGGACGGTCGATGACGATGTCGATGGCGCGGCGGAGCGTCTCGAGCAACGCGTCGCTTCGGTAGTCTCGAAAGCGGAAGCCGGTCGCGGTTCGGTCGGCCGCGGTTGCCGCCGTCAGATCGACGATCGTATCGGCCAAGCCTCCCGTCTCGTGCACCACCGGGATCGAGCCGTAGGCAAGGCTGTAGAGCTGGTTCAGTCCGCACGGCTCGTAGCGACTGGGCATCAGGAACAGGTCCGAGCCGGCTTCGATCCGATGAGCCAACGGATCCGAGAACTGCAGCCGCGCCGCCACCTTGGTCGGATGAGCGGCCGAGAGCTCGCCGAGCGCCTGGTGAAACTCCGGCTCCCCCGTGCCGAGAATCGCCCACTGCACGTCGCTGCGCGCCACCAGCGTCCGCATCACGTCGATGATCAGCCCCCATCCCTTCTGCTCGGCCAAGCGACCGATCAGGCCGATCAGCGGGCGATCGCTGACCGGCAGCCCGAGCTCCTCCTGCAGCGCACGCTTGCAGTCCCGCTTGCCCTGCTGCCAGTTCGAGACGTCGTAGCGCGTCGGCAGATGCGGATCGATCGCCGGATTCCAGATCGAGGTGTCGACGCCGTTGATGATGCCGGTCAGGTCGTTCGAGCGATGCCGCAGGACCCCTTCGAGGCCGCAGCCATGTTCGGGCATCTGGATCTCCTGAGCGTAGCGCGGGCTGACGGTCGTCAGCGCGTCGGCGAAGACGATGCCGGTCTTCAGCAGGTTCAGCCGGCCGAAGAACTCCATCTCGCGCCAGTTGAAGTGCTTCCAGTCCAGGCCGGTCAGCAGCATGTCCCAGTGCCAGAAGCTCCCCTGGTAGGCCAGATTGTGGAGCGTCAGGAGCGAGGCGATCTTCGCGTAGCGAGGGACGTGGCGATACTCGAGTTGCAGGTAGGCCGGAATCAGACCGGTCTGCCAGTCGTTGCAGTGGACGACGTCGATCGGCAGATCGAGCAGGCGGATCGACTCGAGGATCGCGCGGCAGAAGAAGACGAACCGTTCGCAGTTGTCCGGATAATCCTCGCCGTGCTCGCGATACAGTTCGGCGCGATCGAAGAACGGCGCCTGCCGGACCAGATACACCTCGACGTCGCTGTTCGGCAGACGACTCTTCGCAAGCGAGCCGACATGGATCCGACTGCCGATCGGGATCGAGAACTCGATGCCGGTCGGTTCGATCGGCACTCCCGCTCGCTCCACCTGACGATAGGCCGGCAGGAAGACGATCGGCCGGTGCCCCAGGCGAGCCAACTCGATCGGCAGGGCACCGCAGACGTCGGCCAGACCTCCGGTCTTCGCGAACGGAACGACTTCGCTGCTGGCGATCAGGATGTTCACGATGGGCTACCCGAGGTGGTGGCGAGGCAGTCGAGGTCGTTACGGCCTGGGGAGTCGTCCGGTGATCGTTGCTCGAGCCGCATCTGCGGGACTCGTGATCCGAGGGAGCGGATTCGGCGTGGGCTCGAATCGACGGCGCTCGGATCAGGGGCGTGTCGCCATCCGCATGATGGTTCGAGTCGCTTCNNTCCGGTCCGCGGTTCGCCGGACGGGATCATCGAGCGGTCGGTCGCCGGGGCCGAAAACGTCGATCCGTAGCGTCTGTTCGGTCGCGACTCGGGGGACGGACGAGAGATTGCCGACCGCTCGCTTCTCTGTCGGTCGTTCCGAAAGGCCAGTCAGGCAAACGCTGCGACGCGCGACGGAGAGACCGGCTGTGCCCCGCACGGCGAGGCGAACGCCGCGAATCGCGATCGTTCCTCGGCCGTCGCCGACTTGACGAACCGCTCTCGCGCGCTGCCGGGACCGACATGGCGCTCGTTCGGCCTCTCTGTCGCAGCGAGGCGATCCCAAAGCACGCAAAATCGTTGCTCGTCGTCGGCCGATCGCGATAGCTTGAGCGGGTCGGCAGTCGGATCCCTCGAAGCGGCAGGAGCGAACTTATGGCGGCTCGAATCGGTTGGCGTGGCATCCGTTGGAGCAGTATCCGTTGGAGCGGCGTCGGTCGAACGTTGGCGCTGGCGTCGGTCGTCGGCACGGTCGGATTCTTGGCGGAGGCCAAGGAGCCGGGTGATGCGTCTCGCAAGGACGAAGCGGAGCGGCTGGTCGCGGAGGGGCTCCACTTCGGAGCGCTCGGCGAGACGGCGATGCGCGAGAAGCTGCTGACTCGGGCGCTCGAACTCGATCCGAACTGCGAGGCGGCTCGCTGGGGACTCGGTCAGGTCCGCCAAGGTGACGAGTGGATCGACGCCGAGGCGCGAGCGGCTCGGTTGTCGGACGACGACCGCCTGGAAGCGTACCGGCACCGGCGGGATCAGGCCGCCGACACGATCGAGGGGCAGTTCGAGCTGGCGACCTGGTGCCGCGAACGGAAGCTCGACGATCAGGCTCGCGCCCATCTGAATCGGGTCCTGCAATTCGACTCGAACCACGCCGCGGCCCGTCAGGCGCTCGGACATCGCCGAGTCGACGGTCGTTGGGTCAGTCCCGAAGCGGTGGCCGATGCGAACGATCGTGCGACCGATGACCTGCTCGACTTCCGACGCTTCGAGTCGACCGTAAGGCGGTTGGCCGAGCGCCTCGGCTCCGAAAGCGAAGCGGTTCGCGAACAGGCCTCGGCCGATCTTCGGCAGTTCGATGACCCGGCGATCGCGGTAGCGATCGAGGCAATTCTCTTCTCGCGCAACGAGAACGCCGCTCTGGAAGCGGTGCGGGCGCTGAAGCGATTGAAGGACCTGCGCGCTACCGAAGCGCTGGCGCGACAGTCGCTCGTCTCGCCGTGGGAGTCGGTCCGCGAAGCGGCGGCCGAGGGGCTGCGGGATCGGCCGGCGACAGACTTCGTCCCGTCGCTGCTCGCCGAGTTCATCATGCCGGTCGGGGTCCAGGTCGCCGCGGTACCGGTGGCGCCGAATCGGTTGGTCTATCGCGAGGTGCTGACCAGCGAGACGCAGGATCAGTGCCGCTGCGTCGTGCGCGATACCGCGCTGCGGCGACTGGCGATGCCGGGCGGTCAGGCGGAACAGACCGCCGCTCGAATGGTCGACGACATGATGGGCTCGAACGTCTCGACTCGGCGCCAGGCCGCGATCGCCAACGTCTCGATCGCCGATCGGAACGTCGTCATCGCTCAGGCGTTGCGGACGGCGACCGAGGAGGATCTCGAGAACGATCCGCGGACCTGGTGGACCTGGTGGAACGAGCAGAGCGGCATCGTGGTTTCGGAGAAACCGGTCGAGGTCGACTATCAGGTTCAGGAGCGGACCTACGTCGATCAGACCTCGACCGGAACCGCCCCCAGCGGATCGAGTCAGCCGACGCCGAGCGCTCCGCCGATGCCCCAGGACTGTCTGGCCGCCGGAACGTTGGTCCTGACCGATCGAGGCGAATTGCCGATCGAGCAGGTGCGCGTCGGCGATCTGGTGCTGTCTCAGGAGATCACGAGCGGTCGGATCGAGTTCCGTTCGGTGCTTCGGACGACGCTCCGCGAGCCGTCGCCGTTGGTCGAGATTCGCGTCGGCGACGAGCTGATCCGTTGCAGCGAAGGACATCCGTTCTGGGTCGCGGGTGAGGGCTGGCGGCAGGCGCGCGAACTCGAGGCCGGTATGATGCTGCACGGCGAGCGTCGAACGCTGCCGATCGTCGAGGTGCGTCGCGACGGAGTCGAGCCGACCTACAACCTGATCGTCGACGGCTTCGCGACCTACTTCGTCGGCGCCGAGCGACTGCTCGGGCACGATGCGACCTCGCGACGCCCTGCCCGCGAACTCGCCCCCGGGCTCGCTCCCTGAGTCGGTCCGCGGACGCTCGGGAAGGCTCGGCGCTCTCAACCCTCACCACGCCGAGCCTTCCATGTCCCAGCGACTGCGCGTCGTCATCACCGACTTCATCACCGACGATCTCGCTCCGGAGCGCGAACGACTGNNCGGCGATCTCGCCGACGTCGAAGCGCTCGGAGCGGAGCACGAAGAGCAGCTGGTCGGCCGCATCGAAGAGGCCGACGCGGTGATGATGTATCACTTCCTGCGGCTCTCGTCGTCGACCATCGGACGACTGAAGCGCTGCCGGCTGATCGTTCGCTGCGGCGTCGGCTACGACAACGTCGACATCCGCGCCGCGGCGGTCGCCGGTATTCCGGTCGCCAACGTGCCGGACTACGGGACCGAGGAAGTCGCCGACTCGGCCCTCGGCCTGATGCTCGCGATGACGCGAGGGATCTCGTTCCTCGAATCGCGGCTGAAGGAGTCGCGCGGCGACTGGCACTACGCTCAGGTCGCGCCGCTCCGCCGTCTGCGCGGCAGGACGTGCGGGATCGTCGGCTGCGGGCAGATCGGAGCGGCGTTTGCGCAGCGAGCCAAGGCTCTGGGCATGCGGGTCCGCTTCTACGATCCGTATGTCCCCGACGGGCGCGACAAGAGTCTGGGGATCGAGCGGTGCGAGACGCTCGAGGAGCTGCTCG
This sequence comes from Planctomycetaceae bacterium, assembly GCA_003455945.1. GTDB lineage: Bacteria > Planctomycetota > Planctomycetia > Pirellulales > Pirellulaceae > UBA11682. The sequence goes on from DMPQ01000015.1 coordinate 4,865, forward strand.
GATCGTCCGACATCGTCAGTCTTCATTGTCTGCTGAGCGACGAGACGCGCGGGCTGATCGGTCGCGACGCGATCGCCGCGATGCGTCCCGGCAGCTACCTGGTCAATACGGCTCGGGGAGCGGTGGTAGATCCGCTGGCGGTGCTGGCGGCGATCGAATCGGGGAAGCTGGCGGGAGCGGCCCTCGATGTGCTCCCGCAGGAGCCCCCGGCGGCCGACGATCCGCTGGTCGCCGCCTGGCGCACTCCCGGCCATCCGGCTCACGATCGAGTCATCCTGAATCCGCACTCCGCCTTCTACAGTGAAGAGGGGCTGATGGACATGCGGACCAAGGGATCGGCCAACATCCGTCGTGCCTTGCTCCGCCAGCCGCTGCGGAACGTCGTGAACGGAGTGATTCGCTGACCGCCGCTCGACGTCCGCGACCGTTCGAGTATCGCGGGGCGAGATGACGCGCCGCTCGCCACAGATGGCGACAATTTGGCCTGGACCGAGGAGCTCGGTCGGACTTGTCGTGCGGCGTTCCCTGACGAACGATCGAAGCGGTCGGCGGCATCGGGTTTGCTCCGCCGTTCGTCGCACGCCAAGAGAACCATTGCCGCCGATCGCCCGTAACGGGGCTTGGTCGGACGGAGCCATCGCACCTTTCTTCAGGAATCGGACCGATGAGAGTTCGTCGCATTGCGACCATCGCTGCCCTGATGTTTCTGCCCCCCGTCGCTACCGCGCCGGCTTGGCAACTGCCGGCGGTCGATCCGGCGACGGCCGAGTCGATCGATGCGGCGGCCGCCAAGGGGATCGAGTACCTGAAGGTCGCCGGTCAGCGCGAGGATGGTTCGTTCTCGGAGAACAACGCGGCCGGCGTCACGGCGCTGGTGCTGGCGGCGATCCTGAAGCACGACGCCGATCCCGACACGCCGTTCGTCCGCAAGGGACTCGCCTATCTGGAAGGGCTGGTCCATGACGACGGCGGCATTTATGCCGACGAGAGTCGCTACAAGAACTACGAGACCTGTCTGGCGATCTTCGCGCTCGTCGAAGCGAACGACGACGGTCGCTACACCGAGATGATCGCGCGAGCGAAGCAGTTCCTGAAGGATCAGCAGTTCGACGAGTCGGAGGGGCACGGGTCCGAGGATCCGTATTGGGGCGGAGCCGGTTACGGGAGCAAGGGGCGTCCCGACCTGAGCAATACGTCGATGCTGGTCGAAGCGCTGATCGCTGCCGGTGAAGACGCCGATTCCGAGGCGATCCAGCGGGCGCTGACGTTCGTGTCGCGCTCGCAAAACCTCGAGAGCGAACACAATACCCTCCCCTACCCCAACCTGAATCCGGACGGAGGCTTCTACTACACGCCGGCCAACGGCGGCGAGAGCATGGCGGGCAAGCTCGAGAACGGCGGCCTGCGCAGCTACGCGTCGATGACCTACGCGGGACTGAAGAGTCTGATCTACGCAGGGGTCGACAAGGACGATCAGCGCGTCAAGGCGGCGGTCGCGTGGCTCAAGAAGAACTACGACCTGAAGAGCAACCCCGGGATGGGAACCGCCGGCCTGTACTACTACTACCAGACGTTCGCGAAGAGTCTGGCAGCCTACGGCGATGCGGAGTTCGTCGACGAGAGCGGTACGAAGCACGACTGGCGAGCCGAGCTGGTCGCCGAACTCGTCGCTCGTCAGCGCGACGACGGAGGCT
>DMPQ01000369.1:0-12846 GCA_003455945.1 Planctomycetaceae bacterium
ATCGAGATACCTCGCGACGCCGCCGACGCGCGGGCAGATCGACATCTTGTTGTCGTTCAGGATGACGAGCAGATTCGCCTTCAGCTCGCCCGCGTTGTTGAGCGCCTCGAAGACGATCCCCGAGGGGAGCGCACCGTCGCCGATCACCGCGACCGCCTTCCGGTCCTCCTGTCCCATCAGATCATCGCCGCTCCGCAGCCCGAGCATGGTCGAGACGCTGCAGCCGGCGTGGCCGGTGACGAACAGGTCGTACTCGCTCTCGGCCGGATTGGGATAACCCATCAGCCCGCCGCGCGTCCGGATTGTCNNTCGACTCGAACCGGTCGCGCCGCCCGGTGACGAGCTTGTGCGGATAGATCTGATGTCCGGTGTCCCAGATCAGCCGGTCGCGACGAAAGTCGAAGACCGAATGCAGGGCGAGCGTCAGCTCGACCACACCCAGGTTCGACGCGAAGTGCGCCGGCCGCTTGGCGAGCAGATTGCACAGGCAGTCGCGGATCTCGTCGGCCAGGCCGGCGAGTTCGGCATGCGACAGCTCGTGCAGTTCCATCGGACTGCGCAGGTCGGACAGGGTGATCGCCATGGCTATTGGTTCCGATGCAGCACGAAGTCGGCCAATCGAGCGAGCGGTTCGCCGCGCGAACCGAACTCGGCGAGCGCCTGATGAGCCGCGTCGGTCCATTCGACCGCGGCTCGACGACTCGCGTCGTTCCCCATGAATCCCGGAAAGGTCAGTTTCTGTTTGGAGAGATCCTTCCCCGTCCGCTTTCCGACCTCTTCGCTCCGTCCCGTGACGTCGAGCAGGTCGTCGGTGATCTGAAAGGCCATGCCGAGGGCGCGGCCGTAGCGACGGAGCGCTTCGACTTGNNTACCGCCGACGAGCGCTCCCGGTCCCGCCGCTCGCGCCAACGCGGCGACGCACCGAGCCGCGACGTCGGCCGGGCGAGTATCGCGAGCCAGGATCTCGAAGGCATACGCCAGCAGCGCATCGCCCGTCAGGATCGCGTTCGCCTCGCCGTATCGGACATGACAGGTCGGTCGCCCGCGTCGCAGATCGTCGTCGTCCATCGCCGGCAGNNAGGTCGTCATGCACCAGCGAATACGTGTGGATCATCTCGACCGCACAGGCGGCCGGCAGCGCGTCGCGCGGATCCCCTTGGCAGAGATCGGCCGCCAACAGCGCGAGCATCGGACGGACCCGCTTCCCCGGCGCGACGATCACGTACTCGATCGCCTCGCGGAGACCGGCCGGAGTCTCGTCGTCCAGCCGGCAGTAGTCGGCCAGTCGCTCCTCGAGCACCGGCCGCCACTCGGCGACGAACGTCGCGAACGCTCCGCTCTCGAGCTCCGTTGCCACCGATACTCCTCTCGCCCGGAGCCGTCAGGTCCGAGCACGAATGCCGCGATCGACTGCGCGATCCGAGCCCCGACGATGCGAACCTGCTCGCCGTCCCGACGCCCGCCGTTCGGACGACCGCAAGCGACGCCGCGGCGTCACGCCGATTCCCCCTCGGATCGGCCGAACCGAATCCGATCATCGTCCCGAAGTCCCCCGACGTCTCGACCGGCGGAATCGCCGAGGTCNNCCGGTCGCGGCGACAGGGCGCTGCGGAAGCGGAAGTCTCGGACGCCGCGACGACGGTCGACGCCGCAAACCGTTCCGAAGGGGCAGTTTAGAAGAGGGTGGCGCCCCCGTCCATGGTCCCGGTCTCGGGGCCTGACGAATCGTCTCCGCCGGGATCCTTGCGAGGGGCCTTGCGAGGAGCGCGGCGACCGACCTTCGCCTCGGGCGACGACGCGTCGTCATCGAACGTCTCGGTCCGCGCCTCGCCGTTCGAGCCGACCGCGGTAAGGAGTNNGAGCGATCCCCTGCTCGTAGAGCTCGAGCGATTGGGAGAGTCCGAGTTGCGACGATTCGAGTCGCCTGACGATCTCCTCGAGCTCGGAATAGGCCGCTTCGAACGAGAGTCCGGCATCGGCCTCCGAGCCGGTGGGTTCATGGGCACCACGTTCCTTCGCCATCGATCTGCCTCTGCAAGCCGAGATCCGCCCCCGAAGCCGGTCAGCCTACCGATCCCCCGCCCGCCGATCCATCCGGCTACCNNGGGATCAGCCCCGTCAACGACTCAGCATCGCATCAAGGGTGTGTGACCACGAAACCGACCGAGCTGCGCTGCGCCTCGAACACACCAAGTCGCACGGCCGCGCGTCGAGGACGACGCGGGCCCACGCCGAGGCCGAGCCATTGCAATGCCCACGTCGTGCGACCGACCCCGGTCGCACCACCGAAAACCGACCTCCCTTCGTGCCCTCCGTGAGCTCCGTGGTAAAAACCGTCCGACCGACCTGCCGCGCTCGATCCCTCCCTCGCCCTCCGCCTCGCCCCCTCGGAGTCCGCCGCATGACGCCCTACCTCCGCTCCTTGCGGTTCGTCTCCCTTGCGGCGCTGCTCGCGTTCCCGTGGAGCGCGATGTCCGAACGCTCGACCGCCTGCGACGGGCCGCGGCTCCAAATCGCCCCCGAAGCAACTCGCATCGAACTCGACAACGGCCGCCTTCGCGTCTCGGTCCGTCTCGATTCCGGAGGGGGAATCGACCGGATCGGCCCGAGTCCGCAACTCGGGCTCGGCGCCGAGCGAGCGAACCTCATCGATTCGTTCGATCGCGGGAGGCTGGTGCAGCAGTCGTATTACGGAGCTGAGGACGGTTCGCTCTGGAACGATCGCCCCTGGCGCTGGAATCCGGTGCAGGGAGGAGGGTGGCGAGGGGAACCGGGAACGGTCCTCGACGTGCGTCGTCAGGCGAATCGACTGACGATCGTGACTCGCCCGACGCATTGGGCGACCGGCGAACCGATCGCCGACGCGACGATGCGGCAGACGATGCGATTGGACGGCGATCTGCTGCGGGTCAGCTACGAGTTCGACTACGACGGCTCCGTCGCGCATCCGCCGCACGATCAGGAGATCCCGGCGATCTTCCTCGCGCCGCGCTACGACTCGCTCGTCACCGGACCGCTCGCCGGCGCTGCCGAAAATCTCGTGCGACGACGCCCCGGTTGGCCGAACGAATCGGGGACGCTCGTCGACCACTGGGCCGCCTATGTCGACGCGACCGACTGGGGACTCGGGGTTCGAGTCGACGCGGCCGATCGATTCACGAGCTACCGCTATCGGGAAGCGGGAGAGCCGAGCGCGTGCTCGTACGTGGCGCCGCTGACGACGCTGGCGATCGAACCGGGGATGCGCTTCGCCTATGAGGCGATCTTTACCGTCGGAACGCTCGACGAGATCCGCGCGCGCTTGGCCGAAGTCGCCAAGGCCGATTCGGCAATCGTCTCTTCACGGTCGACGGCGGAATCGCAATCCGAAGCGGCGTTCTCGCTGGACGACTACCTGACGACCGACTTCGATGCCGAAGTGACGTCGGTCGAGGTGACGGCGGATGAGGTGGTGATCCGTGGGAGATCACCGATCGTCGACGGTCGCGTGCTGATCGAGTGGCCGGCCGCGATGACTCCGCAGCAGGCTTGGAGCGATTCGGAAGCGAGGTTCCCGACGATCGAACCGCTCGCGATCGACGCGCAAGGGCGTTTCGAGGTGCGAACGACTCGGCGAGTCAGCGGAGCTGACGGTCGAATGCGCGATCGCCTGTTGTCGCGTTGGGGGATCGCTCAGCAGACCGACAGCACCGTGCGTCCGCAGCCGGTTTCGCATGCCCACGGCGTCGACCGCATCGAACCGCTCGGCGAGCCGAGTCGTCCGATCGTGCGCGGCCGCAAGGGACTCGGCGCTCTCTGGATCGATCGGCCGCTCGAGGATCTCGAGGCGCTCGGGGTGTCGGGCGTGACGGTCAACGTGCTGCTCGACACGATCATCCGCAGCGAGCCGGGGGAGGGGCGCGAGGCGTTCGAGTTCGAGGGTCGAACCTGGTATGCCGACCTCGCTTCGCTCGCGCCGCTCGATCGGATGCTGCAGGTGGCGGCGGAGCGGGAGTTGCTCGTCTCGGCCATCATCCTGGTCCGTCACGCGAACCAGTGCGCCGATCGGACTTGGGGGACCGCCGTCGCTCATCCCGACGCGACCGCTGATGGCATCTTCGTGATGCCGAACGTCCATTCGACCGCCGGAATCGAGGCATACGGCGCGGCACTCGAGCTGCTGGCGTCACGGTACTCGCGAGTCGATGCGAAGTTCGGCCGGATCCATCATTGGATCCTGCACAACGAAGTGAACTCGGGCTGGGTCTGGACGAACGCGGGCGAGAAGAGCGTGCGGGACTACGTCGCGCTGCTGCATCGCTCGCTGCGACTGGCCGACACGATCCTGCGCGAGCACGATCCGTCGGCGCAGGTCTTCGTCTCGCTCGACCATCACTGGACGACGCGGCATGACTCGCACTGTTTCGGCTCGCGCACGCTTCTGGACGAACTCCTGCTGGCGTGCCGCGCCGAAGGGGACTTTCCCTGGGCGATCGCCCATCATCCCTATCCGCAGGACCTGGGCGATCCGCGAGTCTGGCGCGACGATCAGGTGACCTTCGACTTCGACACGCCGAAGGTGACCTTCCGCAATCTGGAGGTGCTCGACGCCTGGGTCCGTCAGCCGCGAGCGAGGTATCGAGGCGAAACGCTCCGGACGCTGCATCTGACCGAACAGGGACTCAACTCGCGCGGCTACGGTCGCGAGGCGCTGCTCGATCAGGCGGCAGGGATGGCCTACGCGTGGCACAAGCTCGAGCGGCTGGAGTCGATCGGCATGTTCCACTACCACAACTGGGTCGACAATCGTCACGAAGGGGGCCTTCAGATCGGCCTCCGCCGCTTCCCGGACGACGCCGACGAGCCACAANNAGGCACGGAGGCGCTGAGGGAGACTCGGTGGAAATGCTCGAGTCGCGGTCGGTTTTTTCACGGAGACACCAAGTAGCGCGAAGGCACTGGGAGTGCGAAGCGGGAATGCAATCGAGGCTGATCCGACGAACGAACCACCGTGCCTCAGCGACCGCCGCGTCTCCGTGAGAAGAAATCCGACCGTGCCACCGGACTTCCCACCGCGTCTCCCTCAGCGCCTCCGTGCCTCTCCTCTTTTCTTGTGGATCGCCGGCGAACTGAAATGGCAAGCGCCGAAGTCATCAGGGGACCAAAGACTCCGGCCAGAGAAAGTAAGGACCAAATTTCGGACTGACCCGAAACTCACCTCCCGACTGCTTTCCCTTGGCCGTCAGGTAGCTCCTGCCGTCGCGAAGTTCGAGAAACCCGGCTTCGACCAGGCGATCGTTCAGCACCGATGTCTTGACGCCGATCTTCTGCGCCAACTTGGAGGTGGTGAGCTTGGCGTTCCCCGCCCCCTCGTCATCCTGAGCCTCATCCGTTCCCGAAACGACCTTCTCGAGCGTCATCCTGACTTCGTCGCTGATTCTGATGATTCGCTGAGCCTCCTCATACGCTTCCCGATACAGATCAGGATCTTCGGTCCTCGAAAGGGCTAATCCCGTCGCTACGCTTCGGGCTGGTTGGGCGTCACTTGAGGCGTTTCTCTCCTCGCCTCCATGCCGCCAGACTTTAACGGCGAGGCGGAGGTCGCTCGAGCCGATCCGGCGCGTCGATCTCGCTGGAGCGGATCGGAATCGGTGACTGGTCCGAACCGGACCGTTGAGACACGGAGACGCTGAGAGAGACTCGGTGGAAATGCTCGAGTCACGGTCGGATTTTCTCTCACGGAGACACCAAGGAGCGCGAAGGCACTGAGAGTGCGAAGCGGGAATTCAATCGAGGCTGACCCGACGACCGAACCACCGTGCCTCAGCGACCTCCGCGTCTCCGTGAGAAAAAATCCGACAGTGACTCGAGCAATTCCTTTGCGTCTCCCTCAGCGCCTCCGTGCCTTCGTGCCTCCGTGCCTCCCGGCTTGGCGCCGGGGAGAGCTTCTCGGATCCTGATCGATTCGGCGTCGCCTTTCGCAGGGGGACCCGTTTCGCATCCGGGGAGTCAGCGGCATGAGTGCGGATCTGTTCGATCTCGACGGGCGGACGGCGGTCGTCATCGGCGCCACCGGCGTGCTCGGCGGGGCGATGGCCGGGGCGCTCGCCAGGCAGCGAGCCGTCACGGTCGTGATGGGACGGAGCGCGGAGCGCGGAGCCGAACGGGTCGCGGCGATCGAGCGGGAAGGGGGGCAGGCGTTCTTCGTCGCTGCCGATGCCTCGGACCGCGGTTCGCTCGAAGCGGCCCGAGCGGCGATCCTCGATCGGACCGGACGCATCGACGTCCTGATCAATGCCGCCGGAGGGAATCGCCCCGACGCGACGCTCCCTCCGGGAGCCGATTTCTGCAGGTTGCCGACCGAAGCGTGGCAGTCGGTCTTCGATCTGAATCTGGTCGGAGGCGTGCTGCTCCCCAGTCAGGTCTTCGGCGAACCGATGCTGGCGGCCGGGAGCGGCAGCATCATCAACATCGCCTCGATGTCCGGCATGATTCCGCTCTCGAGAGTCGTCGCGTATTCGGCCGCCAAGGCGGCGGTCCTGAACCTGACCAAGTTCCTCGCTCGCGAATGGGCGACTCGCGGCGTTCGCGTCAACGCGATCAGCCCCGGCTTCTTCCCGGCCGAACAGAATCGGGCCCTGCTGTTCCGCGAGGACGGCAGCTACACCGAACGCGGCGGGCAGATCATCGGTCACACGCCGATGGCTCGGTTCGGTCGTCCCGAGGAGCTTTCCGGAGCGGTCGTCTGGCTCGCCAGCGATCGCGCCTCGTCGTTCGTCACCGGTCAGAACATCGTGGTGGACGGCGGGTTTTCGTCGGTTACGATCTAGTCCTTTTCCGGAGCGGCGAATGTCGCCGGCGCGAACGGTCGCGCCGGTCCGGACGGCGTCGCGGCCGGTTTCGTTCGAACGGGCGGATGCCTTCATCCGATAGGGAGTCTCCATGAGCGGTCTCGGTTTGCGGACGGATGCGTGCGATCTCGATTTCCTCTCGCTCGGTGCGCTCGTCCATCGCCTCGATCCGGGCGTGATCCCGTTCCGCCGCGCCCGTTCGTTCGACATCCATGTTTCGGGAGGCGAGTACAACGTCGCCGCCAATCTGGCCGACTGCTTCGGCCTGAAGACCGGCATCGCCACCGCGATGGTCGATTACGGGATCGGCGAACTGGTTCAGGGGCGGGTGCGCGAGATGGGGGTGCGCCCTTTCTACAAGTGGTTCAAGCATGACGGCGTTCGCGGCCCGAACATCGCGACCGTCTATAGCGATCGCGGGCAAGGAGTCCGAGCTCCGGTCGTCTTCTACAACCGGTCGAACGAAGCGGGCGGGCTGCTGAAGCCGGGGGACTTCGACTGGCCGGCGATCTTCGGCGCGGGAGTCCGTTGGTTCCACAGTGGCGGCATCTTCGCCGCGCTCTCCGAAACGACCAGCGAGCTGATCGTCGAAGGGATGCAGGCGGCCAAGAAGTCGGGAGCCGTGACGAGCTTCGACCTGAACTACCGAGCCAAGCTCTGGTCGCTGATCGGCGGCGAGGCGCGGGGGCAGGAGATGATCGGCAAGATCGTCCGCAACGTCGATGTCCTCGTCGGCAACGAAGAGGACCTGCAGAAGGGGCTCGGCATCGCCGGTCCCGAAGTCGAGAAGCAGAAGGGGGCCCTCAATCCCGGCACCTTCTTCGACATGATCGATCGCGCGGTCGCCAAGTTCCCGAACGTCAAGGGAGTCGCGACGACGCTTCGCGAGGTCCACTCGACCAACCGCCACGACTGGGCCGCCGTGCTGTGGCTCGAAGGAAAGCGCTACGTCAGCCCGACGATCAGCCTGGACGTCATCGATCGGATCGGCGGCGGCGACGGCTTCGCGGCCGGCCTGATCTACGGCCTGATCGCCGGCCGGAGTCCCGAAGAGTCGCTGCGGCTCGGTTGGGCTCACGGCGCCCTCCTCACCACCTTCCCCGGCGACGTCTCGATGGCGAAGTTGCCCGAGGTGGAGGCGGTGGCCAAGGGGGGGACCGCTCGCGTCCAGCGCTGATCGCCGTAGTCGATCCGANNATCGACGGCGCGCCGGAGTCCGGCGCGCCGTCCGTCTCGATCCTCGCTCGACACGCCCACGATCTCTCGCGTTCGATCCGGTCCCGATCGAAGTCTCCTCGTCCCGTTGGAGGTGGCACGCGGATGGGAGGCCGAATCCTGATCGCCGAGAACCCGCGCGCCGGATCCGGCTCGGCGGCCGAACGCGTCACGTCGCTCGCCCGTTCGCTCGAAGCGCATCGGTTCGAGGTGCTGCGGCGGAACGATCCGGAAGGGATCCGCCGCGAGATCGTCGACGGGCAGCGTTCCGACTCGCTTGCCGCCGTCGTTGCGGCCGGAGGGGACGGGACCGTTTCGATGATCGCGGACTGGCTGTCGCCGTCGACGCCGCTGGCGATCCTGCCGGTCGGCACCGAAAACCTGCTGGCTCGGCATCTGGGTTTCGACGGCGATCCGACTCGCTTGGCCGACCGGATCGTACGCGGCCCACGACGACCGCTCGATGCGGGACGAGCGAACGGCAAGCTCTTTCTGGTGATGGCGTCGGTCGGATTCGATGCGACGGTCGTCGACGACCTGCATCGGAATCGTCGCGGTCACATCCGACACTGGTCCTACTTCCCGCCGTTCTTTCGAGCGCTTCGGCAGTACCGGTTTCCGCTGCTGCGGATCGCGACCGACCTTCGCGAGCGACCGCTCGAAGTCCGCTGGGCCTGGATCTTCAATATCCCGCGGTACGCGATCGGTCTGCGCTTCGTCCCGGATGCCGACGACCACGACGGGCGACTCGATCTCGCGACGTTCCGGGATGGTGGGGTGCTGAAGGGTCTGGTCTACTTCGTCGGCGTCGTGACCGGCCGCCATCGCCGCTGGTCCGACTGGCAGGTCGAGCGGGCGAAACGGATCGAGATCACGAGCACCGCGGAGGTGCCGTATCAGTTGGACGGCGATCCGGGAGGCTTTCTGCCGCTGACGATCGAGGTGCTTCCGGGGCGGCTGACGATCATCGCGCCTCCCGACCCTGCAACCTGAACGACGAGGAGAACGATGGAGGAAGGATTCGCGACGGTCGGCTGCGCGACGCCGCTCGAGATCGGACCGTATCGCGTGGGGCAGGGAGCGCCGCTGTTGCTGATCGCCGGTCCCTGCGTGCTCGAGACCGACGAGTTGGCGCTGCGGATCGCCGAGCACCTGGCCGACCTCGGACGACGATTGGGGATCTCGGTCGTCTTCAAGGCGAGTTTCGACAAGGCGAATCGGACCAGCGGCAGCGCGTTCCGCGGCGTCGGTCTGGAGGTAGGGCTCGCGATGCTCGGTCGAGTCGGAGCGCGGACCGGCCTGCCGCTGACGACCGACCTGCACGAATCGCATCAGGCAGCAGCGGTCGGCGAAGTCTGCACGCTGCTGCAGGTCCCCGCCTTTCTGGCTCGTCAGACCGACCTGCTCCTCGCCGCAGCGGCGACCGGACGCGCCGTCCACGTGAAGAAGGGGCAGTTCATGGCTCCCGGCGACATGCGACATGTCGTCGACAAGCTGCGTCATGGAGGGTGCCGCAACATTCTGCTCGGCGAGCGCGGGACCTTCTTCGGCTACGGTCGGTTGGTCAACGACTTTCGCGCCCTGCCGGCGATGCATGACCTGGGAGTCGGCGTCGTCTTCGATGCGACGCACAGCGTGCAGGAGCCGGGGGGACTCGGGAGTGCGACCGGCGGCAATCGCCGGATGGTCGAACCGTTGGCCCGAGCGGCCGTATCCATAGGGATCGACGCACTCTTTCTCGAGACGCACCCCGACCCCGATCGGTCGCCGAGCGACGGTCCGAACATGGTCCCGCTCGACCGACTGGAAGCGCTGTTGGTCCGGTTGCTGAAGATCCGGGAGTTGGTGACGAGCCCGGAGTTCTGAGCCGGTCGNNTCGCGACGGAAACGGTTCATGTCCCTTTCGGCTTTCGGCCGCTCGTTCGTTACGCGACCGACGCTCGTGCCGCTGCTGTTCGCGTTGTCGCTGGCGGTCGGTTGCGAGCGAAGTCAGTCGACCGGTTCGCCGGCGAGCGACGTCAACGCGCGCCGGACCCGGGTCGATCACCTGGCGTTGGCGGTCGACTATCTGAACAGCGATCGGCGGCTGGATTCGAGGACGTTCGCCGCGGACCTGACTCGGATCCTCAACCAATGGTCGCGCGACTCGACCGTCACCGTCGACTGGCAGCTCGATCCGATGTCGGCCGAATGGACCGGCCCGCTGGCTGACGAAGTCGCATCGGTCGTCGAATCGACCGAGTTCCTCGAGAGCGATGCTCGGTATCTGCGCGAACAGGCGTGGGCCAAGGGGATCGTCGATTGGATTCCCGCTCGGCAGCGTCNNCACCCGCAACTCGATGCGACTCGGGCCAAGCAGCTGGCGCGCGTCTGGGGAGCGTTCGACTGGACCGTCCGCAACATCCAGCTCGACGAGCTGCGCGACGCGCCGGGCGATGATGAGGTGGCGGTCGGAATGCTGACCGAGACGCGGCGCGATCTGCCGGCGCAGATGGGAGTCCCCGGTCCCGGCTACACGTTGCATATCGACTCGGTCCTTGCCTACGGTCACGGAGATGCCTGGCAGCGCGGCCGCGCGTTTCTGGCGCTGCTGCATGCGATGGACATCGACGGCGCCTTTCTGGCGATCGCTCCGGCCGACGGAGCCGCGGCGACGACTCCGCCGCGCCCCTGGGCGGTCGCCGCTCGGATCGGCGACGAGCTCTTCCTGTTCGATCCGGCGCTCGGTCTGCCGATTCCGACCGCGGCAGTCGACGGGATCGCGACCTGGACCGACATTCGGAACGACCCGACACTGCTTCGGAAAGNNACGGGATCGCGACCTGGAACGACGTCCGAAATGACCCGTCGCTCCTTCGCAAGCTGGATGTCGCGGAATTCGAGCGTCCGGGGCGAGCGACTCGGCGCCTGGACTATCCGGTCACGGCCGAGGACTTGTCGCGCGTCGTCGCGCTGCTCGATATCGCTCCTGCCTCGCTGACCTCGCGCATGGCGCGACTCGAGGCGAGTCTGACAGGAGCGGTCCGACTGGAGCTGACTCGCCGCCCTTCCGAAGAAGCGACGCGCTGGCGCACGATCGAGGGGCTCGCAGGAGTCGCGTTGTGGGAGGTGCCGGTGCTGACCGTCGCGTATCGTCGCACGTTCGAAGCGGCGGTCCGCTATCAGAACGAGAAGGTGCTCGGTCCGTTCCTGATGACCGAGCAGAGCTACGAGATGGGAGGCCTGCAGAACGGCCGACATCTGGCGCTGATGGGGCGGTTCGAACCGGTCGAGCGTTACGGAAGTCCGAAGGGGGCGAAGGAGGTCTATCTGTCGCTTCGCTTCTCCGAGGAGTTCATCGACTCGCTCGACACCAACGAGGAGCGTCGACAGGCGTTCGGCATCGACATCGACGGTCGGATGACGACCGACGATCGGAATCGGACGATCTCGATCCTCAAGCAACAGTTGCGCATGGTCCGCACCGTCTCGGCGCTCTGGATGGGGATCGCGCATTACGAGACGGGGGATCGAGGGAGCTCGCGGCAATGGCTCTCGCAGGTCGAGGAGTTCGACACGCAGGAGCTCTGGGCGCCGGCTCGGCGCTACAACGAAGCGCGGGCGCTCGAGTCGCTCGGCAAGTTCGACGAGGCGGCTCGCGAGCTGCTGTCGGCGAGCGGTCCTCAGGAAGCGGGAGACGCGCTGCGAGCCCGCTGGCTCTTCGCGCTGGGCAAGCGACGCGAGGCGAGCGGAGCGGGAGTCGCTCCGGCGGAAACGCCGATGAACGCTTCCCAGATGGATGCTCCGCCGATGGACGGCCCCCCGATGAATATCGCACCGGAAGACNNAAACGCCGATGAACGCTCCGCCGTTGAATACCGCGCCGGACGACGCTGCGAGCGGCGAAACCGGCGGCGACGGCGGCGATGGGGGAGACGGGGCAAGAGCGATCCGCTCTTCTCGGTCGCCGGGCAGCGCGTGCTGGCGGTCGGAGCGAGTCGCGGGATCGGTCGGGCGATCGCCGGCGGATTCGCCCTGCGCGGCGCTCGCGTGACGATCGTCGGACGAGTCGCCGAAACGCTCGACGCGACCGCCGCCGAACTTTCGCGCTCCGCCGAGCATCCGGTCGAAACGCTGGTCTGCGATGTCGCCGATCCGGAAGCGATCGAGCGCGAGATCGGCGCTCTCCAGGATCAGGAAGGTCCGTTCGACANNAGTCGTCGGGAGGCCGATGCTCGAGCGCGGCAGCGGCAATCAGATTCACGTGACGAGTCTGAACGTCGACCGCCCTCTGGCGAACGTCGCCCCCTACGCGATGAGCAAGGCAGGACTCCAGCAGATGGTGCGGGCGCTGGCGCTGGAGTGGGGACGGCAAGGGGTTCGCGTCAACGGCCTCGCCCCCGGCTTCATCCTGACCGATCTGACGAAGAAGCTCTGGTCGGATCCGGGGATGGCGACGTGGAATCGAGACAACACGCCACTCGGACGACTCGGGACTCCCGACGACCTGATCGGAGCCGCTCTGTTTCTCGCCTCCCCCGCTGCGGCGTTCGTCACCGGCGTCTCGCTGGTGGTCGACGGAGGATTTTCGTCCGGCTGGTCGTGGCCGATTCCGCCGAACAATCAGTAGNNCGTCAGCAAGGGGTCTCTGTGCCTCGGTTGTGACCGTGCCTCGGTTCGTTGTTGGAACGCGAGCGGGGCGGGCGTTTCGCGGCGGGGCTGATCCCGGCGCTGCGCTTCGGGCTGGTTGGGTTGTTGCAGGGGGCAGACTCGGTCTTCGCTCCCCTCCCAGCCCGCAGCGTCAGCAAGGGGTCTCTGTGCC
>DMPQ01000369.1:12868-13642 GCA_003455945.1 Planctomycetaceae bacterium
CGGAGTGGCCGGGCCCACTTCAAACGCGTCCCGAATCAGCGACCTCTCGCGGCCGCGCGTCGGGGACGACGCGGGCCCACAATCAGGCGACGCGTGCTCGTCGTGGCGTCGCCTCGACCGAGAATCGGGCTCGTTTCGGAGGACCTTGCCGGTGAGGCTGACCGTTCCGGTCGGCGGCGCGCCTGAGGTGGCCAAGGTTCGTCGGCCGGGAACGAATCGGGGGCGAGCCGGAACGTTGCCGGTCTCGCGGCCAGTCCCTACGATGGCGCGAGGTCGGTGCCGAGCGACTTCCTGAGACCTTGCGGTTCCTGTCGCCTGACGAACCGTCGGGGCGGTCGCTCGTAACAGCAGAGAGCCGAGCGAGCGAGCCCGATCCGAGCACGTCCGAACGGGAAGCGACGATCCCCGCGTCGGATCAGGCACCGAAAACCGGTGAGGTTCACGGCGCTTCGGCGAGGAATCAGCCGCTACGGTCATGTCGGTCGNNCATCGGAGAGCAGAGCGATGAGCTTTCGTTGGGTCTCAGCCGGGCTCGGTAGCCTGGTCTTGGCCGCCGCTGTTTCGGTCGGCTGGTGGCTTCCGTCTCGAGCGGTCGCGGTCCCCGCCGAAACGCTCGACTCGCTCCGCGCGAAGCAGGAGCGGATTCGCGAGGTGGTACGGAGCGCGATGCCCGCGACGGTCGTCGTGACCGACGGCATCGGTTCGGGGAGCGGCGTGATCGTCAGCGAGGACGGAATCGTCCTCACCGCGGCTCACGTACTGATGACCGGCGGC
>DMPQ01000369.1:13703-13825 GCA_003455945.1 Planctomycetaceae bacterium
AAGACGGTCGTGCTGACCGATTGCGCGCTGATCGGCGGCGACTCGGGGGGCCCACTGTTCGATCTCGACGGAAAGCTGATCGGGATCCACAGTTCGATCGGCGAGACGATCGATCAGAACCG
>DMPQ01000333.1:0-3520 GCA_003455945.1 Planctomycetaceae bacterium
GGCTTTGAATTAATTCAAAGCCTTTTTTTGTAGCCCGTACGGGATTCGAACCCGTATTACCGCCGTGAAAGGGCGGTGTCCTAACCGCTAGACGATGGGACCGATCGCGATTGCGACGTGCAGGCCGTTTTAGGCGCGGCATCGTCGAGCGTCAAGGGCCGGAACGCGAGGGGAATCGCTTCGGCTGAAGTCTCGCCGCGGCGTCGGCAGCACGACGCCGGGTGCGGCAAGGGACAGATCAGGGGAACGAGAGGTTCGGACGACGGCAAACGACGTTGCGGGAACGGTGCTCGAACGCCTCAGTCCCGAGACGATTCGGAGCCTTCCGACGGCGAACCGCTCTCGTCACCGGCACGCTTGATCGCGTCATACACCTCGCGGCGATGCACCGGGACTTCCTTCGGAGCCTCGACGCCCAGGCGAACCTTGTCTCCGCGGATCTCGACGACGACGATCGTGATGTCGTCGTTGATCACGATGCTCTCGTTCTTCTTTCGGGAAAGGACCAACATGTGCCATTCCTTTGTTTCGTTCGGGCCATCTGTGCTTGACGGCGATGTTGATTCGCTTCCGCCGGGGGAAAGCGCGTTCCTCGCGTCCGGAGCGGTGTCGACTCCAAAAAAAGCTTTCCCCTCTTGACTGCCAGGAAATCTTCCAACCACTCTACGTGGGACGCTTGTCGAGTCAAGAAAACGCGACAGGAATGACTTGATTTTCGCGTACCCTCGGCCGAGCGCGCCATGCTTCGCGACTCCGGCCGATCGCCCGAGGCTCGGTTCGCCTTGCCTTGCCCCTCGTTCGGGTCAAGACGCCCTCGCTGATCCGACGCCGGTCCGGTTCCGCATCACGCCCCATGGATTCCTCCGGGGGTCATGCCTACGATTTCGGAGAGGGGGGACGGCAACTGCGGCCACCGCGTTGCGGCCGACTCCCGCCCGGTCTCATTCCGGTCGAGTGGACCATGTCGACGTCTCCGGTCGAACAGAATCGCCGCTTCTCGCTCGACGAGGCGACCGCGCTCCTTCCCTGGGTTCGCGTGATCGTTCGCGACATCGTCGAACTGTCCGAGTTGCTGGCGCTGCGGCACGAAGTCCTGGAAAGACTGGGGCGTCCGGCGGTTCCGGCGGACGGAGATCCTTACCGGGAAGAGCTGGAAGCGAGTCGAGCGGCGCTCGCGGCCGACGCCGAAACGATCCGGGGGTTCGTGTCGGAGCTCGGCAAACTCGGGATCGTCGTCGTCGATCTGACCACCGGCTCGGTCGACTTTCCTGCGGTGCGAGGGGATCGCCAGGTCTGGATCAACTGGCGTCACGGTGAGCCGGAGCTGTCGAGCTGGCGCGAGCTGCACGAGGATCCGAAGATTCGGCGGCCGTGGAGCTCGGAGAGCCGGAGTCGATTCCGGGAGCTCGACTCGATGGCCGGCGGCAACGGCTGACGACTCGGTTCCGCCCGGCGCAGTCGCTTCCGGTCCCCGGGGTGCCGAAACGGGTCAGTGGGGGCGAAGAGTCGCTGCGATCGACTCGGGGACACTTGGCGACGAGACTCGCTTGTCGAAGCCGAATCGCGAATGCGGTTCCGCTTCGGTTTCCGGCTGCTTCGCTCAAGCGGTGGTGACGCGGCGGAAGTGGGCTTCCCACTCGGCGATTGCCAAAAGAGTCAGCGCCTGGGCGTCGGCCGGTGCCAGACGCTCGCGATGTCGATCGATCCAGCGATCGTTGCTCCAGCTCGGCTGAGCCAAGCTCGCGATCGCCTGACCGGCGGCGAGCGATCGGGCGGTCTCGGCCAGGCGCTGTGCATCAGGGTGGTCTCGTCCGACGCGACGATACCAGTATCGGGCATTCTCCAGGTCACCATCCAGGCGATGGATGACGGCATGCCACAGCATGCCGTCTCGCGTTTCCGCGTCCTGCACGAGTTCGTGCGCCTCGTCCAGCAGGCCGAGGCGGATGGCGAGTCCGGCGGCGATCGACTCGCGCCGGTCGTTCGCTCGGCCGGTCATCGTCGCAACGGCATGTGTCCAACGGGCCAGGCGATCGGCATGTGTCGATTTCGTCCCCTCGGCCATGAACCGGGTCTCGGCATCGAATCCGAGCAGTTCGCTCAGATCTCGTGCGTCGACATCGACGTGTCGCCGTTCGCCCGCGTCTCGGTTCATGCTCTTCTCTGCGGTTCGGGAAGCGATCGTTCGGGGGCGATGTCTCGCTTCCCGAACGATTCGCCTCGCGGCTCGGACTTTCGACGATCAGTACTCGTGGCTTGCCGACCGCTCGTTGATTCCCTTGCCTCCCGAGAAGGTCTGCCGGACGCGGCGAGTCCGAACTTCGTCGGTCAGGCGAGCGATGACCTGATCGACCGGCAGAGCGCCGAGGTCGCCGTCGACACGATCCCGCAGCGAGATCGTGCCGTTCTCTTCGTCGCGAGGTCCGACGACAGCCATGTAGGGAATCAGCTCGAGCTGCGCGTCGCGGATCTTGGCTCCGAGCTTTTCGGCTCGCCAGTCTCCCGAAACCCGGAAGCCCTGTTCGCGCAGCCGCTGTTCGAGGCCGCGGGCATAGTCGACCGTCTTCTCGCTGACCGGAAGGATCCGGATCTGTTCGGGAGCGAGCCAGAGCGGGAAGGCGCCTGCGAAATGTTCGATCAGCACGCCCATGAAGCGTTCCATCGATCCCAGCGGAGCGCGATGGATCATGACGGGGCGATGAGCGGTGTTGTCCGCTCCGATGTACTGCAGATCGAACCGTTCGGCGCTCGGCAGGTTGTAGTCCAGCTGAACGGTTCCCAGCTGCCATTCGCGCCCCAGGCAATCGGTGACGACGAAATCGGCCTTCGGGCCATAGAACGCCGCCTCTCCCTCTTCCTGAGTCGCTTCGATACCGAGGCTCTCGCAGACTTCGACGAGCGCCCGCTGCGCTCGATCCCAGAGCTCGGGCGAACCGACATACTTGTCGCTGGTCGGATCGCGGAAGCCGAGGCGGACGCGGTAGTTGTCCAGGCCCAGGCAGCCGAGCACGAACTTGGTCATGTCGATGCAGCTGCGGAACTCGTCCGGCGCCTGCTCTTCGGTGCAGAAGATGTGCGCATCGTCCTGCGTGAAGTTGCGCACGCGCAGAATGCCGTGCAACGCGCCCGACGGCTCGAAGCGATGGCACGAACCCATCTCGGCCATGCGCAACGGCAGCTCGCGGTAGCTGCGGAGACCCTGGTTGAAGATCTCGACGTGGCAGGGGCAGTTCATCGGCTTCAGAGCGAAGATGCGCTGGTCCGCCTCCTTGTCGTCGGGATGCGTGAAGGCATGCGCGGATTTCACCGCGAACATGTTCTCCTGGTACCAGCCCCAGTGACCCGAGGTCTCCCACAGCGACTTGTCGAGGAGCTGCGGAGCGTTCACTTCGTCGTAGCCGTGCTCGGCGAGACGCCGGCGCATATAGGCCACCAGGGTCTGGAACATCGACCAGCCCTTGGGATGCCAGAAGACGACGCCCGGCCCCTCCTCCTGGAAGTGGAAGAGGTCCATCTCGCG
>DMPQ01000333.1:3620-3759 GCA_003455945.1 Planctomycetaceae bacterium
AGGCCTCGCCCTTGTCGCGGAAGATCTGCATCGCCTCATCGCGCGACACGACGCGCTTGGTGAAGGGCTTGTTGGCCGCGATGATCTTGCGCATCTCCTGTTCGATCGCCGCGAAGTCCTCGGGCGTGAACGGCTCGTT
>DMPQ01000056.1 GCA_003455945.1 Planctomycetaceae bacterium
GGGACGACGCGGGCCCACGACGGTGCCCCGTCGCACTACGATCGCCTCTCGTTTCCGGGTAGACTGCGGGATTCCGAACGGTCGCTCGGCGGGCTCCCCACAGGCCTCTCCGGCGAGATCGTTCGGTCGACTTTCGCGAGGCGTCCGGAGGTTCGATTCCGGAGCCGGGACGATCGGAGTCGCCGCATGACTTCCCATTCCGAATCGCTCCTCCCGTCCCGTTCGGCGGACGACGAGCGACTCGTGCCTCCCCCTTCCNNCCTCTTCGCCGAGGGGCAGCGGCAATACATCGAGACGTTGTCGGTCTATGTCCGGCAGCTGATCGATCAGATGGAACGCCCCGACGTCGATTCGATCACCGGTCTGCAGCCGACGCTCTGCATCGACCAGAATCCGGGAAGCTTCAATCCCCGGTCGACGGTCGCGACGGTCACCGAGATCTANNTTCTCGCCGAAATCCGCAAGGCAGGACTCGTCCGGATCCGGATCGACGGCGGACTGCACGACGTCGATGCCGCGCCGCCGCTCGATCCGCGCAAGACGCATACGATCGAGGCGATCATCGATCGGATCATCCTCAAGGACGACAGCACGTCGCGCATCGCGGACGCCGTCCAGCATGCTTGCCGGTATGGCGAAGGGGTCGTGACGGTGATCTACCAGACGCCGGGCCCGCTCGGCGATCAGGAGCCGTGGCACGAGGAGCTCGCGAGCACGCTGTATGCGTGTTCGAAGTGCAATCTCAGCTACGAGGAGCTCGAGCCGCGAACGTTCAGTTTCAACAGTCCCTACGGAGCGTGCGGCGATTGCGACGGCCTCGGGACGGTCGAACGGTTCGACATCGAGGCGTGCTGGCCCGAGAGGAACGTCTCGGCGAACGCCGGCGGATTCCTGCCGTGGAAGCACCTGAAGAAGTCGACCGTCGACAAGCAGCGCTCCGCACTCAAGGAACTCCTCGGCTCGGCCGGCAAGTCGCTCGATGATGCGCCCGAGAGCTGGCCCGCATCGCTCTGGGAGCGTTTCCTGCATGGAGCGGATCGCAAGCCGAAGTACGTCGGCATCGTCGACCAGCTCGAACAGGCCTACGTCACCGATACCAACGAAGGGCGCCGCGAGAAACTCGCCTCGCTCCGCGGCAAGGTCCGCTGTCGCACGTGCGACGGCAGCCGTCTTCGGCGCGAGGCGAATCAGGTGCGAGTCGGCGGAAAGACGATCGGTGAAGCGACCGCGCTACCGATCGATCGCGCCCTCGCCTTTTTCCGCGACGAGGTGGCTCCGGAAGCGGACGAGCAGGTCGCTCGCCCGCTGCTTCGCGAGATCGTCCGGCGGCTCGAGTTCCTGACCAAGGTCGGAGCCGAATACCTGTCGCTCGATCGCTCGGCCGATACGCTCAGCGGCGGCGAACTGCAGCGCGTCCGTCTGGCGACGAACATCGGCTCGGGGCTCTGCGGCGTCTGCTACATCCTCGACGAACCGTCGATCGGGCTGCACCCGCGCGACAACGCTCGTCTGATCGCTGCGCTTCGCGATCTGCAGCGGCAGGACAACACCGTCGTCGTCGTCGAGCATGACGAAGCGGTGATGCGCGAAGCGGACCGACTGATCGACATCGGTCCGCGAGCCGGCGTCGGGGGCGGTCGAGTCGTGTCGCAAGGGACCGTCGCTCAGGTCGCGGCCGATCCCGATTCGCCTACCGGCAGGTATCTGTCTGGAGCCGCTCGGATCGGTTCGGCCGATCCCGCTTCGCAGCGCCGCGCGCCGACCGCCGAGCGACTGGTGCTGACCGGCGCTCGAACGAACAACCTGCGCAAGGTCGATCTGGAACTGCCGCTCGGGTTGTTCGTCGCCGTCACCGGAGTCAGCGGTTCGGGAAAGAGCTCGCTGATCAACGAAACGCTCGCTCCGGCAGTGGCTCGCAAGCTCGGGCTTCCCGGACCCAAGCCGGGCCCGCACGAGTCGATTCGCGGCACCGGGCCGCTCAAGCGACTGATCGTCGTCGACCAATCGCCGATCGGTCGGACCCCGCGCGGCAACGCCGCGACCTACACCGGCCTGTTCGACGAGATCCGCAAGGTCTACGCCCGCACCAAGCTCGCTCGCCAGCTCGGCTTTCGCACGTCGCGGTTCAGCTTCAATGCCAAGGGGGGACGCTGCGAGGCGTGCCAGGGACTCGGCGTGCAGCGTCTGGAGATGAACTTCCTCCCCGATCTCTATGTCGAATGTCCGCAGTGCCGCGGCCGGCGCTTCAATCGCCAGACGCTGCAGGTCCTCTTCCGCGGTCGATCGATCGCCGACGTGCTGGAGATGGAGGTCGACGAGGCGCTCGAGTTCTTCGGCAGCGTCGAGTCGATCGTCAAGATGCTTCAGCCGCTCGCCGACGTCGGTCTCGGTTACCTGAAGCTCGGACAGCCGGCGACGACGTTGTCGGGAGGCGAGGCGCAGCGAGTCAAGCTCGCGACGGAACTCGCGCGCTCGAGTACCCAGCACACGCTGTTCGTCTTCGACGAACCGACCCTCGGGCTCCACTTCGTCGATGTCGATCGGTTGCTGAACGTCATTCGGCGACTGGTCGACGCCGGCAACTCGGTCGTCGTCATCGAACATCACCTCGATCTGATCCGACAGGCCGATTGGGTGATCGATCTCGGTCCGGACGGCGGAGGTGGGGGAGGGGAGATCGTCGCTGCCGGAACCCCGGAAGCGGTCGCGGCGGTCGAACGGAGTCACACCGGTCGCTTCCTGCAGGCGATGATGCGCTGAACGCCGTTCGCCGCTTCTCGTTGTCGGCGGCGAACGGCGATCGACCTTCGGTGCGACACCTCGGACGAGATCGCAACGAGCGACAAGTCTACTTCTCCAATCGCCAGCCGCTCTCGTCGACCACCAGCCGACCATGGCCGCGGAACCGTTCGTAGGTCGCATGCATCGACGGAATGTCGTCGAACCAGCCGACGACGTGAGCCGCGCCGAACGACTCGCCCGCTCGAACCGGCCGCCCGTGAATCTCCTCGATCATCACGATGATCCCGCCGGGGCGCTGACTGCACCACGCCTCGTAGACGACGTCCGGATCGAGCGTCAGTCCGGCGAGCCACGGTCCATCGGCGCCGCTCTGCGGATCGCGACAACGGTACGCGCGAATGAACGATTCGGGAGTCCGATGCGTATCGCGGCGATAGCCGAACTTCAGGTCGGGCGGAAACGGCGTGAAGAACTCGGTGTTGGGAATGCGCAGACCGTTCGGTCCGCCGAGATAGCTCAGATAGATCTCGCTGAAGGTATCGCCCTGCTCATGGCGCACGCATCCCGGCGTGTCGTTCCGCAGGAACATCTCGTCCGAGTCGTTGACGCTGTCGATCCGATCCGAGAGCAGAAAGAACCGCTCCCCCTTGGGAAAGACGATCAGCTGCGTCCAGGTCGAGCCGGGGGTGCGTCCCGGAGCGGCATATTCGAAGCGGTAGGACGTACGAACCGCGACGAAGTCCTTGCCGCGGATCACCTCGGGCTCGACCGGCTTCATCCGATGGCAGAGCTGCGGGCCTTCGACGACTCGCTTCCGATGACTCGTGCCGTGCGCCAGCCGATAGTACTCGCGCTGTCCCGGATCGCTCTCGTTCTCGTACCAGGCATAACGTCCGGCGCCGTTACCGTCGACGGCCAGGACCAGGTCGGCCCACGCCGCATCGCTCCCCGCCTCCATCAGCCAGTCGACGACCATCAGCCCGTCGCCGATCTCGCGGAACCCGGTCGTCCGATCGACGAACGATCCCTTCTCGATGCCG
>DMPQ01000039.1:0-17708 GCA_003455945.1 Planctomycetaceae bacterium
TCCGGAGGTTCGCAGTCCGGTGGTTCACAGTCCGGAGGTTCTCAACCCGGAGGTTCTCAGTCCGGAGGTTCTCAGTCCGGAGGCTCTCAGTCCGGAGGCTCTCAGTCCGGAGGCTCTCAGTCCGGAGGCTCGCAGTCCGGTGGTTCGCAAGCCGGAGGTTCGCCGTCCGGTGACCGAACCGCGAACGATCGCGGATCGCAGAACTCGAACGGCAACGGTTCTCAGCCCGGTTCATCGAGCGGTCCGAGTGCCGCCGGGAGCGGCGGGACGGGGAGCAGCTCGGCGGTCGGATCGGGCGGAGGAGTCGGCAGCGGTTCGTCGTTCGACTTCCTTCCGAATCTCGACTCGGTCGGCGACCTCTTCCGGCTGTTGGCCGGCATCGCGCTGGTCGCCGTCGTGATCGCGGCAGCGGTGCTGTACGGCCAGAGTTGGCTCGCGGGGCTCGCGAACTTCCTGCAGGGACTTGCTGCGTGGTGGGCGAGTCTGTTCCAAGGGGGGCCGCGCGGTGCGACCGCTGCAGCGACCGTCTCTGCCCCCCCTGCTCCGCGTCCGCGCCCCTTCCGCGAATTCACCGACCCGTTCGCGTCCGGGCTGGCTCGACGTTCGACGCCGCTGGAGCTGGTCGCCTACACGTTCCAGGCGCTCGAGGCGTGGGCATACGAAGCAGGTTGTCCTCGATCGGCCGATCAGACCCCGATCGAGTTCGCCAGTCGCCTCGCGGCGGAGCATCCCGATCTGCGCGACCCGGCCAAGCGTCTCGGCGAGCTGGTCAACTGCGGCGCCTATTCGCCTCAGGGGCTCCCCGAAAATGCGATGGGCGAACTGCAGCAATTCTGGCGCTCGCTCCCGCGGCCGGCGTGAATCCTTGGCCGGTTGCCGACGATGTTCGACGCTCTCGCCCGCCCGCCGCGTCAGCAAGGGGTCCCCGTGCGCTGAGACGACGAACGGCGTCGGCGTGGGCCCGCGTCGTCCCCGACGCGCGGCCGTGCGACATCGATCCTTCTTGCGGTCGGCAGGTCGGATCGACGTCGCTGACAGGGCTGATCCCGGCGCTTCGCTTCGGGCTGGTCGTGTCGGTCAGGAGCGCGGACCTAGCGTGCCTCCCACCTCGCAGCGCAAAGCGCAGGGGCACTCTGTGCCTCTCGACCATCAAATGCTGCGACCGGGGTCGGTCGCACTACGTTGATGCTGCGACCGGGGTCGGTCGCACTACGGCGAACGCCCTACGGCGGACGAACTACGTAAATCGCGTCGACGCTCTCTACGCTCGATCGGTCACCTTGCCGTGCGGCTGCCAGACGAGCGGATCGGTCTCGTCGCGCGAGGCCCAGACGGTCGTCGTCGGAAAGGTGACGGCGAGTTCGGTCGCAAGCTGTTCGAGCGCGAATCGTTCGGTCGCGTGATGCCCCGGAACGACCGTCGTGACGCCGCAGGCTCGCGCTTCGAGCGCCGCATGAAACCGAAGTTCGCCGACGACGAAGCCGTCGCACCCCAGGCGGACCGCGTCGGCGAGAAAGTCGCCTGCCGCGCCGCAGCCGATCGCGACTCGGGTCACCGGCCGACCGCCGTCGACGACCTGCAGTCCCGCGACCGAAAAGAACGACGCGACTTGCGCAGCGAACTCCGGCGCCGTCAACGCCCGAGGCAAGCGACCGAACCGGCCGGTCCCCTGTAGGCCGCTGGGGTCCGACGGATGCGGCTTCAGCGGACGGATCCCTTCGAGCCCCAAGCCGACGGCGATCCGCTGATTGATGCCGTCGAGCGACGAATCGAATCCGGTGTGCGGAGCAATGAGACCGATCCCGGCGCGGATCAGATCCCACAGCATCCGTCCGGTCGTCTCCTCGGTCGTGATCCGCTTCACGCCGCGAAAGGGGAGCGGGTGGTGGGCGACGATCAACGAAGCCCTTTCGCGAATCGCTTCGGCGACTGATTCCAGAGTCGGCGTCAGGCAGGTCATGATCCGCGCCACGGTCGTCGAGGGATCGCCGATCAGCAACCCGACGTTGTCCCACTCTTCCGCCAGAGCAGCCGGCGCCAGTCGTTCCAGGTGCCGGCGAAGGTCGTCGATCGTCGGAAGCGTTGCGGGCATCAGGCGACGGACCTCGTCGTTGCGGATCGGATGAACGGCTCGGCAGATCAGCGTTCGCGACCGGTTCGCGAACCTGGGAGCCCATCACTGCTCGGATGGAGCGGTAACCGGGGCGTCGGCGACCGGTTCGGCCGGCACGACATGCAGCAGGATCGGCAGCGAACATGGCTCGCCGTCGATCCGCGCCTTGAGATGAAACCAGCGATCCTGCGGCGCGGTTACCGGCGAGGCGGTGATGAAGAAGTCGCGCGCCGTTCGTCCCTCGATGATCATCAGTCCGTTGAGTCCGATGTTGTCGACGAACGAACCGTGCGGCAGGTTTCTTCCCGAATCCTCGTTCCCGAACGGGACGATTCCCGGAAACTCGGTGCGTTGCACCTGGACGCGCGCCTGGATCGTCTGCCCCGGTCGGATCGTCAGTTCGAACGGCGTCTCGGCCGGCCAAGGAAACTCGGTCGTCTCGGTCGACGGATCGAGCGCGTCGGCACTCGTCACTTCCCCTTCGGTCGGCACGATTCGGATCGTGACCTTGCTTGGTGCCGCGAGCGCGATGGTTCCGAAGTTGCCGAGATCGTGTTCGATCGTTCCTCGATCGGTCTCGGCCGTCGCGACGATCCGGACCGACGCCGAAGCATCGGGGGTCGGCGCCGGGGCGTCCGGGTCGGCCCATAGCACGCCGAACGCCCGCTCCTGATCCGCCTCGACCACCAACGGCGACGTGGCATGAAAGCCGGCGGGGAGTCCGTCGATGGTCACGGTAATCGGTCCGCGGAAGTCATCCTCGCGCACGACCGAGATCGAAAACTCGCGACCGCTTCCCGGACTGACCTGCGGGTCGCGTCCGCCGAGCGAGGCGCTGAAGTCGTGTCGCTGCGGGCGCAGATCGAGTCGGTAGCGGAAGTCCTCGCCGCCGAAACCACGCACGTCGCGGACCGAAACCAGATAGGTGCCGCTGCGCGGGGCAGTGAAGGTCAGCCGCGAGTCGCGCCCCCAGCGACGTCGCGCATCGTCGTCGTTCTGATAGTCGATCGCGAAGATCGGCAATCCGTTCGGGATCGGCCTCGCGTCGACCGGCAGCGGACGGACGATGTAGCACGGAGCGCCGAGCGCATGCGAGACCGACGTGGTGTCGAACCAGGTATGCCGCGATCCTTCTCCGGGGTAGACCTTGAAGCCCGAGTCGGGTCCGCGCGGATAGAGCCACAAGCGGACCACCTCGCCCCCCGCGTACAGGAACTCGTTCAGCTCCATTTCTTCCCAGTTGTGGACCCGAAAGTCGTCCGACGTGTCCGAGTCCTTGCCGCGGAACGTGAAATACGAATCGCGGACCGCCTGGAGCAGCACGCGGCGCACCGGCTGTCCCGATTCGTCGAGCACCTCGACGAACGAGTCGACGGGAGAACCGCTGCGAGCCGCGTCGACTTCGATCATCCAGGTCTCACCCGCACTCGCTTCGAACCGATACAGATCGCGGTCGGCGGTCCCGTCGGCGTGATGCAGCGTTCCCGAGACGCGGACCGGCAGCGTCACGCGAGTCGCCTCGGCCGGCGTATCGTTCGGTTCGATCTCGTTTCCTTCGACGGGCGTCGCATCGGCGATGGTCATCGGTGCGGCGAGAGTCGCCTCGACGGTGCTCTCCGACGGTGGCGTCGCCGACGCATCGATCGGCATGACGACCCAGCTCCCGTCCAGTCGCGCGACGACCAGGCGGTTACCGTCCGGCGAGAAGTCGAGCCCCGAGACGATGTCGCTCTGGTTCTCGAAGAAGTCGAGCTCGATCAGATCGGCGGCGGTCCAGATCTTCAGTGTCCGATCCTCGGCGGCACTTGCGAGAAAGCGGCCGTCGTTCGACCGGGCGAAGGCGACGATCGGTCCTTCATGCGCGAAGCGAGCGACCTCGATCGGGTTGATCGCCGGAACTCCGCGCGACGCCAGCGTCCAACGCCGGATCCGGCTGTCGGAGCCCGCTCCGTAGATCGACGCTCCGTCGGCCGAGAAGCGACCGATCCATTGTTCTTCCAGAGGCTGGCCGAGTGTGTCGAGGCGTTCGCCGTCGGCGACACGCCAGACCTTCAGCGTCTGGTCGGCCGAAGCGCTCAGCAGCAGCTGGCCGGTCGGATCGAAGTCGAGCGAGTAGATCGCACCGTTGTGTCCGGCGAACGTACGCAGAAGCTCGCCGCTCGCGACTTCCCAAAGGAGGATCGAGCGATCGTAGCCGGCGGTGGCGAGGAGCGTTCCGTCCGGACTGAGCGCGAGCGCCAGCATCGCATCGGTATGCCCCTCGAAGCTCTGTCGCCGCTCTCCCGTCGCGACCTCCCACAAGTCGGCTCGGCCCGAGAGGCCGGTGATTCCCGAGGCGGTCGCGAGAAAGCGGCCGTCGGTCGAGAAGCGGAGCGCGTTGACCTTGCCCGGCATGCCGTCGAACGAGCGGACCTCGGGACTCGCCAGATCGATCAGATCGACCCGCCCGTATCTCGCGAACGCGACACGTTCCGAGGCCGGTTGCCAAGCGACGGCGGTGATCGGTCGCTCGCCGTTCGGCGCCGGGGGGAGTGACGGAACGACCAGACGCGTCGGGCGCACCGAGTCGCCGTCAGGCCCCTTGGCTCCGGCGCGGATCCAGTCGGCCAGGAGCGCGATCTCTTCGGCATTCGGGCCGGGCTGATCATCGGGAGGCATCTTCGGTTCGGCGGAGCCGTCGATCAGCCGGATCAGATGACTGGCGGTCGGATCTCCGGCGACGATCACCGGTCCCGACTCCCCTCCGCGCGAGATCGCGTCGAACGAGTCGAGCGCCAGATCGGCTTCGCGCTCGTCGGCGCCGTGACAGGCGACGCAGTAGCGAGTCAGGATCGGCGCGACATCCTGGACATAGTCCGGTTCGGTCGGCGTTCGCACTGCCGGTTTCGCGGGAGCTGCGGTCACGGCAGACGCCGCGACGATCGCCAGCAACAAGCCGACTCGGGCATGGAGAATCGATCGACCGGCAAAGCGGATCATCGAGGCATTCCGTGACGGGCAGAGGGGGAGAAGACTTCGACGAAAGGAGCAGGGCACGTTCAGTGATTGAACAGGAACTCGCGCGTCGTCATCAGGCTCCAGAACAGATCTTCGACTCGGGTCCGCCGATCGTCGTCGCCGGTCGCCAGGAGCTCGCCGAGCGTGCGGAGTTCCTCCTCACTCGGCTCGCGACTCAGGCAGATCATCACCGCCTCGCGAACGATCTGTTCGTCGGTCAGGCCGGCCGCCAGGAGCTTGTCGATCCGGTTGTCGGGAGTCGCGAGCTTGTCGTTGATCGTCGTGCCGTTGGCCAGATGAAGAACCTGGACCATGCTCGGCTCGTTCGACCGTTCGCACTCGCAGGTGATGTCGCGCGAGTTGCGCCCGAACGCCTTCAGGAAGTACGACTGGACGGCGGAATCGTAGAGCTGCAGCGCACGAGTGCCGGCCGGATAGAAGTCGGTCGGCGCCGTGTCGGCTCCCGGGAAGACGATCTTGTCGAACGGCGTCGGGACCTGCGTGACGTCCGAGGCGGCGTCGAGCAGCACTTCGGCCATCAGACGCCGCGGAAAGTAGCGCGAATAGTGGCGTCGATCGGCGGCGTTGGTCGGGAGCACGATGCTGCTGCGCTGATACGTGGCGCTGTTCAGGATCAGCCGCATCAGCTCCTTCAGGTCATAGTCCTTCGCGACCAGTTGGTCGGCGAGGGCAGCGAGAAGCGGTTCGTTGCTCGCCGGGTTCGACGCCCGCAGATCGTCCACCGATTCGACCAAGCCGACTCCCAGATAGTTCGCCCAGACGCGATTGACGATCGCGCGAGCGAAGTAGGGGTTCTCGGGGGCGACGAGCCAGTCCGCCAGCGCCTCGCGGCGATCGCGCTGATCGTTCGGGTCGAGCGGTTCGCCATCGAGCGGCGTCGGCGGCTGGGCTCGTCCGGTGAGCGGTTGGATCAGATCGCCTCGATCGACGACGAAGAGCGTTCGCTGTCCGTCACCGCCTCGCGGATCGCCTCCCCAACCTTTCGCTCGAACGCGGGCGAAGAGATTCGCCATCGCGTAGTACTGGTCGTTGGTCCATTTCTCGAGCGGATGGTTGTGACAGCGGGCGCAGTTGAGCGATAGACCGAGAAACGCCTGGCACAGGTTCTCGGTCATCGACTCGGGATCCTGATGCAGGGCATAGAAGTTCGTCGCCCCTTCGGTTTGTGCGCTCCCACGCGCCGTGACCAGACGCCGCGCGAATTCGTCCCACGAGACGTTCGCTTCGACGTTGGAACGGATCCAGCCGTAGAACGCCTTGACTGCCTCGGGGCGCAGCAGCGTGCCGTTGACCATCAGCAGATCGGACCAGCGGTAGGTCCAGTAGTCGACGAACTCGGGGCGTTCGAGGAGTTGATCGATCAGCTTGCGGCGCTTCTCGGGATCGGCATCGGCCAGGAACGCGCGCGTCTCGTCGGCGGTCGGCAGTCGACCGATCGTGTCGAGGTGAACGCGGCGGACGAACTCCGAATCGTCGGCCGGCGGAGAGGGTTCGAGACCGAGGCGTTCGAGCTGCGCGAGCACCAGGTCGTCGATCAGGTTGTGGCGCGGAGCCGAGGCGAAGATCGCGTCGTCGAGATCGGCGCCGTACGGAACGGTGATCCGACCGAGCGCCACACGACTGGAGTACCAGACCGAGATCGCTCCTTCGCCCGGGCCGAGAACTTCCAGCCGTCCGTCATCGTCGACTCGGGCGACCGACTCGTCGGCCGACGAGAACTTGGCCCATCGCGTCACGTCGCGCGTCGAGCCGTCCGAGAAGCGAGCGGTCACGAGGACGCGCGCCTGCTCGCCGGCCCGCAGGTTCATCCGCTCGGGGTGCACCCGCACCTCGACCACTTCGGGATCGTCGGTCGAGGGAGCCGAAGCACCGCCGACGATCCAGTCGGCGAGGATCCGGTAGTCGAGCGAGTCGACCTCCAGACGGACGCCGCCGCGATGCGCGACCGCACCGGTCGGCTTGGTCAGCAACAGGCTTCGCCCCGGATCGGCCGGTTCGATCCGGCGACCGCGCGCCTGGCGAGTGATCGTCAGATGATCGTTGATCGGGTCGTAGCCGCGAAGACTCAGCCGGAAGCCTCCCTTGCCGGCGAGCGCTCCGTGACAGGCTCCGCTGTTGCAGCCCAGTCGCGAAAGGACCGGCAGGACGTCATGGCGAAAGCCGGGAGCGTCGTCGACGCCGCAGCCGAGCACCGTCACTGCGACGCTGGCGCTCGAGCCGTCGACACTCGCCACGAGCATCGCCGTCCCGTCGGCGACCGGAATCGCTTCGCCGTCCTCGATCGTGACGATCGCCGGATCGCTCGACCGCCATTCGATCGTCGATTCGGCGACGGCGCTTCCGACTCCCGTCTCGGCCGCGTGATGCACGATCAGGCGTTGCCGCGCCGAACGCCCCTCCAGACGAACCTCGGTCGGCAGGATGACGAGCCCTTCCGCTCCGCGCGCCGAACCGGCGACGATCGGAAAGGTCATGGATCCCAGGACGACGACGGTCGCCAGGAAACGGACGAGGCGAAAGTGCGGCAAGCGGCGAGCGATCGACGAGAGTCGCGGGTGCATCGACATACCTGGCGCTGGTGGGAGAGGAGCGAGGGAACAGACGGGAGCGGAGTCGATATCCGAGTCCGAGCGATCCGATGGCCGGCGCGAAGCGTGGGATCGGATCGTCTCGATCGTGCGATCGCGACGCCGACGATCGACGCCGGCGCGCGGCGAACGATCAGAACAGTTCGTGGATCTCGCGATGTCCCGGGTCGACGATGCCGAACGGTCGGCCGGCGGGGCCGGGGAGTCGGGTTTCGAGATCGAAGCCCATGCTGTGGAAGATCGTCGCGACCAGATCGGCCGGTTCGACCGGGCGATCGTCGGGAACGGCGCCGATCGGATCGCTTGCACCGACGACACGCCCTCCCTGAACGCCTCCGCCGGCAAAGACGCTGGTGTAGCACTGCGGCCAGTGGTCACGTCCGCCGGCCGGATTGACGCGCGGCGTCCGGCCGAACTCGGCGAAATTGCAGACCAGCGTCCGATCGAGCATCCCTCGTTCGAACAGATCGCCGATGAGCGCGGCGTAGGCCTGGTCGTACATCGGAGCGACGATGTTCTTCATCCCTTCGATCGACGTGAAGGGCTTCGAACCGTGGATGTCCCAGGTGATCTCGTCGAAGACGGTCAGAAAGGTGTTGATGGTGACGAACCGCACTCCGGCCTCGATCAGTCGCCGCGCGAGCAGGCAGCATTGGCCGAAGCGGTTCATGCCGAATCGTTCGCGAGTCTCGGGGGACTCCTGATTCAGATCGAACGCATCGCGCGCCTGGGTGCTGGTGATCAGGCGATAGGCCGCCTGGAAGTTATCGTCCAGCAGCGCGGCGTTCTCGGTCGCTTCGAACCGATCGATCGTTCCATCGACGACATCACGCATGCGACGACGCCGATCGATACGAGCGGCGCCGATCTGCGGGGGCGGCAGGAGGTCGGGGACCTTGAAGTCGGGCTGCGACGGGTCGGCAGCCAACTCGAACGGATCGTGCGCCTTGCCGAGGAATCCGCCCGCCTGACCGTTCGGCAGGTTTCCTCCACCTCGCCCCATCCGCTCGGGAAGGACGACGTGCGGCGGCAGGTCGGTCCGGCGTCCGCGCAGATACGACACGACCGCTCCGGCGTGCGGCGAGTTGATGCCGCCGGTAAAGAGACGACCGGTCTGCATCATCTGCCAGCCGGCGTCGTGAACCGCCGCTCCGGTGTGATGACAGGAACGGACGAGCGAGAACTTGTCGGCGATCTCGGCATGGCGCGGCAGGATCTCGGAGACCTGAAAGGCATCCGAGCGGGTCGAGATCGGTCGGAAGGGACCGCGGATCTCGACCGGCGCATCGGGCTTCATGTCGAACGTGTCGAGCTGACTCGGTCCGCCATGCTGCCAGATCAGGATGACCGAGCGATTCGACTTGCGAGCCGCCTCGCCCCCCGCCTCCTGAGCCCGCAGCAGATCGGCAAGCGTCAGGCCGCCGAGACCGAGCGCCCCGATACGGATGAAGCGACGACGACTCAGGCCGTCGCACATGCGGTGACCGCGACCTTCGATGCTCAGCATCCGAGCGACTCCGGCGGGAACGGGGAGGGACCGCCAGGGGACCGGAGAGGCCCCGGAACGGCGGCAGAGAGGCGGGAAGGACACCGACATGATACGCCGAACCGGTTTTCGGCGACAACTCCGGCCGCCCGAGGCGGTCCACTTCACCGCCTCGAATCGAGACGGATGAACGGTTGATACGAGCGGGGGGAGGGGCGCGGGCGACGGGAGCCCTTGCTCCGGCTACCGGACCTTCGCCGGTTCGTCCTTTCAAGGACCTTCGGTCTTCAGACGCTCCGCGATCAACCGACCGGTGACCGACAGGGGGCGATCGTCGAGATCGGACGACTCGACCCACTCCCACACGACTCCCCGACCGGCATCGTCATCGCGACCCTTCAGACGCCCTGCAACCCGCACCGCTTGCCAACATCCGAGACGGATCCGGTAGCGAGTCACCGCATGGCGATGTCGCCACCCCGTGTCGACCAGCTCGGTCGCGAGGCCGGTATCGCGCTGCAGCGCCTCGGTCAGAGCAGCCGCGTGTTCGTCGGGCGAGTCGAACAACAGCGGTTCGGGACGGAAGGGACCGCGACGANNAGCCCTGCCCAACGTTCGTCGCGACCGCAACGTCGCAGCAGCACGCGTTCGCCGCGTCGGACCACGACGATCCCTTCGCTCCGATCGACGACGTCGGTCTTGCGAAGGTCGATCGGCAGACTCGCCGCGATGCCGGTCCGAGTCCCCTCGCACCACCGCGCTACCGGACAGCTGCCGCACTCCGGAGCACGAACGCGACAAACGGTCGCTCCGAGTTCCATCAGCGCCTGGTTGAGATCACCGGGGCGCTCG
Organism: Planctomycetaceae bacterium; assembly: GCA_003455945.1. Lineage (GTDB taxonomy): Bacteria > Planctomycetota > Planctomycetia > Pirellulales > Pirellulaceae > UBA11682. Next base: position 10,058 of record DMPQ01000039.1, read on the forward strand.
ACCGCGACGGTCGAGTCGTCGATCCAGCCCGTCGCGATCTCCCAAAGGCGGCGCTGCGTCGCGGTCGAGCCGACGTCGTCGCGAACCGCGCGCATCCGAGAGTGGACGCGAATGGTGTTTCCCTCGAGGATCGGCAACGGCTGATCCAAGCCGATCGACAGGATCGCGCCGGCGGTGTAGCGACCGATCCCCGGCAACGCCGACACCTCGTCGAACGTCTCGGGAAATCGCCCCTGATGTCGCTCGACGATCAACTTGGCGGCGGCGTGCAGCGATCGAGCGCGACGGTAGTAACCGAGGCCTTCCCACAGGCGGAGCACCTCGGTCTCGTCGGCGCGAGCGAGCGACGCGGGATCGGGAAAGCGAGCGACGAACCGCTCCCAAAACGGAATGACGGTGACCACCTGCGTCTGTTGCAGCATCACCTCGCTGATCCAGATCCGATACGGATCGCGCGTCCGACGCCACGGCAGATCGCGACGGATCGAGTCGTACCAGGCGAGCAACGCGGCGCGGGCTTGGGAGGAGACCGGCGCTTCGCCGCAAGAATCGCCCGAACGGGAAGAACCGGCGCTGCGAGGCTCGGTAGGGCGAGCGGCGGCAGCACGCGACTCGGTACGCCGCTTCACGGCGGGGAGCGGCACGACGTTCTCCGCATCGGGCTTCCGTACCTCGGGAGCCGAACTCTTCGCGCGTCTTGCCAAGCCACTTCCCTTGCGGCGAACCTTCGCTCTCTTCCGATCGACCTCCCGACGTTCGGTCGACGGCCGATCGACCGACGATCCTCCCGACGACCGCTCAGTCGTCGCGATCGGAGGAAGCGGGGGGCGGAGCGGAAGGGGAATCGTCGATCGGCTCGGCGGGAGCGGCCGGTACCGCGTCGCCCGACGAACGTTCGGCCGTCGGCGATCGGCGCAGAACGATCAACAGACGCGAACGTCGGCCGGTCGTTTGTCCGATCTCCGCAAGCTCGTTCGTCTCCGATGACGTGCGCGCCAGTCGCTCGGCGTCGTCCAGCAGCCGAAAGCGGAAGGGTCGAGCGGCGATCGAGGGAGTACCGTCAGTGCCGGTCGCCTCTCCGAGTTTCTCGACGTCGTTCGCTTCGCTCGGCGGCACGTCCGATCGATCCTCCCACTCGTCACCGAATTCGAGTCGTCGTCCAGCGAGTCGCTCGGACTCCGGACGCGACAGATCCTCGGCGATCGACAACAGGCCGAACCATGACGTCTCGGACTCCGAGAGGAAACGAGCCCGGTACTCCCACGAGCCGGATTCGTGAAGCGGCGCGAGCGAGTCGGCGTGGGGCGTCTCACGAGCCTCTTCGCTGTTCTCGCGCACTTCGCTCTCGATCACGACCTCTTGGGCCAGCTCCTCTTGGGCGTTTTCGTACTCGCTCTCGACGCGATCGACTTCGAGGAGTTCCGGCATGTCGGTGTCGTTCGGTGCTTCGGCATCCGATGCCGCGTCAGCCTCCGGAGCGCTATCGGCGACCGGGGCCTCGGCAATCGCCGTCTCCCCTTCGATGTCGAACCGTCCGAAGCGATCGAAATCGTCACGATCCAGACGCGACAACTCGATCCGGTAGGTCGCCACCTTCCAGTCCGCTTCGAGTGCCGAATAGAGATCGCCGATCCGCTCCGGCGAATCGACCACCTCGAGCATTCGCAGATCGGCTTCGTCCGCCGGCGCGATCACGTCGGCACCGACCTCGTCGAGCGACGATGACTTGATCAGACGCACGATCGGACTCTCGCCGGCTTCGACTCGCTCGAACTGCGCGTCGTCGAGCACCACGATCCACAACGCCTCGATCGGCCGAACTTCATGTCCGTAGAACTGGTTGTCCTTATGGAACCTGTCATCGACCGCGAGTCCACCTCGCTCGAGAAAACGACTGGCGATCGAGGCCGACGGATCGGCGGAATCGCCAGGAGGCTCCGACGAATCGTTCGAGTAGCCGAGCCCACCGGGCTGACCGACGCCTCCTGCACCACCGAGGAGCGGCAGTCCACCGAGCCCCCCCGGCGCCAAGCCATCACGGCCTCCTCCCGGAATGCCTCCTGGTCCGCCGCCGAAATTCTCGGCGGGNNCCGCGAACCGGTCCGCCGGCCGGAGCGGGAACCGCAGGAGCATTCGCCCCTCCGCGCGCCGAGGCGATGCGTCGTTCCCCTTCCGCTTCGTTCGGTTCGGATCCGGATGGGATCGCCTCGGCCGGTGGTGCAGCACCCGCGGAACCTTCGGTCGATCGGGCGATCGCTTCGATCATCGACGGATCGCTCGGTTCGTCGGCGATCCCCGATGTTCGCTGACGACGCGAGCCACCCGAGAGATTCGAACGGAGCAGCGGATCGACGAAGTACATCCGCGCCTCCGCATCGGCCAACGCTTCGCTGTCGAACCGACCTTCTTCCGGCATGCCGCCGCCGCCCATGCCGCCGCCCANNCCGAAACCGAACGCGCCGCCGCCGCCGAATCCGCCGCCGTATCCGCTCCGGTCGAGTCCTAGCGCAAGGTCATGGTGGCCGGGCGTGACCGGTCCGTTGCCGAGCGGCCCACCACCGCTCCCCATCGCACCGAGCGGCATGGCCGACGCATCGTCAGACGCGAGCGCCGCGAGACTCGCCGGATCGGTCGCACGAACGGCCTGACCGCGCGCGTCGACCGATTCGGAACGTGACATTCCGGACTCGACCAAATCGGGCGCAGCCGCTCCGGTTGCCTCGACAGCTCGCGAGGCGTTCCCATCGGCCGGCTGCATCTTCAATTCCAAATCCCGATCCGCGAGACTCGTGTCCGCGCGGTCGGCGGAAGGGGCGAGCGGCGCGGCCATCGTCGGAGCGGCCGGCGCATCGAATCCGCGCTCCCCCCCTGTCGCCAGCTTCGGCGCCGACGCGGGAGCCGCTTCGGTGGTGCCGAACGCGACCGATCGTTCGAAGGTCCGAGAGAGCGGCCCGCTGATCGACAACGACACCAGCAGCAGCGCCGCCAGCGACCCGATGATCGAAATGGCGGCATACCATCCGCCGCGCCGCCGACCGGTCCCCGTCGCGCCGTCGGACTCGCTCGCCGCTCCTCCATCGGCCTGCGACAAGTCGACCGGCGAAGCGGGCGTCAGCGGAGCGGCTGCCGGACGCGACTCGGTCTTGCCGGTCGCCGCTCGCGTCCCCATCGCCAGAGCCGCGACGTGCGCCGCGAAGTCGGGAGGGAGTCGATGCGTCGGCATGTCTCGCAGCCGATCGCCGACCTTGCGAAGCCCCTCGACCTGCTCCCGCAGCGCCGCGTTCTCTTCCAGCTCGGCTTCGAACCGCGCACGGTCCTCGCCGACGAGTTCGTCGTCGAGCCAGGCGCTGATCCAGTCGTCGGGAAAGGGGAGGGTCATGCGACGGAACTCGTTCGTGAATTGCTTAGGCGAGGGATTCTGGCGGGGAGTGATTCGGTCGAGTTGGTGAGGGACAGGAGTCAGTCGATCGGATGCCCTTCGAGCATCTGTTCCAGCGTCTCCTTCAGCTGCGATCGGGCGCGATGCAGACGACTGCGGACCGTCCCGACCGGAAGATCGAGCATCTCGCCGATCTTCTCGTAATCGAATCCTTCGAGCTCCCGGAGGACCAGGATCGCCCGATGCTCCTCGGACAGCCGACCGAGCGCCGTGCGGACCTGACCGATCCGCTCCTCACGGTGCAGCGGCGACTCGGGGGACTCGTGGCGGTCGATCGGTTCGACTCCGTTCTCGTCCCGCTGCGGATCGACCGCCAACGCGGGACGCCTCTTGCGGCGAAACGAGATCGAGGCGTTGAAACCGATCCGAAACAACCAGGTGTAGAACGACGCGTTGCGCTGAAAGCTCGACAGCTTCGTGTAGGCCGACAGGAACGCTTCCTGCACGATGTCCCGAGCCTCTTCGGCACAGCCCACGGTATGCACGACGGCGTTGTAGAGTCGGTCCTGGTAGCGCAGCACCAACTCCTCGAACGCGCGGGGCTCCCCGGCGAGCGTACGGTCGACGAGCTCGAGGTCTTCGACTTTCACGGCTGCTCCGACCCCTTGGACGCCACGTCCGCCGTTGAAGTTCCCGATTCGTTCCGTTCCCGGTCCGAACCGCCGACGCCAGCTCACGCATCCCCTCGAACGGACCGGGTGGGCCGAGTCGCCGCGGGTCCGGCTCGGTCCCTCTTCTTCCCCCGGCGGAAGCCGCAATTCGTCGGCGAGCCCGCCCCGATCGCGCTANNAACCAGGCTCGAACCTACGGCCGAACCGCCGAATCGAGCGGCGCATCGGCGACGAGTCCGGCCGGAGGAAACGCGCGTCGCCCGCTCCCCAGTCGCGCCCGAGCGATCAGAGCGATGCCGAGCGGCAACAGGAGCAGACCGGTCCACTGCGAAATCGACAGCTCGGTCCCGAACTGCCCCGACTCGTCGACCCGGATCTGCTCTTCGAAGAACCGAACGATCGAATAGGCCGCGACTCCCCAGCCGAAGATCTCGCCATCACCATAACGAAACGGGTAGGCGAACCAAAGCGCTGCGCACAACAGCAGCGCGCCGACGGTCGCATAGAGCTGCGTCGGGTGGACCGGCAGACTCCGCTCGGGCAGCTCGAGCAGCGGCACGTCGACNNCGAGCGGTCTTCGGCGACGATCCGGAACCGATGGGAGCCCTCGGGGCCGATGCCGAGTTCGGCGCGCTCGAACGCATCGCCGTCCAGTGGCGTGCGCAGATAGCGGTCTCCTTCCCGGAACCCGGCGCGAGCGGCCGGCGACTCGGGCTCGACCGCCGTCACTTCGCGAATCTCGAACGGCTCCCGCTCGACCACCCGGCCGGTCAGGCCGACGAGTCGTCCGGTTTCGAGCTGATCGACGTACGCGCCGCCGGTTCTCGGAAAGCGGACGGCGATCGGCCAATCGCATTCGCCGCCGTAGCAACAGCCGTTCAGAAAACAGCCGACCCGCCCGAGCGCCAGCCCGAGGAGCATGCCGGGCATGACCAGATCGGCGGTCGCGAGAATCGGCAGTCGAGTCGTCCGGCTGAAGATCGCCACCGCGATCACCGCGCCGATGAAGCTGCCGTAGACGACCAGCCCGCCGGTCGTCGTGTTGATCATGCGCCCCAGACGCTCCGTCACCGTGCCTGCCTGGAACTGGTCCCAGTACTCGATGACATAGAACGCTCGCGCGCCGACGATCCCCGCCAGGAAGACCCAGAAGGCGAGCGACAGGATCACGTCCCCGTCGACCCCCATCTGCTTGGCTCGCAGCAGCACCAGACCGACGCCGAAGACGAGCGCCGCCAGGAACATCGCCCCGTAGCCGCGGATCGCCAGGCCGAGCGGCGCGGGGTCATGCGGAGGATCGGGCGAGTAGCCCCAGATCTCGACGTTCGGCAGCACGAAGCGGATCAGCAGCGCGCCGATCCCGCCGATCCAGATCAGCCCCGACGTCTCGCGACTCCAGCCGAACCGCATCGACTGCACGACGATCAGCAGGACGATCGCGACGATCCAGAGCGGCAGCGCCCAGTTCGCCAGAAACTCGTGCGGGATCACCAGCAGCGTCTGCTTCATCGGTCCTCTCGCGTGCGTCGGTCACGGCCTGCGTCAGCCGAGCAGAGACGGCCGAGCGTCGGCGAGACTCGCTCGCTCCAGCCCTGGGGGCCGATCCGTCGGCAGGGCTCAGTCGAGTCGGCGATTGTCGATCAGTCGAGTCGAACCGACGCGAGCGGCGATCAGCGCCACGGCCGGCAACTCGATCCGAGCCGGGCATTCTAAGGACTCCGGCTCCGCCACGACAGCGTAGTCGATCGAGTCGACCTCCGGCTCGAGGATCGCGCGCATCGCCTGCTCGACCGCCGTGCGCGATCGCTCTCCCGAGGCGACTCGGTGAGCCGCTTCGGCGAGCGCTCGCGACAGCGCCAAGGCACGGCGTCGCTCGTCGGGCGACAGATAGACGTTCCGCGAACTCATCGCCAGCCCGTCCGGTTCGCGCACCGTCGGCCGAACGTCGATCTCGATCGGCAGCGCCAGATCGCGCACCATCCGCCGGATGACGAGCGCCTGTTGGAAGTCCTTGGCGCCGAAGACGGCGACATCGGCCGGAACGATCTGAAAGAGCTTCAGCACGACCGTACAGACGCCGCGGAAATGTCCGGGGCGAATCGTTCCTTCCAGCGAAGCGGCGACCGACGGCGGCTCGACATAGGTCGAGAATCCCGCCGGATACATCGCTTCGACCGGCGGTGCGAAGATCGCATCGGTCCCCACCTCGGCCAACCGTGCACGATCCTGCTCGAAGGTCCGCGGGTACTTGGCCAGGTCCTCGTGCGGTGCGAACTGAGTCGGATTGACGAAGATCGTCGCGACCGTCCGGTCGCACGTCTCGCGCGCTGCGGTGATCAGACTCACATGCCCCGCGTGCAGCGCTCCCATCGTCGGCACCACGCCGACCCGTTCGCCCGCCGCTCGCCGCTCGAGGACCCAGTTCCGCATCGCATCGGGATCACGAAAGATCGTCGGTTCGGTCATCGCGAAGTTCTTCAGTCCGCCAAAAGGGGTTCGATCGAAACGGGAATCACGCCGCGCGTAACGCCGTCGGCGGCTGCGTTCAGCGAGACGCTTCGAATCGGAGCGTGCCGACGATCGGCAGATGGTCCGACGGGAAGCGTCCGTCGTAACGGCGATCGAGCACGTCGAACGACTCGACCGTCGTCGACGGCGCAACGATCAGATGGTCGATCCGCTGTCCCGGCTCGATCTCCCGAAAGCCGTTCCAGGTCGAGTCGGGACCGGTCCGCTTGGCTGCCGCTTCGTAGGCGTCGAGCCAGATCGTGTCGGCCTGGTCGTCGTCGACCGAGCCGTCGTCGTTCAGGCCGCGCAGTCGACGGAGCGGCACGCCGTCGGGACGCGCGTTGAGATCGCCGATAGCGACCCACGCCTGATCGCCGACGCTCTCGAGAATCCGTCGGCGGAGGAGCGCTCCGCTCTCGCGCCGAGCCGTCTCGCCCTGATGATCGAAATGCGTGTTGAACAGATGCACGATCCGGCCGCTCGTCCGATCGCGCAGCGTGACGTGCGAGACGATCCGCGGGAGCGCGGCGTCCCACCCCTTGGATCCGGGGCGATCGGGAGTCGGACTCAGCCAGAACGTCTCGGCCCCCTGCTGCTCGAATCGGTCGCGCTTCCAGAGGATCGTCGCCGCCTCGCCGCGATCGGCGCCGTCGTCTCGACCGACCGAGTAGATCTCGTAACCCGGCATCCGCTCGCGCAGATCGTCGCGCTGCCGCGGCAGCACCTCCTGCAGTCCGATCAGATCGGGCGAGAGTTCGAGCAGCAACGCCGCCACTCGGTCTCGCCGCTTCGGCCAGGCATCCTCGCCGTCGCGAGGGTTGTCGTAGCGGATGTTGAAGCTCACGACTCGGTACGTTTCGCTCTCCCCGTCCGCTGTCCCCTTCGGCTCGTCGGCTCGCACCGTCGTCGCCATGCTCGACGACAGGCCCAGAGACAGGCTCAGGAAAGACGCAGCCGCGAGAGCGACAGGAACGACCTTCCGCGTTCGAAAGGGACTCGACATCATCCGGTCTCCGGTGAGGCAGGCGGCTGGGGGAGCGTGGGAGCGCCGAGTCTACCCGAAACCGACCGAGGGGAAGTCGCGGTTCCCGTC
>DMPQ01000039.1:17744-23298 GCA_003455945.1 Planctomycetaceae bacterium
ACCGAATGAGGCGTCGGAGCAACATCGCCCCCCTCATGAGTTCCCGATACGACCGCTCCGCTCGCACGCTTCCTTGCCGAAAGTTCGGGGAAAGCTTCGGGGCGAGCTAAAGTTCGACTGAAGACATCGAGAGACCGCGAATTCGGGCCGTTCGTTTCGTCGACCGCTCGGTCGACTGCCGAGCGGGGGCCGATTCGGACCCGTGATTTCGACTCCGTTTCCCTCCACCCTGATCGACCACCTCGACTCCGACCGGAAACGACCATGAACTGCTCCGAGCTTGCCGACCGGATCGCCGGCCTCCAGCCCGACGCTCGTCCGCGCGACGTGGCGCGCCTGTGCCTGCTTCTGGCGAACGCGGTCGATTCGCTCGACCGTCTCGAGAACGAGGACCTGCTCGCGCAGACGTGGCAGGAGATGGGTTGGCGCCTGCAGGCGGCGACCGATCAGCATGCCGCGATGACCGAGGAACTCGAGACGTTGGCGCGCAGCGATCCGCGGCAGTTCACGCCCGATCAGATCTGGGTCCTGATCCGCGCGATCAAGGTGCAGAGTCAGATCCTGCGGCTCTACGTCGGCGAGCCGTGCCCGATCGTCAGCTGAGCGACGGTCCCCGGTTGCCGCGCCGACCGACGGGCGATCAACTGAGGTCCGAGACGATCGCCGAGGGGTGATCGTCCGTTCGCTCGACCCTTCCGATCGCCGAACCGACCACCATGCGCTTTCTCCGATCGGCGCGCGAGATCGCGGCCATGCGCCGCGCAGGACTCGTCGTCTGGCAGGCTCATCAGGCCGCCGCCGCTCTGATTCGACCCGGAGTCACGACGGCGGAACTCGATCGAGCCGTCGCCGAAGTCTTCGAGAAGGTCGGGGCGGAGCCGCTGTTTCTCGGCTACCCCGGTCCGACTCCGTTCCCCGCCGTCACCTGCATCAGCGTCAACGAGCAGGTGGTGCACGGCATCCCGTCCGATCGCCCGCTGCGCGACGGCGACATCGTCAGCCTGGATACCGGCTGTCGGTTCGAGGGGTGGTGCGGTGACGCCGCCTACACCTACGCGGTCGGTCATGTGCCGCTCGAAGAGGAACGCCTGCTCGAGGTGACTCGCGGCGTGCTCGACCTGGCGATTCGACTGCTCGAAGAAAAGTCGCGGTGGAGTCAGGTCGCCCGCGAGATGCAGGCGTTCGTCGAAGGGGCCGGGTTCGCCGTGATCCGCGACTTCGTCGGCCACGCGATCGGTCGCGAGATGCACGAGCAGCCGCAGGTCCCGAACTACTACGATCCGTCGTGGGCCCGCACGCAGGACTTCGAACTCCGCCCCGGCTTGGTGCTGGCGATCGAGCCGATGGTGGCGATGGGAACGCATCAGGTGAAGGAGTTGGCCGACGGTTGGACTCAGGTCACCGCCGACGGTCGTCCTGCCGCTCACTTCGAACACACCGTCGCGCTCACGTCCGACGGAGCGAGAATCCTGACCTGCGCTCCGCAGGACGGCGAAGCGACGTTCTGACGCAGGGCGTCCTTCGGAAAACGGCGTCGTCCGAGGGCAGTGCCGACTAGCCGCGCCGCAGCGTCAGCTTCGTGATCTCCGGAGAACAGGCCAGACGAATCGGATGCGTTCCGGCGACTCCGCGCGACACGTGCATCCGAGTCGGACCGACTCGGAACTCGCCGCTCGCGAACTTCGGTCCGTAATGACTGGGGGAGACGATCGGACCGATCAGCGGCACCCGGATCTGACCGCCGTGCGTATGGCCGGCCAGAACCAGATCGAACCCGTGCTCGATCGCGAAGTCGACCTGATCGGGAGCGTGACTGAGCAGGATCCGATACTCGTCGTCTCGAACCGGTCGCCGCTCCAGCCGCTCGGCCCCCCGATACCACGGCAGCTCGTTGCCGCTCCAGACGAGACGCGACGCGCCTCGCTGCCGCTCCAGACGTTTCCCGGCGACGTCGATCCAGCCGGCCGCCGACATCCGTCCGCGAATCTCGCGATCGTCGGCGATCCGCTTGTCGTGGTTTCCGAGCACGAACAGGCGATCCTCGCGCGCCCGCCACGACGCGAAGATCGGTCCGATCCAGTCGAGACAATGCGCGCGGTCGACGATGTCGCCGGCGAGCACGACGACGTCCGGATCGAGCGGCGCCGCAAGCTCCGCGATCCGTTCGTAGAACGCGCGCGTCATCCGTCCGGTCAGATGAAAGTCCGAGACATGGACGATCGAAAGGCCATCGAACGCCGCCGGCAATCGCGCTGATCGCAGCTCCTTGCGATTCACCTCGATCTCGAGCAGCTGATTCAGCGGCAACGCCGCGACCGCGCGCGTCAGCGCATCGCCGCACCAATGCGCGATCGGTCTCGCCGGGAACGAGAGCGCTTCGGCCGACGATGATGGCGACACGGTCCCCTCACCGCGCACGGCTTCTTCGCTCGGACCCTGGTCGAGGCTCCCGAGCGATCGCGTCCGCCCCGAGACCGCATCGTGCCGCTGCCGCTCGCCGATCCGGAACTCGGCCGGACGCCGCAGCGCGACGATCCACCAGAGACGACGGACGAGCGCCGCCAGCGCCGCGATGAAGCAGAGCGGACGATACAGTCGCGCAAAGGCGAGGACCGGCGGCGAAAGGACGAAGGCGGGGAGGTCGATGCCGATCGCCGACGGAACGGCGGGAAGGCCGAGGAAGGTCGTGGGAATCGAGGCGCTCGCGGATGCGACTCGCTCGGGGGCCCAGCGAGCCAGGTCGCTGGCGAGGACCGTGAGCCCGATCCCTGCGACCAGCAGATAGATGATCCGCTCGCCCAGCTTCTTGGTCCAACGCGGAATCGCGGTGGCATGCATCCGATTGAAGATCGCGACCCAGACGACCAGATGGCCGATCGCGACGATCGCTTCCGCCACGGGCGAGTCGAACCCCATCGTGATCCGTCACCGGTGGGAAGGAAAAAAGGGGTTCGTCCGAAGTCGCGAGGCTGCGCCGGAAAGCGATCGGAACTCGACGCCGCGTTACGCGCCGGCCGGCTGAGTCTGGCCGATCACCTTCTCGACCGTCTCGAGCAACTGCTCCAGGCGGAACGGCTTGTAGAGAATCGCGTAGGCCGGCAGCCCCGCCTGTCGCGCCTTGACGATCGAATGACCGGGATCCCAACCGAAGCCGGTCATCAGCACGATCGGCGGCTGTTCCATCAGCTCCTTCAGCCGGAGCATCAGCTGATAGCCCGAGAAATCGGGGAGACGGATGTCGGCGATCACCGCATCGTACGGCTGATCCGAACAGTTTCGGACCATCAGCACCGCTTCGGCTCCCTCATGAGCCGTCTCGACGACGCAGCCGTAGCGCTCGAGGAGCTGGTGAGCGTCGTCGCGCACGGCGCGGTCGGCATCGACCACCAGGATGCGACGATTGACCAGCAGCGGTCGCACCTCAGGCTCGTCCGACAACGGGATCGCCTTGGCCGGAGCCATCTCGCGACCGACCTGCTGGATCACCTGCTTGATGTCCCGCGCGTGCCGCAGGACCGACTGCAGCCGCCGGACGACCGCCGGATCGTGACCGATGTAGTGCTCGATCACGTTGACCGTGTCGTTCAGGATCTCGTCGATCGGCGAGGCGACCGCCGCATGGATCGCGTCGACGCTCCGCTTGGCGGTGTTGGCCTGCTGAGCGATCAGCAGTTCGAGCGTATTGAGAGCGAGCGCCAGATCGCGTGCGAACTGCTCGACCAGCTGCAGATCGGCATCGGTGAACGCGCTGTTCTCGGGACTCTCGACGTTGAACGTTCCGATCACCTCGTCGTTGAGCACCAGCGGGACGGTCAGCGAGCTGCGAGCCCCCTGCAGTCCGTCCAGATAGAGCGGATCGCGCGTCGTGTCCTCGCACAGATAGCTCTTGGCGGTCGCCGCGACGAAGCCGGTCACGCCGTTCCCGTGCGCCTCGGCGTACAGGGTGCGTCGAGCCGCTTCGAGGTCGATCCCTTCGGCCAGGAGCGGTTCGAGTCGATTGGTCGCGTGATCGAGCAACCGGATCTCGACGACGTTGTAGTTCAGCAGGTCCTGCGTGTAGTGCAGGATGTTGTTCTTGAGCAACTCGACCCGCTCGTCGACCGTCATCTCGGAGAGATCGGTCGGCTACAGATCGGCCAGCTGCCGCCCCGCTTCGCGAATCTGCCCCATCCGGAGCTGGTGAATCGTCTCGGCCGAAACGTCGCGGAGCGCCACGACGAGTCGCCCGTTTTCGGCATCGTCCCCGGGAAATCGGGAAGCGCGGAGCTGAAAGTAACGCGACTGGTCACCCGAGCGGATGATGGTCGTCGCCGCGCGACCGGTTCGACGCGCCTGGATGAAGGGACAAAAATCAGGCCCCAGGATGTCTGCACCTCCCAGGGCCTTGTAGAAGCCGATCCCATCGATCGCCACCGAGCTGATCGCCCATTGGCGGAACTGGGAGTTTGCCCAGACGATGTCGTTGTCCCCGTCGACCAGGACGACGCCGTCGGCGATCCCCGCCAGCACTTTCTCGGCCCGAGCCGCATCGTCGACCGGCGAGGCTTCGGGAGCGGTGCGCGAAGCGACTCGTTTCGAGCGCGAGGGGGCTTCGACGATCGCGACGAAGTCCTGCTCGGACCGCAGCTGCTCGGCGATCCGAGCGTCGGCGGCAAAGACGACCGAGCCGCGTTCCGCGAGCGATTCGAGCAGCAACGCGTCGAAATCCTCACGGGCGCCGACACACAGGATCTGCGGCAAGGTGGACACGCCCGACTCCTTAGCTTGCCCCGCGAATTCTTCTCCAGGAGTATAAGTTTCCCCCATACTCCCAACAAGACGCGTCGAGGCGATCGTCACCGCTTCGCCGACCGGCATCACCGGATGATCACCGTTTCGGGCCGCGTTCGGCGCCCCCTCGCGCGTCGCACGCGAAAGGTGCGAGAGCGTGGGTGCGGCAACGGCGACACTTCGGTTGTTCGTCTCGACCGCGGTGTCTCTTGAAACGGTCGACGAGGTTTTCGGTCGCGCCCCGACCTCTCGGGTCCCGAGTCGTTCGCGGAGTGTCTCGCGGCGCGGAACGATCGAGCGCACGTCGCCGACACGAGCGACGATCAGCGAGTCGAGCGAGCGCCCCGCTTCGCCTCTCGATTTCCGAGCGGCTTCGCCCGATACTTCCCCCGTGTCCGACATTCCGAGTTCCGACCGCTCGATCGGCAGCGCCCCCTAGGGCTGCCGCAGCCGGTCGCGGTCCCCTCACCTGCCGCTTGCATCTCGATCGACTGGAGTCCCCATGGCCGAACGGAGTCGTTACCAGGACAAGATCATCCGCAACTACTACCAGAACCGGGACGCGATCGGACTGCAGCGAACGCAGGAGTTGCTGACCGATCTGTATCTGGCCGAGGGGAAGAAGCGCGAGCAGGTCTGGAAGAACCTGGAATCGGCTCTCGCCAAGGCAGGGCTGCCGGAAGCGGAGATCGCTCATCTGCGCAAGCAGGACAAGCCCGAACTGGTCGCGAACGTCATCCAGCGCCTGTTCGACAAGGCCTAGCCGACGAGCCCCAGGGGACAT
>DMPQ01000039.1:23407-23735 GCA_003455945.1 Planctomycetaceae bacterium
CCGAGGTCGGTCGCACGACGACGTCCGACCTCGATCCCCGTTCTCTCTCACAGCTCGTCCAATCGCTGATCGGCGTCGCCGAAGCGATCGAAGTGCAGGCCGCAGCGGTCCATCATCGACAGGTACAGTCGACACATCTGGCGATTCTCCTGGCCCAGATAGTCGAGGACCCGATTGCCGCGGATCGTCCCTCCTCCTCCGCCGACCAGCACGACGGGGAGCTGAGTCGCGTCGTGGCCGCCGTTGAGCATGCTCGAGCAGAACAGGAGCATCGAGTTGTCGAGCGCCGTCCGCTCTCCTTCCTGAATCTCGCTCAGCTTCTGTGCGA
>DMPQ01000016.1 GCA_003455945.1 Planctomycetaceae bacterium
AACTCGGCCGCGCAGCTGAAATCCGGCCGTCGACGATTCGGGATCGAGAGGTGTCGGACAGCGAGGGTCATCGACCGGTGTCGACATGCAATCCCTCGAGAGTCGAACGCAACTCGGCTTCGGCTTCGGTGTTCTCGGGGAGCGACGAGTCCGAGAACGCCGGCAGCAGCTTCTCCCATACCACGTTCAGTTGTCCCTGCATGTCGCGACAGTCGGCGGTGATGGCGATCACCGCATCCTGATCGGGCAGGACGATGCAGAACTGGCCATCCTTGCCATCACCGCGATAGGCGCCGTGACGACAGCGCCAGAACTGAAAGCCGTACCCCTGAGCCCAGTCGCTGTTCGGATCGTCGCCGTTGGGCTGCTGCCGAGCGGTCGCCAGGTCGATCCACTCGGCANNATCTTCAGAAACAGGCCGTAGCCGCCGAGCGCGATCCCTTGCGGCGACTTGTCCCACCGCGGCGGATCGATCCCCAGCGGCTCGAACAGACGCGGCTGCAGGTAGTCGGTCAGCGACTCGCCGGTCGTCTTCTCGACGATCGCCGAGAGCATGTAGGTCGCCGGAGTGTTGTAGCGGAAGAAGGTACCCGGACGATGCGGGACCGGATGCGCCAGAAACGTCCGAACCCACGACTCGTCCTGAGTCATCCGCGGCTCGTCCTGATGACCGGTCGACATCGAGAGCAGGTCGCGAACGCGCATCGCCCGCAGATTCTCGGACGGCTCCGACGGCGCCTCGTCGGGAAAGAACGAGAGGACCGGATCATCGAGATCGAATCGCCCTTCCGAGACGGCGAATCCGACCGCGGTCGAGGTGAAGCTCTTGCTGAGCGACCAGAGGACATGCGCGTCGTCCGGCCCCTGCGGCTTCCACCACCCTTCGGCAACGACGTGGCCGTGCCGAACCAGCATGAAGCTGTGCATCGTGTCGATCCGGCGATCGATCTCCTCGACGAACTCGATCAGTCGTTCGGACGAGACCCCCTGCGCCTCGGGCGAGCTGCGCGGAAGCGGCTGCGCTCGCGATGAAGAAGCGACGAGGCCGAGCGCCGTCAGCGCGAGCATCATCGACACGGAAACGAAGCGGGGCGAGAGACCGATCGCGCGAGTCATGATCCGATTGCCTCACGATGCGTCGGAAAGTGCGGAGCGAACCGCCGACAGGCTAGCGGTCGACGGTTCGCATCGCAAATCGACGCACGCAATGATCGCAGGGCTCAGATTGCTGCGGTCATTCAGCACCCATCGGTCGGCCACATGAAATCGGGGACGATCGCGTCGGGGCGCCAACCCTCGTAGTAGAGGATCGCCGGCTCGGTCGCGCGCCGGAATCGCTCGGCGATCGCTCCGAGTTCGATCAGGGCGCGAGCCTCCTGGTCGTCGATCTCGGCAGCCCACGCGAGAGTCGCCGGCAGCCCGATCCGCCGAGTCGACTCGGCTCCCAACGTCGGATAGCTCGATCGCCAGGCGTTGTTGAGCGGAAAGTTGCGGGCGACGAATCCGGCCGCTCCGGTCCAGTCCGCAATCTCGATCAGTCGATGGTATTCGGCGTGGTAGCCGGCGGCTCGCACGGCCGACAGTTCGGCGGCCGATCGAAGCGGGACCGAATGCCGGACATGATCCCAGACGAACTCGACTCGTTCCGATTCGATCCGTCCCCGCAGTTCGGTCAGCAGACGCTCGTAGCTCGCAGCATAGGAGGTCTGCCTTCGAATCTCGTCAGGCAGNNAGCCGCCCCGCCAGATCGCCCCGATGGCGATACGCGAACGCCAGCGAGGTGACCGCATCGAACTCGGCGTCCCACCACGAGGATCCGAACGACGCGACCAACGACTCGCACCGCTCGAGAGCGGCTTTCGCCGTCGTCGCGTCGACCGAGTCGGCGCCGGCCAATCGCGCGAGGAGCTTCGCTTCGGCCGCCGCTGGCCCCTTCCCGGCCTGCAGATAGGCGAAGACCGCGTCGGTCTCGTTCGTTGCGATCCGGCGAGTCACCCAGGCCTGAACGATCGGTTGGTCGAAGTCGGGGACGCGACTCCAGACGCTCCCCCATGGAGCCTGCCGAAGAGGGCGTTTCGGTTCGACATCGGGAGAGACGCTCGATGCCGAGGCCTTCGATACCTCTTCCGGGCGCCACGATTCGAGCGTCGCGTAGTCGAGCAATTGAAGGCGAATGGCGTTCATCGGGATGAGGCCGACGATCGGAAAGCTCGGTACGTCTCCGGCCGCCTGATGCAGCCGTTCCGTCGTTCGCTCGAGATCGAACGCCTGTTCGTCGGACATCAGTTCGCCGATCGGCAGCGAGCTGCGGAGCGTTTCCAGTCGCGCGATCAGGATCAGCGCTCGAGTCGCGGCGATCCTTCCGCGGGTTCTTCCGAGCGAGACGAGTCCTTCTCGGGTGTTCGGGTCGATCGCCCGAAAGAACGCTTCCGGGTCGTCTTCGAACCGGTCGACCTGGGCGAGCGCCCAGTCGATCCGAGCGAGGTCGCCGGTGTTCCTCGCCTGACGGGCGACGTCGATCCAGAACGGCAGCATCCGCTCGGCGCCCGCTTGCGACGGATCGAGCACCTCGCAACCCTCGATCGCTTCCCATCGCTCCGCCGCGAGCAATGCGCCCAGACGATGGCTCGGGTCTCCCCAGCCGCCGTCGGCCCGCATCCGCGCGTCGAGCGTGAGCAGCATTTCCGGATCGACCGACCATGACGCTCGAACCAACTGCTGACGCAGGTCCGACGGAAGCTCCTTGCCGAGTCCGCTTCGACCGAAATGGTCGATCCACGCGTTCAGCCGCTCGACGGCAAGCGGGCGATCGTCTGCCGAAACGACTTCGGAGTCCTGGCCGGCGAGAGTGCCGAACGGCAGGTGCAGGGCAAGCAGCAGGAACGCCGCGCGCACCGGTAGCGCAAGTGACATGATCACGTCTCCCGAAAATGGACGAAGTTCGAAGCTCGACGGCGTGCGACGAGCGGCAAGGAGCGACCGTCAGTCGTCGGGACCGATGTCGCGTGGCAGAGTCAGGATGGTCAGGGCGCCGATGCGGACTCGTCGAAGAACGGACTTACCCTCCGGACCATCATCGACCGCTCGGAACCGTGGCCCCGGGGGCGGTTCCGAGACCGCGATCGTCGAGCAGCCAAGCGGAGTATCGAACGAGAAGTTCATGGGTTCCGAGCGGACTGACGATTCGCCGGAAGGGCGAGCGATCGACTCGGCGCGACTCGGTGGCGACATCGCTGGAACGACCAACGGCACGAGAAGCGTCAGGAGGAGTGGCGTCCGACGCGACAGCGGAGCCCCGGAGCGCCGGCCGTCGAGCGACCGGAATCGTCGGAGCAGCTCGCTGTCCGCGCCGACGGTCGTCGGCAGACTGACCGGACGGCTCGACCGATTCGGTTGCTCGAGCGCCGAGAGCAGCAGACGGGCGTAGGTCGGACGATCGAACCCGNNGCTCGTTCGTCCGCCGCTCGTTCCTGAGCCCAACGCAGTTCACGCTCGATCAGTCCCGCTCCCGGATGCCAAGCGACGGCGATCCGGACGATCGAGGCAACGGCGGACCAGAGTACGTCGCGCGACTCGACATGCGCTCGCTCGTGCGCCAGCACCACCGTCGCCTGACGGACATCGAAGGTGCGGAAGAAATCCTGCGGGACGATGATCGCGCGGCGAAAGAGACCGACCGTCAGCGGGCCGATCGAAGTCGGCGACTCGAGAATCGGAATCGCCCGGTCGCCGGTTCCCGAGGCTCCGTCGAGTCGTTCTTCGACCGCGATCGGCCGAGCCTGAAGCGCGATCTGCACGGCGCGACGTCGTCCGATCAGCCATCGGCTTCCGCCGATCATGACGAGGATTCCCCAGGCGGCCGCAGTCCCGAGTTCGATCCGACCGATTCTTTGGGAACGCTCGGCCGCTTCCAGGCAGCATCTCCCATCGGCTCGACAGGCATGAGTCATCGGCGGCTTCTCGCTCGCGGCGGCAAGCAGCAGATGGACCGACGGGATCGTGATCGTCGCGAGCAGCACGCAGCGCCAGGCGAACACTTCGGCTCGCGGGCCGACGATCGCGAAGCGACCGATCAGCAGGCCGGCCAGCCCGGCGAGCAATGCGATCTGCCAGACCGAGGCGAGGAGTGCACCGATCAGCGGCGACTCGTGGGGGAGCGCGAGGAGGTTCATCGCTCGTCTCCGCGACGACGCGACTCGATCCGCTCGACGACCTCGCGCAGTTCGGCGAGTTCGTCGGCCGAGATCTCGGGGGCTCCTTCCAGATAGGCGACGAACGGGGCGATGCTCCCGGCGAGCGAGCGGCGCACGAACTGATCGACGAGGCCCTTCAGACGCGTCCGGCGCTCGAGCTTCGGCGAGTATCGAAAGACGCCGCCGACCTTGCGTCGCGTCAGGGCTCCCTTGGTTCTCAGGCGTTCCATCGTCGTCAGGACGGTCGTCCGCGCCTGGCCGCCGATCGACGCGATATGTTCGGCGACTTCGCCGACCGTGGCCGAGCCCTGCTGATCCAGGAACTTCAGGATCTCGGCTTCGGTCGTTCCGGCTCCCCCCGCCGTCGGCTTGCGTCCCATCGCATCGCTCCTGCCGCCGCACCCGTTCTCGCCGCACCGTCGCATCGTACGAGTGACTACATTTGTAGTCAACTTCGATACGGAGCCGATCGCCGAGCGGTTCGGTGTCTGGAGGGAATTCGCGAGGTCCGGTAAGCTGTTCCGCTGCGCCGCAGGCTTTCCCGGTCCGTTCCGGAAGGTGCCGTCGCTTCGCCACCGAGGACCTCTCGCCCGACCATGGCCGTTTCGGATCCGCAACTCGTCGCCTGGATGTCTCATGATCGGCCCCGGATCCGCTCGGCGGCGCTCGACCTGCTGACCGCCAGCTACACGCACGATCCGCACGTGATCGAGGCGCTGTTCGCGGGATGGGATCGCTTCGGGGCGGACGAGGCGTTTCGGGACTTTCCGCTGATCGGTCATCTGCCGATTCCGGCGGAACGGGTCGGCGAGTGTCTGGATCGAGCTGCGGCGATGTCGGCCGGACGCCCGATCGTCGATCGGACCTGCCGCTGTGCCGGGAAGCTGATCGAAGCGCTGTCGGTCTCGCCGGCACCGATCTTCGCCCCGCATCTCGATCGGATCGAGCAGCTCAAGCGGACGTCGAAGATCTTCTTCCGGGTGCCGATCGAAGCGATGCGCGAGAAGGCCGAGGCACTCGCTCGCGCCTCGACCTCGCTCGAACTCGACTTCGAGGACGGGGATAGCGGCGAGATCGCCATCGCGCTCGAGTGCCTGCAGCGGCGCGGCGAAGCGGACGAGCGGATCGAACGGGGGCTGCGCGAACTGGCCGACGACGCGGGGCGCTCGCCCCTTGCCCTCGCGGCGCTCGAGCTCGCCTCGCGGCATCCGGTCGTCGGTCACGAAGAGCCGCTGCTGAGTCTGGTCGATCGCACCGAAGCGTCGCTGGCCGATGCTGCGACGCTGGCGCTCGTTCGCTGCCGCAACGTGCGTGTTCAGCAACTGATCGCCGAACGCTTTCCGGCCATGTCACGCAACGGACAGCTGCGCTGCGTCGAGATCGTCCGGAGGATGCGACTGTCGAAGGGAGTCGAGCTCCTCAGATTCCTGCTGCCGCACGGGAGCGATTTCACGGTGCAGGAGTCGATCCGGATCGCCGAGGTGCTGCTGTTCGACTTTTCGCATCTCGAGGACTGGCTCGAAGCGCTGCTGCTCTCCGAGGACACGTCGCTTCGACGGATCGCCTCGTTGATGCCGATCGCGGAACCGCTGGCGCACGAGGTCTGCCCCGACGACTGGTCCCGCATCCGGCAGCTGGTCGGTACGCGCCTGGGCGCCGACTGGAGCGACTGATCGAGGGCAGGCGTTCGAGCGAGAGGCTCGTGACCGTTGCCCGTCCGAGCGTCAACGCTCAGCGGGGCGACTCGTAGTCCTGCCACATCCACAGGAGCGTATCGGCCAAGGTCTGACGAAAGACCTTGCCGTCGCAGTGGCCGCTCCCGCGACTGAAGACATAGCGGTAGTCGTACCCCTTGGCCTCGAGCGCATCGGCCGTCCGCTCGTTCGCCATCACCCAGTTGTGATACGTCTCCTCCGGATCGTCGGCGCGCAGGTCGCGGTCGGCGACGTGGATGAAGATCCGCAGCGGCTTCTTCTCGCTCGTCTCGATCAGCTTCATCGACGAGTGGTATTCCCAGGCGCCGAGGGGATACGCCGCTTCTTCGGGCGCGTCGTCATCCTGCTGGTCGACGAAGGTTCCCGAGTAGGTGATCAGCCGACGGAACAGATCGGGACGGAACCAGCCCATCGTCAGCGTCGCGGCCCCTCCCGAACTGCAGCCCATCGCCGCTCGTCCCCATGGATCCTCGGTGAACGCCAATCCGGGATACGCCTGACGGATCTCGTCGTTCGCCAGGACTGCCGGCAGCACCTCATAGGCGATGAACTCGGCGTAGCGGGGCGACATCGTGTCGTACTCCAGACCGCGCTGGCTCCCCTTGCTGTCGTCGCCGCCGTTCTGCACCGACACGACGACGAACGGAGGAAGGCGCCGCGCCGGATCCTCGGCGATCGTCAGATTGTCGAGCGCGTTGCGGACCAGATCGAGCTGACTCGGACCGTCATGAATCACCAACAGCGGCGCCTCGGTGCCGTCCCGATACGCTGCCGGGACGTAGACCCAGATGCGGCGCTTCTCGCGGATCGGCTTGGTCCGATCGAGCGTGGCATCGTCACCGCGGAAGTAGCGACTCTCGGCCAGCGACATCTCGAATTCGAACTGCTTCCCCTTCGGATTGCCGAGATCGGTCAGCGCCGGATCGACGTCGTAGTCCGGTCCGACGACATGCCGCCCGTTCCCCGACGCGCGATCGGCGCTCGCCGACGACTCCTGAGCCATCGCGAATCCGGTCTGCAAAGTCGGGCCGACGATCGCGAGGGTCGACATGACGCGAACGACCCAAGTCGATACGGGAGTCGAAAGGGAGCGCATGAAGGGCGATCTCCGTGGCGAGGCGAGTGTGGCGCGGGAAAAGGGAGCGTACGCCGGTCGATCGAGCCGGTCCATCACGGAGCCGACATCGCTCGCTTCGGCCCCGACGTGGGCCCGCGNNTTCGAGACGCCACGCAGCGCGTTCGATTTCGCCGCCGGTCCGCTACGTTCCGGATACCATCTCGCGCCGCCGGCGACGGTAACTCTCGGGAGTCGTGCGGGTCCAGTTCTGGAACGCGCGATAGAAGGAATTCGGATCGCGATAGCCGAGCAGGAACGCGACTTCGGTCGGGCCGAACGTCGTCTCGGCCAGGTAGTGTTCCGCCAGTTCGCGTCGAACCTGAGCGAGCGCGATCTGAAACGCCGAACCCTCTTCGTGCAGTCGCCGCTGCAGCGTCCTGACCGACGTGCTCAAGCGAGTCGCGGCGTAGGCGACCGTCGTCTCGCCGCCGGCGATCGTGTCGATCACCATCTCGCGAAACCTTCGCAATGTCTCTCCCGATGCCGCATCCCCTCGCGATGCCAGCGGCCGCAACAGGCCGCAGCGATATCTCGCTTCACCGGGAATCGCCAGGTCGGCATCACGAGCCGCGAGGACGATCGTCGTCACGGCGCCTCGGACGACCGGAGCGCCGAAACGTCCCTCGACGCGACGAGCCAGGGTCGAGCCGATCGGCGATTCGATGCGCAGCGGAACGATCGTCCGCTCACAGGCCAGACCTGCGGCGCGCAGCAACAGAGCGGCATCGAACAGCAGCTGCAGCGCGGCGCCGTCCGAGTCAGGGGAGGACAACGTCAGCTCGCAGCGGAGCTGATCGTCGGCTCGTACCGTGCGTGATTCGACCGGTCCGACCAACGGCCGGAACTCGTCGCAACGCCTCAGCGCCGCCGAGAGATCGGCCGAGCAGTACCAGATCGGCAGCCACGGACTGGGCGTTTCGGCGTCGAGCGCATCGACGGCGGCGAACGGATCGTCCGGAGTCCCGACAGCGTCGATCAGCGCTCCGATCAGCACGCCTCGACGAGCGACTTCCAGCGTCTGTTGACGACGATCGAAGAGCGTTCCGGGGAGCTGTGCGTCGGTCGCGATACGAGTCAGATCGACTCCGCGTCGCTGCAGCGCGCGAAACCACCCCACGTCCGGAACAAAGTCGGCACGCCCGGGCCCCATAGCAGTCGCCACCCGATCGTCGGCCGCTCGGGCGCCGACGACTCACGAATCCAGCCGGAGGCAACCTGTGGGGGAGTTGCCCGCGATGGTCGGATCGTAAATGAAGCCGAGGCTCCATGGGGGAGACCGAGCCGAAAAACTACTGCGACTTGCAGAACCCGCCGCGTGCTGATTCCCGTCGTGCGACCGAGTTGGTTGCAGCATTGGTCCCCATAAAGGGCACGAAGACCTCTTGCTGACGCGGCGGGCTGGGAGGCACGGAGCTGTCGGAATCTCGCTGGGACCGCGAGTCCTGACCGACACGACCAGCCCGAAGCGAAGCGCCGGGATCAGCCCCGTCAGTGACGTCAATCGAACCTAACGGCTGTCAGAACGATCGATGTCGCACG